>NZ_CP132911.1:3058440-3387660 GCF_036320485.1 Dyella sp. A6
AACAAGGCACCCAAAGTCAGCAACCTGAAGCAAGTCATGGTGACGGGCACCTTGCTTCCTATAGATCCAAACACCGCAGCCGTTCCCGTCACTACACTCGAGGCCAGCGAACTTCGCCAAACTGGCGTTTCGAGCAACATGCTCGGAGCCTTACGCAAGAGCATTCCCGCTTTCGCCGGCCGCAGCAATGCGGGCGCAAGCAACGCGCAGAACCGCAACCAGTTCACCGCCGGCGGCTCGCAGGTCGAACTGCGTAATCTGCCGACGCTGGTCCTGGTCAACGGCCGGCGTATGGCACTGGATGGCGTCGCCGGCCTAAGCGGAAGCAAGAACTTCGTCGACATTAGCCAGATTCCGGCCGCCGCGCTTGAACGGGTCGACGTGCTCACCGACGGCGCTTCCTCGCTCTACGGCGCCGACGCCGTCGGTGGCGTGGTGAACTTCATTCTGAAGCACGATTATCATGGTGTGACGCTCGGTGGGCATTACGGCGTGGCGGATGGTGGCTATAAGGACCGCTCCGCCTACGTAACATTCGGCGGGGATATCGGCCCGATGAACTTCACGGCCACTGTCGCTGATGCCAAGACCAGTCCGCTGTACCAGAGCGCACGCTCGTTCACGAGCCCAATGTACGGTGTCGTTCCCGGTACCGGTCTGCCGGGCGTCGTCGACGGCGGCAACTATGTGCTTGCACCCGGGCTGCTCACGCCGGGGGTTCCTACCGGCTCCGCCGCAACCGCCGGCAGCTACGCGGCCCTGACACCGAACGTCTACAACGCTACCAGCGCCACACAGCTGTCCAAGGGATTCGATTATTCGAAATACGCGATGCTCCTGCAGCGACAGGAGCACAAGAATCTGGTCGTGAATATGACTTCGCAGCCCTTCACCGCGGACCAGATCGAGGCCTTCGGCGACTTACTGCTCTCGCAGAACAAGGTCCAGTCCACCGCCTGGGCCGCTGCAGGCCAGCCCTACTCCCATGTCTCGCTGACCGTGCCGGCCGGCGCGCCCTACAACCCGCTGACCACAGCCGCCGCGGGCGTGACCTTTGCTGATAGTTCGCGGCCCAAACAGGTATTCGACACAACAGACTCCTATCGCTTTTCCTTCGGGCTCAAGGGCAACCTGCCCCATGCATGGACCTGGCATACCAGCGTCGATTACAGCGAGAGCAAGCTGACGGAGCGCGACACCAACCTGATTTTCGTGCCCAATCTGGCGCGGGCGGTAGCCGGCGGGTACGACTCCAATGGCAACGCAGTGGCTGGCGGTGCCTACAGCAAGGTCTACGGCGGCTATTCGATTGGCAACCCGCTGGTACTGCAGCCAGCGCTCAACCCATTCGCGGTGACCGGCAACTCGGCGGCCGCGCTGGCAAACGTGTTCGGCACCGAGATGCTGCACGGCGACAGCAAACTCTACTCCTGGGATGCGCACGCAGTCGGCAAGCTGTTCGAGCTACCCGCAGGTCGAGTGAACATCGCATTCGGCATCAGTTGGCGACGCGAAGAGGTTTCCGGCCACGCAGATCCGAATGGCCGCGTCACCGATCCAGTCACCGGCTCCACTGCCGGCAACGACCAGAATTGGAGCGGCGGCCTGTTCACCGATCCCTTCAGCCACGGCCGCAACGTGAGTGCCGCGTACGCAGAGACGCTGATTCCGATCACCTCTCGCAGCATGGACATCCCCGGTCTCCACGAGCTCGACATCACAGCCGCGAGCCGCTTCGAACACTACAGCGACGCCGGCAGCAGTAACTCGCCGAAGCTCGGATTCCGTTGGGAACCCTTCGACAACCAGTTGGTGCTCCATGGCACCTACACTAAGTCGTTCGCAGCGCCGCCCCTGTACCAGGCTTATGGGCCGTTCGACACCCGCCCCGTCACCGACCGCCTCATTGGCATCGTGTTCGGCAGCCAGTACGGCGTCGGGAATACCTTCAATGGTGAGGACGGCGTCAATCCGGCGCTCAAACCGTCCACCTCGACATCTCGCTCCATCGGATTCGCGTTCTATCCGAACTTCATTAAGGGCCTGACGCTCACTGCGGATTATTCCTCGATCACCGTGCACGGTTTCCCAGGTGGTGCGGACTTCACCACCATCCTGAAATCGGTGAACGACCTGGGGTCGGCCTCGCCCTACTTTGACAGCGTCAGCACCGGCAACTTCACCAACCTCGGTGGCACCGATCCATTCGGAACCCCTGGATCGCTGAAGGCTTTCCTGACCAACCAGGCCACCGGCCTGCCCGACCCCAGTAAGTACTCGCAGCTCTACGTCATCGACCGCTTTCGCAACCAGAGCACCCTGATTGAGCATTCCTGGATGCTTGGACTGGACTACGTACTCCCCATGGCCCATTACGGAACCTGGGAGTTCTCTAGCAAGGGGATGCTATTCAATTCGTACAAGTTTCAGCGCTTCGCGGGCGGTTCGTACCAGCAATATGCTGGTAACGCCAGCAACATTGGCGTGTTCGCCGGAACGCTACCGAAGGCAAGCTTCTATTCGACACTCGGCTGGTCCTACGGAAACTTTAACCTCATGTTGGGAAACACCTACATCTCCTACGTCAACGACACGGGCGCCGCCGGCACTCTCCCGGGTATCCGGGTACCGAGCTACAGCGTGTGGGACATTCACGGCTCGTACACCTGGACATCCAGAAACCTCGCAAGCGACAGGAGCATCACGCTGTCGCTCGGTGTGAACAACATCGGCAACACGATGCCGCCGATCTTCCCACGCGCCTTCAGCAACCAGTTCACCACCAGCGACATCGGCACGTATTCACCCATCGGTCGGCTGATCTATGGAGACGTGAAGGTAAGCTTCTGAGCATCTCTGGCGACCCAGACGCCACGGCGGCACGTCCGGGTCCCCGCATCCAGACCCGGTCGATTCTCCATGCCGCCCTACCCTCGCCGATACGATTCAAGCGCCCTTCGCGGCGACCGCCCCCCACTGCCGACAGGTGAACAACGTGTCTGAAACTGCTTCTGCCAAGATCGCCGCCCGCCTTGATCGGCTGCCACCATCACGCACGATATGGAAGATCGTCCTGTGGATCTCGCTTGGTGGTGTATTCGAGTTCTACGACCTCTTCTTCACCGGCTATGTGGCCCCGGGCATGATGAAATCCGGGCTGTTCACGCCACAATCCCTGGGATTCTTCGCCAACCTCGACTCGATCAAGATTGCCGGCTTCGGCACCTTCGTGTTCTGTACCTTCGCAGGCCTTTGGGTGGGCGTGGTTCTATTCGGTCACATGGCTGACCGCTACGGCCGTCGTCCGGTATTCACCTGGTCACTGGTCTGGTACGTAGCCTGTACCGCCATCATGGCCTTTCAACGAAGCGGTGAAATGCTCAATGTCTGGCGCTTCATCGCAGGTGTGGGCTTTGCGGTGCAGCTGGTCACCATTGACACCTACATCTCCGAACTGATTCCCAGCGCGGAGCGTGGACGCGCGTTCTCCGTGAACCAGTTCATCACGTTCTGTATTGTGCCTGTAGTGGCGCTGCTAGCGTGGCTACTGGTTCCGCTCAGTCCCCTTGGCATCGACGGCTGGCGCTGGGTGGTGCTGACTGGATCGATAGGTGCCGTGCTGGTATGGCTGCTTGTACAGGGAATACCCGAGAGTCCGCGTTGGCTGGCCCTGCAGGGGCGCACGGACGAAGCAGAAGCGATCATGACCGCCATCGAACTGCGCGTGACTGCGGAAACCGGCAAGCCACTACCGCCGCCCGCCTTGGCTCATGCCGAGGAAACCGGCCTCGGCCAGGGTCGTCTCGCGGAAATTTTTTCTCCACAGTACCGCCAACGCACCCTGATGTTGTCGGTGTTCAACATGGCGCAAGTGATCGGTTTTTACGGGTTTGCGGCATGGGTACCCACACTGCTGATCGCGCGCGGCGTCACCGTTACGCACAGCCTCGAATATTCCTTCATCATTGCGATCGCCAACCCGGTTGGACCACTGCTTGGCGTGCTGTTCGCCGATCGTATCGAGCGCAAGGTACAGATCATCATTGGCCTGGTAGTCATGGGCCTGAGCATGCTGGCTTTTGCCATGGCGAACAGCCCCCTCGTGCTCATCGCGCTAGGCGTATTGTTCACCCTGTCAGCCAACGTGATGTCGTACGCCTACCACAACTATCAGGCTGAGCTATATCCCACCCGCATACGCTCCCGCGCGGTCGGCTTCGTCTACTCCTGGAGCCGCATCGCCGCCGCATTCGCCGGCCTTGCCATCGGTTACCTACTCCACGCCGGCGGCGCCTTGGCAGTAGCGGCGTTCATCGCAAGCGCCATGGTGATAGGCATCGCGATGATCGGCATCTTCGGCCCAAAGACCAAGGGTGTTGCACTGGAGAAAATCAGTCACTGATGCGGACGAAAGACGATCGGCATATGCCCTCGCGGCACGGCCTCCGATCCGCATAGCAGACGTCTGACTCGGACCCGCTCCACATCCCGTTGCGCGCGACTAAGCGGTAAATAGCCTGGGCGGGATGCAGTCATTATCCGCTGCCCTTGCCTGGACAGCAGCAACGTAAGGTAACGACAAAGTAGGAGGTTGCGATGACCAGCCTCAGGTGCGCGGGTGTAGATGTAGAGATAACGGTCCAGGGGATAGCGGCCGGACACGATGTCCGCGGCTGATCCCGTCGAGACTCCCTGCTCTGCACCAAGCCGGATGCTCAACATGCGCACCGAACTATTGGCTTGGTTGAGATCTGCAATGCATAGTGCATCGGGATCGGCAGCTACCCGCCGGATCACCTGCACGGACTCACGGTAGCCAGTGTAGTTGGCGGCATAATGCTCGTCCGCGAAGTGATGCCGACGCATGTAGCGTCCTAACGCGGTGTCCGCTGCCAGACCGCACGGATGGATGGGCCGTTTCGCCCAGATTCCAGCCAGCCCCAGCTGCCCCCAGGTTTCCAGTGGTTTGGCGCCGGTGAAGCTGCGACGCAGTTGGGCCAGATCAATGCTGGCAAGTGGGTTACCCGGATGAACGTAGATCGCCAACGGCGATGAACGCGCGCGCGGATCGAGCGCGGCATGTGCCACTCTGAACTGCAGCGGATCGCTACCGATTTTTCGACGGTAGTCTGCCAATGCCTCAGGCAGGAACTCCGCCCCCATCGGCGCAAACAGGCTGCGCCCTTCAGCCAGGGCCGCCGGCGCAGTGCGCGTTCCTTCAAGAATCAGCGAGAAGTGGGTGCCAGGATAGCGTTTCGCGTAGAGTCGATTGATCGCCTGCAACATCCAGAGCATGTCGTTATAGCCAACGATGCGCACCGCGCCATTCCGATCCAGGTAGGCCGGTTTTGTCGTATCGCAATCGCGAGCCAGTTCCAGAAGCGCATCGTGTCGCTGCATCGGCGTCAGCGGCATGAAGTGCATGTGATCACGCGCTACCTGGTGCTGACCGCGTGGGCTCAGCACATAGGTAAGAAACTTGCAGGCCGGCTGCGAAAGTCCTCCCGCGGGCGTGGACGGAAAGCCCAGGTAGATCAGGCGCGCGAGCGCATAGTGCCCGACGGCGACCTCAGCATGACTACCCATCACGTAGGTCATGCCTGTATGCAGCGACATCGGCACTGCGCGCACAGCCCCCTTCGCGTAGCCGAAGCCGCTGTAGCCGATTCCATCCGGATCACGCCCGACCTGTCGCACGATAGCCGTCAACGCGGTGGAGCCGGGACTATCCCTCTCTACCCGCAGATCCGCGCGCCAGCGCTGTCCATGCAAGACGCGCTCATCGAGAAAATTCACGATGCCGGGCGGGTTACCGGAGGTGCGCAGCGGTGTCATCCCATACAGGTGGATCGGACGTTTGGCCCACCTCCCTCGTAGTCCGAGCTGGCCCCAGGTCGTCCGCGCATGGTCCCGGCCTGGTCCGGGCATCCCTGAAAAGATCGCTGCGAGCTGCGCGAGATCTAGGCCACGAAGTGGGTTGGAACGATTGACATAGACCGCCAGCGCGAAGGTGCCATGTGGCGTGGCATAACTACCGCCTGCAACCGGGACGACAAGGAGTCTCCGTCCCAACCTGTGCTCGACGGATGTGCGCTCCGATGGAAATGGCTCGCGTGCGAAACTGATGCAGTTGGCCTTGCCAGCCAACGTGGCAGCCACGCCAGCGGAAGAGTAACGAGTGCCTGTGCCGACCACGACGGCCACGTCCTGCGTCGTCGCATTGAAAACCCCCGCCCAGTTCGACAAAAGCGTCTGCATAGTGTCAGCACCCAGGCAGTGCAATCCTTGATCCGCTTCGGGTGAACCAGCAGGAGCTGCACTTGTCGACCCTCCCGTCGCCGCTACTGCAACCAGACAGAACAACGTCAGGACCGCCAGGGAGCCAAATCGCAAAGCCGTCATCGATAGGCCTTCAGCGCCTTGTCAACGAACGTGTTGGTATACGTATCATTCACCCTCACACGCCAATACGACGGATTGGCCGCGGTCAGCACCTGCCATTCCTTGGTCGCGCCCTTGGCAGGCATCCTTCCGTCGTTATCGAACATCGGGATTTCTTCCTTCAGTTCCTTCAGGTAAGCCCCGCGGTCCTTGCCTACGATCTGCGGCGGCATCACTGCCATGATCTGCTCAGGCGTATGCGTGTGGATGAAGTGCAACGTGCGCACGAAGGCATCGGCCAGGAGTTGCGCAACCTCAGGGTGTGCTTTCACCTCTGCACTCATCATGTACACCGTGCTCGACGGAAAAAGCGTTCCCAAAGCCTTTTTGGTGCCGCGCACGGTTGTCAGATCCGCGAAGACCGACCCCACGCCCTGGGATTCGTACAGATCCCCCTCCGGAGTCGGTGCGACAACCAGGTCCGCCTCACCTCGACGCAATGTGTCTACGTTCCTTGCGTACATCGTGGGCAACCGCGTGTAATCGCCAAGACCGTGTCCACCCGACAAGACGAGTGCGTTGGCAATCGTTGTCTTGGAGGAACCCGCACCACCCGTGATGATGCGTGCGCCCTTCAGATCCGTCGCGCTTCGATACTTGTTGCGCACCTGATTGGCGACATAGACCTTCGCGCCAGGCGTTACGCCCAGAGTGACGATCGCTTCGGTGTCGATGCCTTTCGATTGATTGACCACGTTATGGTGGTAATAAGCCATTACCGCATCGACTCGCCCATCTTTGAGCATGTCCACGCTAGGCACATCGTGCCGTGTGTTCATGACGGTCACGATCACTTTCCCCTCGTCGAAATAGCCGAGACGCTCGGCGAGCACGACGGGAAAGTTGCGGATCTTATCGATCTCGTCGACCAGTAGCACGACACGATGCGGAGACGTAGTCGTACAGTCAGGCGAATCCACCGGTGCGTCACGGTCACGGGCCATGGCCATGCTGCTCACGATGAGGGCGGCGGTAAAGGAAATAGCAAGTTTTTTCATGAGGGTTCCATGCACAGACGCTCAATGGCCCAAGACGACGGGGTCGGCGACAACGACCTGTTCCTCGGCACGTACATGTTGCTTGCTAACACTGATCGCCTCCCATTCCGGATTCGACTTCAGGCGTGCGCGCACCTTGTCCACGACAGCCTCGCGTCTGCTCAGCGCCGCCTGGTCCTTGTATCGAAGGATCGCGATCACGTTCCATGCACGTCCGGCCGGGAACTGATTCATGTAGATCGCATAGCTCGCCAGCACGCCCTCACCCATCCATCCTTTGAACTGAGGTATAACGTAGGCATTCGCATATTTCAGATAGTCGCTAGCCGACACTTCCGTCTTGTAGGGAATGACCACATAGACGGCATCCGGCAGACGCGCCGCAGTGGCAGCCGAGAATTTCAGATCTGCTGGTGTCGTGCGAATGGTCGTCACCGCCGCCAGTGCTTTCGTGGATAGCGCACCCGGATCCCTTGCCTCGACACGACGCCAGCGATAGAGGGACGCTGGGGTGGCGAATGTGAGGATCGCCATCGCATCCCAGTTCCCTGAATCCGCGTATCGACTGAAGAGCAGCTTGTAGTGCGTGAGGCGGCCGTCATGCTCCCATTTCGCGAACGTTTGAACAGTTGATTGCGTAAGCTCTTGTCGCAACATGGGTCGATTCGGAGGTGTCGTCTGGTACTCGATGATCAGCGACAAGCCTCGATTGTCTGGCGGCGGTACTGTACCTGTTGCACTTACTTCTCCGACATGGGACAGGCCCATCGATACTAGTGTCAGCGCAAATATCGTTTTTTTGATCATGCTCCCTCCCTTTGATTGTCGTTTGTTGCATGGATCTGTCGACGCTCGGACGCTGATTTCAGAGATCCAGCACCAGATATTCCCCCTTGGCCCGCGAACAACACGGAGTGAAATAACCGCGCTCCCGCTGTACCCCCGTCAACACCGAGTCCAGATGCTCAACCTCACCTGATATCAGTCGCATTACGCAGGTTCCGCAAATTCCTTGCCCGCATGACACCGGGATCTCGACCCCGTGTTCGGCCAACGTCGCTGCAATGCTCACGTGTTCGGCGACCTGAAACGTCCTCCCGGTGCTTGCTGCCCGGACAACAAACGCATGCGTCATCACCGGTTGCTTCGCCTGGGCCGCAAACCGTTCGCTGTGGAGCTGCTCCGTAGCCCAACCATGCCGATGCGCGGCTTCCAGCACCGCGTCAGTGAACCCTGCCGGACCGCATACATAGAGGTGTGTACCCACCGGCTGCCGGCTGAGGACATGGTCGATATCGAGCCGTCCGCCCCGTTCGTCACTGAAATGGAAAGACACACACTGCGCCCAGGACGAGCCCGCAATCCGTTGCAGAAAGGCGGTGCGTGAGCGCGAGCGTGTGCAGTAGTGCATCTCGAACTCGGCGCCACCGCGCGCGAGCTTCTCAGCCATACCGAGGATCGGCGTAATTCCGATGCCACCTGCGAGAAGCAGCGAGTGGGAAACCGATTCGTCCAGCGCGAAGTGGTTGCGCGGAGGGCCGATCTCCAGAAGATCATCTGTTTTTACGCGCTCATGCAACATCGCAGACGCACCGCGCGACTCCGGGGCGCACAACACGGCGATCAAGTAGCGTCGACGATCTCGAGGGTCGCCACATAACGAATATTGACGTACGAAGCTGCCTACGTAGACGTCAATATGCGAGCCCGCGGTAAACGCGGGCAACTTGCCTCCGTTTCGCGCGACGAGCTCGAATGCACACACACCGTCGGCCTCGACTGTCCTGCCGGCGACACGCACTTCCAACGTGGCGTTGCCGGAGACTGGACCACGGGTACGGCGTATGAAGTTGCGTATGCCTGTGTATCCGAGTATCGGTACCGATAGCGCACCGAAGAGCAGCAGTAGTTGTGCAAACACTCCGCCGTATTGTCCTGTGTGCCAGGACAACATCCAGAAATACAGGCGAAAACCGAGACTGTTCTTCGCATACGGCACGAAGCTAAGCACCTTGCCACTATAGGCATCGAGGTACAGCATCGTGCGTGCATTCGGATGCGGCGCATCATGGGCGATCAGCCATATTTCGACGGGATCACGCGTCTTGTACGGAATGTGTATCAGCGCATCCTGCGGATCGGGCACGAGCGTCAGCGCCGTGCGCCAGAACGTTTCGAGTGGCAAACGCCTGGCATCATGAGCCGGTACTACCGACATCGGTGACACGGTCATCCGTGAACCGGTGACCGTGTAGATGCCTTGTTTGTACCACTTGAATGCGAAGGGCAGTCCAGTCAGGACCAGCGACAGCAGGACGGCCGCAGCGCATACGCCCATTACCCGGTGTAAATGGAAGGCTGATAACCGTGCAGGCGAGCCAGCTTTGACCGCGAGTGCCATCCGCCATCCGGTGCGTGTTCGCGGCCACCAGAGCACGACTCCGCCGATGATGAGCGAAAGCCCGAAGACCATTGCGCACGTGCCCGCAATCAGCCGACCGTGCTCGATGAAGAGAAAGCGATGAATCTGCTCGATGCGGCCGAGAAGACCGCCGTAGCGTGGGCGCTGGCCGAGCACTTTCCCGGTGCAGGGATTGAGATACACAAAAACTGCATCCTCAAGGCGAACTATCGCCACCGGCATGCGCGGTTCACCCGGCTTTCCAGCAATTATGCGGACATAGTCGGGTTTTACCCCAGGCCGCAAGGCAGCTGCGTTTGCGGCGAGCTCATCCAACGGCACGCGCGACGTACAGACTGGTATGGTCAGCAGACTACGGCTTATTACCGGCTCAAGTTCCGCACGAAACACGATAGCCGCCCCCGTTGCCGCCATGAGGCAGAACAGCAGCCCGATGGTCAGGCCGGTCCAGCGATGGACCTGTAGCAACCGCGAACGGAATGCGTGCTTCATGACGTACCCTGACTATGGCAATGCCTTCGCTTCATATCTCCAACCGGCCGACCGGTGGATTTATCTGCGCTCAAGTACACGTTGAGCCAGGGAGTTACATCGCCAGTTCCCCTACACACGAACGCCACTAGGCCCTGCCAGAACGCTGGAGTGGGGATGTGCCCGATGAGGCACCCTCCAGCGACGGCAGGTGGTAAAACATCGATTCACCCGCCGATTGACCAGAGCACCACAGCGTCGAACAGTGCATGGCCCTGGGTGGTGAGATCATCGTAAGTAGGGTTATCCATCGGCAACTGCGCCCGCCGGGCCGGTGCAACGAAGCCATCCGCCATTACCGAACCCTTGGGATAGCCAAAGATCGCACGCTGCTCTGGAGCGTTGGGCAGGGTCGCGATCACCACAGCGTCGGGCGTCGGTACTGCCCACTTCAGCACGCCTGGATGTTTGCTGAACTGCACCAGGCCCGGCGTAAGGCCTGCCGCCATCGGGTTGCCCGCACCGACAATGTCCAGATAGTTCTCGGGCGGGTCGTCACTTTCGTGCTCCTCGCCGTGCTCGCCATAGTCAACATACCGGTGGCGACCCGCCAGATGCAGTGCATCGGCGTCCAGGCCCTCCATCGAAATTACCGGCACTGCGACATCGGCATACTTGTTGGCCAATTTGTACTTCGAACAGGTTGAGGAAATAAGCACCAGATCCTTGCCGTCAGCACGTGACTGTGGCGCAGTCTGGTCGGCGACATCCACGTCGAAACCCAAGCTGCGCAGGTGTGCCACGATGTGCTGGTCTGCCTCACGCCCTTCCCCGCCGTTGACACGTTCCACGTACAGCACCTTCTTGCCGTGCGCCGCCTTACGGAGCCGAGCGTCGAGCGCAGTGGGATCGTAGGGCGCTACATGCGGGGGCGGGCTGGCTGCCCAACGGAGAGCTGTGTCGAACAATTTCAGACCGATCGCCCAACTCCGCATCTGTGGGTCGTGTGCTGCCGGTCCATGTACCGCGGTTAGCAGATGGAAATTACCGTTGCCGAGAAAGAAGCCAACCCGACGCGCTGGAGCTACCCGTCGTTGCAGCATGCTGGCATTGCGCTCGTAGGTGAACACCGCCGCCATATGCGGACTGCCATTGAAATCGGCGACCACGGTGGCACCGGGGCCAGGACGGCCCCAGCCGGCATGACCAGGCTCCAGATACAGCGTGCCAAACAACTGCGGTTTGAGCCCGACCGCCCGACCAATCTCCGACGTCGTGCTCGCCCCGTAGCCGTAGAGAATCATGAAGCTATCGGCGAAATGCTGGATCGGATCCACCACACCGAAATCCCTGTGCAACTCAGGCCCGGTCATCCCCAAATTGGGATAGTCGAAGGTGTTCCAGGTGAAGATCGGCACCGCGACATCGGCATAGCGATCACCCAGTCGATTGGCGTTAGCGGTGGAAGAGATCACGATCAGACTGACGCCCAGAGCGGAACTCTCGGGCGCATTGTCATCAACCGTCTTGACCTTGAAGCCCAGTGACTCCAGGTGCTGGTGTACCAAGGCATCGTCATTGGGCTGGCCGGGTTCAGTCGAGCCGGTCACCAGCAGTACGGTCTTACCGTGGAGCGCCGACCAGGGCAGCATCGCAGCGCTGGCGGATGACATACAGAACACGAGTGCCAGCACGAGGCCAACCGTGACCAAGAAGGAACGCATCCGTCGACTCATGGCCTTGCCCCCTCCGCCTGTCCCAATGTCCATAGTTCGGCCGTTTTGTTCGCCCCCTTCCCAACATCGGATGTACCACCGATCGCAAGCCATGGCTGGTGGGTGACTGGGTCCATGGCCATCGCTTCGCAGTGCCACGGCAGCGGATCGTCGCCGGCCGCAACGTATTTCACGAAAGCCAGCATACGGATCAGGGTCAGTCGGTCGTTGGCGGCCACTCCGATCGCGGCCCCCTTCCAGCCACCGGCACCAAAGGGATGGAAAGCGAACAGCATGCGCGAGGCACCGCGCATCGAAGATGGCAGATGCTCGAATGTGAAGCCCATGTCGGTATCGATTACCGCGCGTGTACCGTCTGCGCAGCCGACAAACAGGCGACGACCGACCGGGTCCATTGCCAACCCGCTCGGGTTCTTGCAAGCCGACAGCGGAATGGCGCCCAAATCACTCATGTGCGCCTCGTCGACAGCATCGATCGCGTCGTTCGAGCCATCGGTAACATAAAGCGTACCGCGCTCATCGATGGCCATCTGCCCAAGAGTGCCGGACAAGTTCAGCGCCCCAAGAAGACGACCGCTTGTCGCATCGACTTTGTCCAGGCCGGATCCATGTACATGCTCGATAAACACCGCCCGCGCCTCGCTGTCGTAGAGCATGGCTTTGGGCGTGCCGCCACCGAGTGATTGCTGCCATAGCAAATGCAGCGGACGCAGACCGAAGCTCGCCAGCCGTGCAGGATCGGCAAGCAAGGCATAGCCGGTGGCATGCTCAGGATCGATTGCGATGTCAACGACGGTTCCGGATAAAGCCAGCGTTCCTGTCATCTGCCCGGTAGCCGCATCGTAGGCCAGCAGTTCGCTCCCTCTGGCAATATAGGCCTCGTGGCCACCAGGACCGAACGCCAGCGCCTGCACCAATGCACCAGCCGGTAACGTGAAGCGCTTTACGAGTTTCTGCCCAGGTGTAGCGGCTGAGCAGATGCCACACAGCGATGCCAAAGCCAGCCCGAGCAGGCCGCACCTGATAGGTTGATGCCTTCTCATGGACGACCTTCCCCTTGCACCGAGTTGCCGATCAACGCACGAGCACTGGCCGCCTGGTTACTACGCAGCGGCAGGAACACAGCCTCGTCCAGCACCTGCTGCTGCCCCTGCCGACTAAGCACAAAGCGGAGGAACTCCCGCTCAGCTGGCGGCAAGCTACTTCCCGGCTTCACATTCACATTGGCGTAAACCAACCTGCTCAACGGATAGGTCGCCATGGCGACGTTCGTATACGTCGGTGCCACATAGTGACCGTTGCTTCCGATCGCCAGCATCTTTACCGGGGCGTCGATGAAGGCCAACCCTGCATAACCGATACCATCGGGATCGGCGGCGACGCGCTGGGCGATCGGAAACACCGTCGGATCGAAGTGCAGGTCCTTCCGCCAGTGTCCACGCTGCGTGCCGGTATCGAGCACGCGTTGACGTACGAACTCCTCGAAGCCATTCCAGGGTTTGATCGCATACACATGGATCGGCTGAGCGGCCCAAGCACCTTTGGCGCCGAGGTCGCCCCAAGTGGTTGTGACCTGCCCGCCGCGTAGTCGCGTGCGCGACAATACGGCATCCAGTTGCTTCAGGCTCAGATGGCTAAGTGGATTTTGCCTGTTCACGAAGAACGCCACTGCATCCAGGAAACCAAACTGCCGATACGAACCGCCCGAGACCGGAATGCTCAATGGTGGATAGCCATGGTGTGCGCGGAAAGCACTTACGTCGGTAGGCCTGAGCTCGCGTGAGACAAAGGCGATGTCGAGCCGGCCGGCATCCATTTCGCCGGCCACGTGGGTCCCTTCGTAGGGCGGACCAAAATCGACTCGTACCCTGGGATAGAACGTGTGGAACGCGCTTATCCAGGCTCTCACCAATCCGGGCAGAACATCGGAGCAACCAACCTTGATCGAACCGTGAAAGTCGGCGCCATGCGCAGGCACAAACAGCGGCAACGAACCGTCGAGCGTCGGCTGCAGCAGCTCGGGCTGCGGTAATGGCCTGCCGACGCGCTTGCCGGCTTCATCCTGAGCATGAGTCTGAACCGGATGCGTGGTCGCCACCGGCAGCAGCCACTCAACCTGCTGTGACGCCGACGGTCGCTGTGCTGCAACTGCCACCGGAGCAGCAAGAACTGCGACCAGCAGCGCCAAGCCTCGCCGCCTCAATGGCGTTGTGTTGCGCTCACCATGACGTTTCATTGGAAATAAGCCCTTACCGAGAGGGTGAACATTCGTGGAGTGCCCGGAAGCAGATTGATGTCACCGTTGAACCCGGCACTTTGGTAGTAGGTCTTGTCGAACAGATTCTCGACCTTGAACGTCACCACATACGGCCCACGGCTGTAGTACAGCGCCGTATCCACCCGGGTATAGGCGGGTAGCCGCAACATTGGTACACCCACCTTGGTTGGGCTGAAACCCTGACGTTCGCCGTTGTAAATAACGCCCACCCCAAAGCCCAGTCCTTCCAGCGAGGCGTTGGTGAAGTCATAGCGTGACCAGACGTGCGCGCTGTTGTAGGGCACGTCTGGCAGGCGACTGTTCACCTGTACCGGTGTGGTCGATGCCGTGATCCGAGCGTCGGTATAGCTGTAGCCGGCAGTCAGCTGCCAATTATCCACGGGGCGTGCATTGACCTCGAACTCTGCGCCCTGCGAGCGCGCCTTGCCCAACTGCTGGTAGCAGGTGCCGTAGGCGCAAGGGAAATGACTGAATGTGTTCTTCTCGTTGATACGGAACAGCGCCAGCGTGGCCGACAGATGACCGTCCATGAAGTTGGCCTTGCTCCCTGCTTCGATCTGACTGGCCCACGTCGGCACAAAGCTGTTGACCCCGTGGATGTCGATCGCGTTGGCCGCTGGCGGCACGTAAGACGTGCTGTAGCTTGCGTAGTAGCTCCAATGCTTGTTCGGTTGGTAGACCAGACCGTACATGGGCAGAAATTTTCCGTTGGTCTTGCTGTTCCTTGGAACGCCAGCGACCCGCCGCTCGACGATCGACTCGTGATTGCGCGCATAGCGCAAACCAAGCGTGGCTTTCCAGTGTTCGGAAAGGCTCATCATGTCGGCGAAATACACGCCATAGCTCTCCGTCACCGAGTAGCGGTCTGTCAGTAGCTTGGCACTACCGTTGGCCACCAAGGGCAGATCTGACAATGCCGGAACTTGGCCGTACACCGGATCGTAGATCGAGATATCCAGCGATTCAGGACCCTTGGCCGGCGCATTGAAGAACTGCAGTCGGTTGGCATCCAAAGTGTCGCGGCCCGCGGTAAGGCCGATTACCGTCTTATGGCTGATACCGAAAGTATCGAAGGGGATATGCAGATTGGTATCAACGTAATCGTATCGGCGCCTGTTGATCTGACCGCGTGCGCGGCGAGCGACGTGGAGCAAGTCCGGGCGGATTGCTGTGACATCGAAGCCGTGCGCCTGGTCGGTATGCCAGACGTCGCGAGTGTCGATGTTCCAGCTGATACCGTTACCGAAGTTATGGTTGAAAAACAGCGACAGTACGCTGCCATGCTCCTTCTCGTAGTCGCTTGGCTCCTGGTAACGCGTCGTGATCGGTGCCACGAGGTTGATGTTGCTGTCCGGCGCGACCAGATAGGTGTCGTAGCTGTAGTGCAGGTGCTGGTATTGATAAGCCGCGGTAAGGCTGGTCCTGTCCGAGATATTCCAGGTCAGGCTGGGAGCGAAGTAGACGTTGCGGTCGTAACTGGAGTGACGGTAAGTATCCTTGTCCGAGTCTTCCATGATCAGCCTGTAGAGAAAGCGCTTGTCCTTGTCCAGCGGACCGGTCAAATCGGCCGCGAAGTCAAGTCCGGGCCTGTCTCCGATGCCAACGCCGGCTCCATCGTAGGTGGTGACGGTGCTGCTCAGCTCATACAGGGGATAGGGCTCGGGCTTCTTGGTGATCAAGTTGACGAATCCGCCCGGTTGTTCCTCGCCATTGAGCACCGAGGATGGACCGCGCACCACATCAATACGCGAGATCCCGATGGTTGCTGGTGAGCCGAATCGCGTTGCCAGCCCCGGCAGCCCATCGACCAGGATGGAGTTCTGATCGTTGGCACCGCTCTGGAAACCACGAAAAACCAGGTCGTAACCGGTAATGCCGGCACTCTGTATCCCGGTCATGTAGGGATACAACTCGGCGACCTTGGTCGCCTCGACCGCGTGCATGAAGGCACCTGTATAGGTGGAGATGGAGAACGGCGTATCCCTGGCAGATACGTCCATCTTCAATGCACTGTGGCCCTTGGCGGAAATGAAGCGACTTTTGACCGATACCGCTTTCAGCGTGACAACTTTTTTGGGCGATGACTTTGATGATGACTGGCCATTCGACACCGACTTCGCAGCACCTCCGAACGGCTGCTCGGGTGATGGCCCTGGCCGGGCTTGCGTGGTTGCTGCTGAAAGGACTGCTGCGATTGAAACGGCGATTAGATTGAAACGACGGAATGACATTCTCCCCTCCCCGACAGGCACATCTTTGGATGCCTTGTGTGTATGCCGGTCGGCCCCCCCCGGGGGTTCCGGCTCAGGGCGAGCATAGGTCGCGTTTCTTTAAGCAGACTTAATTCTTTCTTAAATTTCTTTCAGCCCACCCGAATGGACTGTCCCCGCATCCTGGAGGGAGCCAGGTCGCCGGTTCAAGCCATAACAGCACTCCTCAACGGCTACGGCGGCTACCCCAGATAACTGGCCCTAATCGCCCTTCCCTGACGCCACCTCATGGCCAAAACCGGACAACGCCACAGCCCTGCGGGGCGTCCAGAGGCATGCTTGAAGCGTCCGTGGTGACGGGGTAGAACCCTTCACAGATCCGCGGGTTTCTGACCACCATGGCTATGAAGCCTGACGCAGGACGGTGCTTCTCAACAGCCTGCTACCGGGCATCGCACAGATGAGCCTTATTTAGAGCCGCTTGGGGTCAAGCACAATGTGCCTTATGCGCAAGCGCTTCCATGTGTACACAATGTGTACTAGACCATTCTTTGCCTGAATCACTGCGGGGTACGAAAACTCTGCCCCTGGAGTATGTTCAAGTGTAAGCACGCGCCTCCAGTGAATCCCATCTTTCGATAGCGCCACCGCAAGCGTGCCCCGTCCGTTCCACCAGTTCTTTCCGTGTATCGTCGGGTTATAGACGAGCAGTGCACGACCATCGCGCAACATCACCGCATCGATACCGGAATTTGGGTTACGCACGTCTAGCAGCGCCAGATTCGACCAGTGTCTTCCGCCATCATGTGACCAGGTCGAAAAAACGCGGTTCTGCTTTGTTCGTCCAATGGCCTGCAACAGGTGCGGCCCCCAGTACAAAAGAGAGGGCTGGATCGCTGCAATGTGCCGTGGATTACCGACTGGCGCAGCCAGATGCCATGTCTGGCCAGCATCATCAGACAACTCGAAGTGGATGTGCCAGCCACCTAGCTCGTTGCTCGACGGGCTGACAATGCTGCCATCGGGTAGCTGCACGGGCTTGTCCTTGATCGGACCAAGCAACCCTGAAGGGAGTCGCCTTGGGGCGGACCAATGCACTCCATCGTCCAGTGATGTCATGACCATCCCCCACCAGTGCGCTGGATCAGGACCAACCTTATAGAACAGCAACAACGGACCATGTCGCGGCATGAACAGTACCGGGTTCCACGTTGGCAGGCTTCTCCCATCTGGCTGCCGTCCATTGGCAACCTGGACCGGCCGACTCCAACCGCCCCCAGCCGGTTTGCGCGACAACCAGATACCTACATCGGGTGCGCGCTCATGCTTGCCACCAAACCATGCGGCAACTAGTCCAGCCGGCGTATCCACAATGGTCGACGCATGACACCTCGGCGTTGGCGGAGAGATGCTTACGAACTCCTTGAGAACGATCGATCCATGCGACCTAGACGCAGAAAATGACGGCGCCATAAAGCACACGAAGACGAGGCAAGCCGAGTAACGGAATACCTTGATAAACATACTATTTTTCATTGACAAAGCCCGGTTATGACATTTTAATCTTCAATCGATTTAGACGTCTTTACTTCTACTTTTGGAATACGAATGATCAAGCCCGCCTTAAGGACACTTTGCATCTCCATTGCCATCGCAACGACCGCATGGTCGATACCGGCAACGGCACAAAACTTTGTCGACGTTGAACCATCCCCGCAGCAGTTGCATTGGCAGGACCTTGAGTTCGGAGTGATCGTGCATTTCGGCCTGAACACCTTCCTCAACCAGGAGTGGGGCAACGGCACGGCGAACCCATCCGTGTTCAATCCCGACCACGTCGATCCCGAGCAGTGGCTGCGCGCAGCGAAATCTGCCGGAGCTCGCTACGTGGTACTGGTCGCCAAGCACCACGATGGCTTTGCGCTCTGGCCTACCGGCCAGACCAGCTATTCGGTAAAGAGCAGCCCGTGGAAGCATGGCAAGGGCGATCTGGTACGGATGACCGAACTGGCCGCACACAAGGAAGGCATGGGCTTCGGCGTCTATCTCTCGCCATGGGACCGGCATGAACCCAGCTACGCGAACTCCAAGGCCTATGACAAGTTCTACATGGCCCAGATGGATGAGCTGGCGCAAAACTACGGCCCATTGGTCGAATGGTGGCTCGATGGTGCTGGCAGTGCAGGCCATGTCTATGCTTTCAAGAAGTACGTCAACGAGCTGCGCACTTATCAGCCGAACACCATGGTGTTCGCCGACGTCGCGCTGTTTGGCTACGGTGACGTACGTTGGGTCGGTCAGGAGGACGGCCGCATACATGGCGAAAACTGGAACGTGATCGATCGTCACGGCGAAGTGCGCTGGCGACCGGTCGAAGTCGACACGCCTCTGCACAAGCTCCAGTGGTATTGGCACCCCGATAGCAACAAGACGCTTAAAAGCGTGGCTGAGCTGGTCGACATCTGGGAAAACAGCGTTGGCCGTGGCGGCCAACTGATGCTTGGCATCGCGCCAAACGAACATGGCCTGCTGCCCGCGGCCGACGTGGCCAGACTCAAAGCCTTCGGCGAAGCACTGAAAGCCCGCTATGGTGCCGACAAGAACCTCGCACGCCACCATCTTCCCTGCAATCCTAACGTTGCCGCCGCGCTCGACAACAACGAGGACACCTTCTGGTCCGCACCAAAAGGCTCGCATCACGCGACACTCGAAGTCGACTTCAAGCACCCGGTCACCCTCGACCACTCGCTTGCAATGGAATGGTTGAACGTGGGGCAGCGCGTCGAGAAATATGCCATCCAGGTCTGGACCGGCAACGGCTGGAGGACCGTCGCCGGAGCGCAGGCCATCGGTCACATGAAGATCGATCACTTTCCCGCTGTGACCACGACCAAGGTGCGACTGGACATCCTGGCCAGCACCGGCACCGCGCGCATCCGCGAATTCCAGCTGTTCAACGTGGGCACCACACCCTGATGGCAATACCCGAGTTACCTGCCCGCACCGCGGGCGGGTAACCCGGTGCGCTGAGCGCTCGGCGCGCCACCGGACTGCCGCTGGCGAGAAATGCGTCATGGCCCGCGTACGACACATCCTTCACTTCCGTCTCGCTTGGGTCGACCATAGCGGTGTATCCAAGCCACGCAGGGTCGGTCGGACATCGCTGCGCAGGTCGAATACCACGACATCGTTGCGGCCACGGCGCATCCACGGTGCGGGCAGATACAGCGAGTGCTGCGGACCAATGGACCAAATGCGGCCGAGGTTGTGGCCATTAACCCAGGCGAAGCCCTTACCGAAGGCTCGGACGTCGAGAAAGGTATCGAGACGCTGCGTCACATCGAACCAGCCACGATGGAACGCCGGCCCGGTCACCGGGACAGTGCTCCAGCCATGGATCTGTCGCGGCGAGCGCATGGGCAATGGATAGACATCCCAGCCATGCAGCACCCTGCCATCGAACATGACGGGGTCGACCAGCCCAGCTCGCCCGTCGGCCAGATGTGGCCCGTAGTTGATCCGCCCAGTGTTTTCCACGAGCACGTCGAGGGTGTGCCGGCCCGGCCCCGTGTCGATGTCCAGCGCCACCTGCTTCAGCCGGCGGTCAACCGTGCCGACCCGCTGCCGGTCGATATACACGGCAGCGTAGTCGCGCACGTCGCCCAGATACAGTTGGCCGTGGTGGGGACCATCCAGCCGGGTGCGATACAGAATGTAGCCATAAGCCTGACCGAAGTGCTCCATCGGCTTCGGCAAGTCGACATGCACTGGTGCCGGCAGATTGCTCCACAACGAAGCCGACTGCGTCAGGGTGAATATGGGAAGCCGCATCCGCGGCAGGGCTGGCGGCAATGGCGGCGGCGTCTTGTCAGTGGCCCGCTCAATGACATCGCGGAACAACATGAACTTGCGCCGGGGCCGGCCGCCTTCGTCCAGCGCCGCATCGTAGTCGTAACTTGTGGTCTGCGGCGCGTAATGGTCGGCCGGTCCACCCTGGAAATTTGCGCCATTCATGAAGCCGAAGCTGGTACCACCCTCGAACATGTATATGTTCACCGAGTCGCCCTGCCCCAGTATCCAGGCCAGCTCCTTCGCCTGGGTACTGGTATCGGTCTGCGCGTGTGCGCCACCCCACTGGTCGAACCAGCCGGCCCAGTATTCGCCGGCCATGCGCGGCTGCCTGGGCCGGAACGCGGCCAGCTCAGCAAAGGCCTTGCGTGCCTCGCCTGGAGCGAAGTTCACGACGGCAAGCACACCAGGCATGGCATCGTTCTTGAGTTCGCCCGGACCATCGGAGGTGAACAGGATGTCGCTCCCCATGCCAGCCTTCTTCAGGGCCTGGCGAATGTCCTCCATGTAGCGACGATCATTGCCGTAGGAACCGTATTCGTTTTCCACCTGCACGGCGATGACCGGACCGCCACGACTAGCCATCAGTGGTGCCACCTGCCGTCCAAGCGCGTCGAAATAGCGATCCACTGCATGCAGGAACGCTGGATCCCGGGTGCGTACATGAAGATTTGGGTCGGCGAACAGCCAAGCCGGCAACCCGCCCGCCTCCCACTCCGCACAGGCATAGGGTCCCGGGCGCAGGATCACATTGAGCCCCATCGCCTGCGCCAGCCGCAGGAACGCCGCGACGTCGTTGCGCCCCTTGAAGTCGAAATGGCCCGGTCGCGGCTCCACCGCATTCCAGAACACATAAGTCGTGATGGTGTTCAGGCCCATCGCCCGTGCCTTTTCCAACCGGTCGCGCCAGTACGCGCGCGGTACGCGCTGAAAGTGCATGGACCCGGCAATGATCTGGTACGGCTTGCCCGCACGTACGAAATGGTCGCCAGCGATCGTTACCGGCTCTATGGTTGCCGCTCTGGCCGCCATTCCGGCGACCAGGGCCAGGGCAAAACAGGCCGACAGCGACACACGGCGTAGCATGCCTTTGCATACGCTCCGAACGCGTGTATGGCCGGACATCGCACAGACAGGCACACGGATCATTTCGGCAGTTCCGCATGCCCGGAAATATGGAAGCCTGCCGACACCCCTCCGGCTTGGCCCGGCTGGCCACCACCCAAGAACACCCGGTAGCTGCCTGCATCGACGGCACGCCTGCCGGCAGCATCGACTTCGCTTAATCGACGCGGCGACAGGGTGAAGCTGACCACGCAGCTTTCGCCCGGCGCCAGATGCACGCGACGGAATCCCACCAGCGCATGGCGCGGCGCCAGCGGCACACCGGGAGCATCGAGATAGACCTGCACCACATCATCGCCCGCGCGTTGGCCGATGTTGCGCACGACGGCGCTGACCTTGAGCGGCTGACCCGCGCGCAGGGCACCGCTGGAAAGCTTCAGGCCGGCATATACAAAGTGCGTGTAGCTCAGTCCATAGCCGAACGGATACAGCGGTATGCCCTTGAAGTAACGGTAGGTGCGTCCCTGCATGTCGTAACTGTCGAACGGCGGTAGATCATCCACCGAACGGAAGAACGTCACCGGCAGGCGCCCGCCGGGGTTGTAGTCGCCGGCCAGCACCTGGGCGATCGCCCGGCCGCCCTGCTCGCCCGGGTACCATGCCGCAAGAATTGCGTCCGCATGCTGTTGCGCCCAGTTCAATGCCACGGCACCGCCGGACAGCAGTACGACGACCAGCGGCTTGCCGGTCGCCGCCACCCGCTCGAGCAGATGACGCTGTATCGCAGGCAGGCCGATACGGGTACGGTCACCGCCGTCGAAACCCGGCACATCGAGCTGCAAGGCCTCGCCTTCCACGTCCGGCGAGAGACCGACGAAGGCGACCACCGCGTCGGCCGAACGTGCCGCCCGCACCGCAGCGGCAAGCTGGTCGGCCGGGGGCGCCAGCCATTGCAGGCGGATGCCCTGATCCTGTCCGCTGTGCACCATTTCCAGCCGGATCGCATGCGGCGCGATGCCGGCGAAGTGCAGCTCCACCTGCATGTGCTTGCCATTGCCTTGATCGTCAATGACCTTGCGGCCATCCACGTACAGACGCACCGGATCGTGACCACGACAGTCGAAGCAGCGGTCCACGTGGATGGCCAGTGTGTAGTCGCCCGGACCCGGCGGCACCAGTTGGCCAGTCCAGCGCACTGCATAGGCATCGGCCGACAAGCCCTTGGCCGGGGCCACCTGGTCCCAGTCGAAATCGACGACGCGGTCGGTACGGGTCACTCGCGGCACGCCAACGAAGCTCGTTCCGGCGAAATATTCGCCGGTGAGCCCCACATGCCCACGCGAGCGCAGCGCGGTTTCGGGAATTGGTACCGGCACACGCGCCGCGATCGGCGAACCCTGCGCATAGACCACCTTGCCGGCACCGAAACGCCTACGCATGCCTTCGAGCGGCGTCACCGGGTTGCGTGCCGTGCCGTGGTAGTTCGCCTCCAGCGTCTCCACCGTGTCCGCGTCGGGGCCGATCACCGCCACGCGCATGCCGGCGTGCATCGGCAGGGTGTCGTGGGCGTTCTTCAACAACACCATCGACTCCAGCGCAGCACGCAGAGCCAATTGACGATGTGCCCGGCTGTCCACCTGGTTGGGACCGATCGAGGCGTACGGGTCGGCCGAGGTCGGACCCAGCTCGCCGAGCCGGTAACGGGCCGCGAACAGGCGGATCAGCGCACGATCGAGTGCCGCCTGCTTCACGTATCCCTTGCGTACCGCTTCGTCCAGGCTGGCATAGGTGTGGCCACAGTCCAGGTCGGTACCTGCCCGGATCGCCGCCGCCGCCGACTGTGCACTGTCCGGCAGGTAATGGTGGAACTGCGTGATGTCGCCCACCGCATCGCAGTCGGACACGACGTAGCCATGGAACCCCCAGTCCTTGCGCAAAAGCGTGGAGAGCAGCCAGGGGTCGGCACACACCGGCGTACCGTGCAGCGCGTTGTAGGCGCACATCACCGAACCGGCCCGCCCTTCGACCACGGCGGCCCGGAAGGCCGGCAGATAGGTCGACTCCAGATCGTACGGCGACACGTCGACGTCGAAACTGTCGCGTCCCGGCTCCGGCCCGCTGTGTGCCGCGAAGTGCTTGGGTGTGGCGATGGCGCGCGGATGCTCCGGATCAGGCCCTTGCACGCCACGGATGAAGGCTATCGCAAGGCGTCCGGTGAGGAACGGATCCTCGCCGTAGGTTTCCTGGCCCCGTCCCCAGCGGGGATCACGCAGGATGTTGATGTTCGGCGACCACACCGAGAGCCCCTGGTAACGCCCGTGATCGCGACCGGCACCCAGTGCATTGAACTTGGCCCTGGCCTCGACCGAAACCGTTTTCCCAACACCTTCGAGCAGACCCGGATCCCAGCTCGAAGCCAAACCAATCGCTTGCGGAAATACCGTCGCATAACCTTCGCGCGCGATGCCATGCAGCCCCTCGCTCCACCAGTCGTAGGCCGGAACGCCAAGCCGTGGAATGGCTGGGGCATCGTTCTGTAGCTGCGCCACTTTTTCGGGCAGGGTCATCCTGGCCACCAGCGCGGCCGCACGACGGCCGGCATCGTCCGGAGTGTACGCATTCGTGACGGCAGGGCATGCCAGGCCAAGCGCTAACAGCAAAAACAGCAGCCGATCACAACGAGCTGCAAGCGCGCTGGCCGTTAGGGCAGCGATACCTCTTGGCCTTATCTGACAGCACCTGTTCGGCATCGGTATCTCCTCAATGTCCACGACGGAGGCCTGCCGACCCGACCTTTGTACTGCCTTCCAACAACCGCACCATGCCCAGGCCATACAGCGGTCCATCGATCGGCGCAGTCACCCGCAGGCAAAGGTCGTGTACACCCTGCCTCTGCATCAACACCCCATGCAGTGCGAAACGCTCTCCCAGCTGTCGGCCGGCCGGCAATGGCAGGCTCGCCAGCAGGGGGCCGTCGCAGCGATCCTCGTGCACCTCCAGCTCACCATGCACTGTGCGTGCCGGATAGGCCACCACCTTGGATTGGTCGTGTGCCAGTCCGTAGTTGCGTGCCAGCCTCGCCATGTCGACGTCGATGCCGGTCACTGTATCCAACGGTGCCTGCGGATAGACCCAGCAGGCGTGGAACAGGTCCATGTCGTAGACCGGGGTGTGCCGGGTACCGAGGTCGGGCAGCAGCGGCACACGCAGCCCGAGATTTCCGCCCGGGCACGCCTCCAACTGGCCGTTGCGCAGGGTCAGCAATGCAGCGCGGTCGAATACCCGCACGCGTGGTGCAGCCAGCTCGCTGCCGTCCGGCGCGAAAGTCGCGGCACGCACCGTGGCCGGCAGCGCAACCGTGAAAGGCCGCGCGTAGACAGGCGACCGCCTGCCGGGCTCGCTGCCATCGGTGGTGTAGCGCAGGGTGCCAAAGCCCAGCTGGTTGTCCAGGCTGACCATGGCGTGACCGCTTTCCAGCGCCTTCGACACGGTTTCGTCGAGGTGGAATGTCGGGGCGAACGGCGTGTCGGCCGCCGCGATGCCGAAGGCGCGATAACGCCGCATCTGCGCGGGTAGACGTTGCAGGAAGCTACGCCAGTCTCGCTGCTTGCGCGGCGACCAAGCGATCTCCGACAACGCGTCGACCCTTGGGAACAGCGCGTGCTGCACTTGCCACGGCGAGATCATGTACTCGCTCCACAGCGCCGCCTCGACACCCAGCACATGGCGCGCCTGGCCGGCGGTCAACGACGGATCGATCGGCTCGAAGCGATAGACCCTCGACAATGGCAGGACGGAAAGCCGGCCACTCGGCTCATCGGCGCGACGGGTCTGCAGGTTGTCAAAATACAGCCAGCCGGCCGGCGCCAGCACCACATCGTGATCCTGCTTGGCCGCCGCGATCGCACCCGCGGTTCCCCGCCAGGACATCACCGATGCCGTGCGCGGCAAGCCACCTTCCAAGATCTCGTCCCAGCCGATCAGCCGCCGGCCGTGCCGCTGCAGGTATTCGCCAAGGCGATTGGTAAACCAGCTTTGCAGGGCATTCTCGTTGCTGATGCCCAACGCCTTCATCTTCGCCTGCACCTGGGACGACGCCTTCCACTCGTCCTTGATCGCCTCGTCGCCACCCAGGTGGATGTACTTCGATGGGAACAGCGCCATCACTTCGTCGAGCACATTTTCGATGAAATGCAGGCTGCGATCGTCGACATTGTAAAGATAGGGGTTAACGCCCCAGTCCACCGACACCGGTGGCCGCCGCCCAGTGACTCCGACCTGCCCGGGATAGGAAGCCACGGCAGCTTGGGCATGGCCTGGCATGTCCAGTTCCGGGACCACCTCGATATGCCGGGCGGCCGCGTAGGCGACGACCTGCCGGATCTGCGCCTGGGTGTAGAAACCACCGTACCGCAAAGGCTCGCCGTGGCTACCGGCACCCGGCGGCGTACGCCATGCGCCGATCCGGGTGAGCTCCGGATAGCGCTTGATCTGGATCCGCCAGCCCTGGTCGTCAGTAAGGTGCCAGTGGAAGACGTCGAGCTTGTGCCGAGCCATCGCATCGAGCACCTGCTCGATTGTGTCCACGCTTTGGAAATGTCGGGCCGAGTCCAGCATCAGCCCACGCCAGGCGAAGCGCGGCCAGTCGTGGATCGATATGCCGTCGATCCGCACCGGGCCATGGCCCGCGTGAGCGGTCAACAGCTGCCACAGCGTGATCGCTCCATAGAAGATACCGCGCTCGTCGCGTGCCTCGATCGTCGCACCCTGCGCATCGACCTGCAGCACGTAACCGCCGCGCTTGTCCACCGGCGCGTGTGGATTCAGTCGCAGCACGATGGCACCGATCGGTGCCTCGGCTAGCGCGCGCACCGGTAGCGAAAGCCCCCGCACACGCTTCAGCGACCTGGCGAGATAGTTTGCCGCGAACAGTGCCTGCCGGTCTCCGGGCGGCACCACGATGACCGTATGTGCGTCGACAGTGAAGCGTCCGGCTTGCGCCTGCATCTCGGCCGGAACCGGGATCAATGCCGGCACGGCCGGTGTCGGCGCAGCCGCAGCCAAGGCAGGACCGGCCAGCAGGAACAGTGCCGCAATGCCCCGTGCGAGCAGGCGGCGGCGCCAGTGTCCTGCTACGCGACGGGCAGTCGACTCGACGGCATGACTCGAATTCACCGACGAATCTCCGCTCAATGCCGGGCGAGCGGCAGCTCGTTCCAGACCTTCGGGTCCTCGGCACCAAGCACCCAGGCACAAAAACCTTCCAGGTGGTATTTCCCGATCAGCTGGTAACGGTCATGAAAACTGCGCGCGTCAGGCATGAAAACCCATTCACGCATCTCGTCACGGTAGAAGTAGTACCAGGATTCGTGCGCGATCGGATCCCAGCGGATTGTTGCGTTCTGCTGCCTGGCCAGCGGAATCGATGCATCGGCGTCAATGTAGTCGGCCTTGATGTTCGACGCTTCCGTGCCATCGGGTCGCACGGGGTTGCCCGTATACCAGTGGTAGCCGTACAGCGCGATGCCCAGCGAAAGCTTGTCGGCCGGCACCCGCTTCAGGGCATATTTGAGCTGAGTCAGCATCCATGGCAGTCCGTCGACCGGACCCGGCGTGGTCCAGCGCGTGTGCTGGTCGTAGGTCATCAGACAGATCAGGTCGGCATATTTGCCCAGCGCAGAGAGGTCGTAGGCACCGCGCCAGTATTGCCACATCCACTTCGAGAACGCGCCCTTTCCGGCATGCCCAGGTGCGTTGGGCACGACCGCGATCGACAGTTTCATGCCATGGCGATGCAGTGCCTCCGCAGTCTGCTTGACCAGCAGCGTGTAGGCATCGCGATCGGTCCAGGAGATGCTCTCGAAATCGAACTGGAAACCGTCATACCCGTATTCACGGCCCTGCTGCAACAGCGACTGGATCATCGCCCGCTTGGCGGTCTCGTCATGCAGAAATGCATGAAAGCCCTTGCGCCCCGCCGTCATCGAAATGATCGGCATGACAGGCAGGTGATGCACCTGCGCGATATGCAGCACGTACTTCTCGGGACCACCGTTGACGAGCCCCTGGTTATCCACCCCATACCAGGTCGGAACCAGGAGACCGATCTTGTCGACGTGCGCCTCGAAAGAGTTGAGCGATTTCTGCGTATTCATCAAATAGAACAACGCGACCGGCTGCGCAGCGAAAAGCGGGGTACAGACGAGCGATGCGGCCAGGAGCAGCCAGAGGTGCCAGCGTTTCATGGGTGTCCTTTGGTCGAAACCGGTTTGGAGAATGCGATACGGAAGGCGTACGCGTACTCGCCAACCGGGCGTGCCGGAAGCGCGAGGTGCAGGCCGTCGGCCTGCTGTTTCCAGGTCACCTCGCGACCGTCGGCAAGCAGACGCACGTCGCGCACGTGGTCGGTAGGTTTGATCGCGTGGATCACGGCCTTGCCGTCGGCGGGCCAGGCCATCTCGATGGCATAGAGATCGCCGTCGCGTGTGGTGAAGCGGAAATCCGCGGCGGTGTACGCCGATGTTTTGGTGTCATGGAAGCTGCCACTGACGACCTTGGTCGGCCCCTCACCCGACACCCGCCACGGCCTGGTGTCGTAAATCGCACGGCCGTTGGCCTTGAGCCAGCGACCGATGGCGTGCAGGATCCCCTGCTCGGCCGCGGGAATCGTGCCGTCGGCGCGCGGACCGATGTTCAACAACAGGTTCCCGTTTTTGCTGACCACGTCGACTAGCAGACGCACGATGAAACCGGGCGTCTTGTAGGTGTCGTTCTCGACGTAGCCCCACGAGTCGTTGCTGACCGAGGTATCCGTCTGCCAATGCCGCGCCTGGATGCCGTTGAGCTGACCACGCTCGATGTCTAGCGTGCCGGCGCCTGGCGCAAAGTCGCCCAGCTTGTAATTGACCACCACGCCACCCCAGCTTCGCCCCCGGTTGTAGTAGTAGGCGAGCATCTTTGGCAGCGTATTGCGGAACGACGGCTGGCCAATCCACCAGTCGAAATAGATCAGGTCCGGGTGATAGTCGTCGATCAGCTCGGCTGTGCGCGCCAGCCAGTCATCGAGGAAAGCTTGAGAGACATACGTCCAGTCTTTGGCCAGATGCATGTCGTTACCGTCGTAGATGCGCGGCTCGGCAGGCCCGTACAGCCCGGCGTAACGAGGATCGTTCACGTCGGAATCGATCTGCCGCCCGGTGTCGAAGAACCAGTCGTGTTCGGCACGGTGCGAGGAAACCCCGAAGTGCAGCCCCTGTGCGCGAACGGCCTTTTCCAGCGCACCGACCAGGTCGCGCTTCGGGCCCATCTTCACCGCGGTCCAGTCCGACAACTTGGAGTTGTACATCGCGAAACCGTCATGGTGCTCGGCCACCTGCACCACGTAGCGGGCGCCCGCGGCACGGAATAATCGAGCCCATGCCGACGGATCGAAATGCTGCGCCTTGAACCTGGGAATGAAGTCCTTGTAGCCGAACTTCGCCTGTGGCCCATAGGTGGCGACATGGTGGTCGAACTCCTTCGACCCCCTCTTGTACATCCGGCGCGAATACCACTCGCTGCCGAATGCCGGCACCGAATACACGCCCCAGTGAATGAAGATGCCGAACTTCGCGTTGTCGTACCACGTCGGCGCGCGGTAATGCTGCAACGATGCCCAGTCAGCCTTGTACGGCCCGTTGTCCATGCCACGTTCCACCCGCGACAGGATCCTGCGCCGTTCCGGTTCGTACTTGGCCGTGGCCTTCTGCCAGGCCATGTCCATCTGGCGTGCGGTGAGACGATGTTCGGTCGAACTGGTGGGCGACGTTTGCACCGCAAAGGCATGGGGCGCCAGCATCACCGCCAGCGCGCCGCATGAGAGCAGGGAAAATTTCATCGACTCGATCTCCGCGGATGCCTGTCCGCAGAACCGTCTTCCTGACAATTTCTGCGGAGCAGCCGTCGTTACGTATACGAACTTCAAAAAAGCCGGTCGCGACCCAGGAGGGGAGAAGACAGGGCCGCGACCGGCCGCTAAATCAAAGCTTGAAGTTCAGGCCCAGCGAGAACGTCCTGCCGTTCTTGTACATGCCGATCGGCGCGTACTTCACGCCGTTGTACCAGTAGTACGTCGAGTCGAGCAGGTTCGTTGCGCTTGCTGTAAGGCCGACCCAGTGATTGAGCTGATAGCTCACGGTGAAATCGAGCTCTTTGTAAGCATCAGCAAAGACCTGCGAGTCCAATCGCCCGACCTGGGTGAAATACGGCGAGCGCCAGCTGTAGTTCAGACGCGCCGACCACGGACCACGCTCGTAGTACGGGATGATGTTGATCGTGTCCCTCGACAGATACGGCATGTTGTAGTTGTTGGTGGTCTTTGCGTGCGCGTAGGTGTAGTTGGTCTGCACGCCAAAACCATGACCGAGGTCCTGCTGGTACAGCAGCGAGATACCGTGCACCTTGGCATTGTCGGCGTTCACAGGAGAGGTCACCTGATAGGTCTCCGTCTTGCCCGTGGTCACGTCGTACAGCTGCTGATCGGTCGTCTTCGAGACAATATAGGTACCAATGTTACGGACAAATACTTCTGTCGAAAGCAGACTTGCCGGTGCGAAATACCACTCGGCCGAAAAGTCGAAATTGGTCGACTGGTACGGCTTCAGATCCGGGTTGCCACCACTCGCCGACAGGGTCGTGTCATCACGACTGAACGCACCGGCAAGATTCGAATAGCGCGGCCGTGCAATCACCTTCGAAGCCGAGAAGCGAAGCACCTTGTCGGAACCCCAGTCATACGCGATGTTGAAGCTAGGCAGGGGCTTGTAATAGTGCGACGAGGACGTCGCCGGCGTATAGGTGCTGCCTCCATTGAGGCTATTCCAATAATGCGACGTATCCAACGTATCAACGTAGCGGACACCAAAGTTACCGCGAAAACCATTGTCGCTATCGAAATTCACCTGACCGTACAAATCCTTCGTTATTTCGTTGACGTCGAACGAAGAACCGTAGTCGATGTGGTATGCACCCTGCGGAAGCGACTTCAAATACGACACAACGTCGCTCAAGTTTGCTGTCGCCCACTGAGTCAGGTTGCCGCTGGCATCCAGGCCGTTGAACAGGCCATTGGGAGTTGAACCCGGATCGAACTGTGTCAGATAAATGTCGCTGGTCGTGTAGATGGAGTTTCCATAAGCGGAGGTTCCATTGGTGTGATTGATGTACTTCGCGCCAAACAGCACCTCATCGAACGGTCCCCAGTTGACATCCTTGGTTGCGTCAAACTGCGCGTAGCGCTCACGGTCCTTGGTCTTCTGGTAGTAGATGCCGCCAGCCTGCTGGCCGGTGGTCAGCCCCCAGTTGGCGGCGCTATCGTTGTCGTACGTCACACCGGTCTGCTTGCCGTTGTAGTTGAACGCATAACCGCCCGATTGCAGCAGGTACTTCATCAGGTACTCGGGATCCTTGCCGCCCTTGGCGGAGGTGTAGCCGACCTGGCTCTTGAAGGTCCAGGAATCACCGAAGAACTCGTGCTTCAGGTTGATGCTGCGGGTATCGACGTGGGTCACGCGATAGTTGGCATCGAGCTCTGCATAGGGCTGGCCATTGCCGGTATTCGGGGAAACCGTGGCCGAAGTGATGTAGCCGTTGTTGAGCGAAAGCTTGGTGATCTTGTTCAGATCGCCGCAGCCGGGACAGACATATTCAGACTCGCTGTAGTTATTGTAGGTGCCCTTGATGTACAGGCCGGTAAGGTCGAATTCGTTCTTGTCGTTCGGCTTCCACTCCAGTGCCGATTCGATACCGTCGCGCTTGCGCGTCTGCTGGAAGTACGAGCTGTTGATGCCAACCGGTAGCTTGGCGGTGGCAACGTTGCCGCTGCCACTGACCGCAGCGGTGCTCGGGATGCTGCTGCCCGTGGTGTAGCCAAAGAACTCAATGCCCGCACGCGACAGGTTTTCTTTGTCGTGGGTCACCGTGGTCAGAATGCCGAATGTATCGTCGCTGTTCTTCCAGCTCCACAGTACCGATGCGCGCGGATTACCCTGTTGGGAGCGGTCGTTGTAGTTGTATCCGACCGAGCCGCGCAGCGTGTTCGCGGGAAGGTCTAACGGCTTGCGCGTATGAATGATCACGGTGCCGCCGATACTGCCTTCGTCGATGCGTGCTTCAGGCGACTTGTAAACCTCCATCAGGCCGATGATCTCGGGCGAAAGCAGGGTGTAGTTGAAGGTGCGGCCGCTGGTGTCGGTCGGGTTGCCGCCCCAGTCGCCGGACGCAATCGTTTCGCCATTCAGAAGCACACGATTAAGTGCCGGGTCGGTCCCGTTGATGCTGACCTTCTCACCCTCACCGAACTGGCGATCGACGGTGATGCCAGGCAGGTGCGAGAGCGACTCGGCCGCATTGGTATCCGGGAATTTGCCGATGTCGGTGGCGCTGATCGCATCTACCACTGCATTTGCGTTGCGCTTTACATCAAGCGCCCTCTCGAGACTACTCCGGTACCCAGTGACCGTGATGCCCTTCAGTGTGCGGGCCTGCTTTTCCTCGTGCTTTTTCTCGGGTGTCAGCTTCTGGCTGCCCGTACTGGCTGCCACAGCCTGCGCGGCTGGCGTAGCTGGCTCCTGGGCACTCACGCCGGCGGCGGCACCCAACCCGAAAAGTATGCTCACGTACAGCAACGAATTCTCAAGTTTCATAGATATTCCTCCCGACCCCTCATAAAGTTGTCACGCCTGTTTGTTTGCGTGGTTTTGCCGTTCGATTGTCGGCTTATGCACATCATCGGTATCGACAGTCGCAGTGCATGTGTCCGCTCCGGGACGATGAACTTCCAGATGCCAGCGAGCTGCGCCGACGACGCCTTGCCAGCCTCGGTCCAAAACGTAAATAGGTACTCTTTGCAGCAACGGTCGCATCACACCTTTGTCGAGGAATCGATCGACAAACGGGCTCTGTATGAACCTCTCTTCGATGAGAGATATCACTCCACCCACAAGGCATACGCTGCCGGCGCCATACGCAGCCGCCATATCGCCAATGAACGCCCCCAACCAGCCACAGAAAACGTTCAAGGCCTCGTCAGCCAGCTCATCTCCGTCGTTGGCTGCAGCCACAATGGATCGCGCATCTTCATGTCGCGGATAGCGATTTCGAGCCGCGCAGAGTGCGACATACAGTCGATGCATACCTGGTAGAGACAACAACACTTCGCAGGATGTATATGCCCCGGCTACGCTTATCTTTTCGAGTAACTCCTGCTCCAGACCGACCTTTGCCGCCAACTGCATCTGTCCAGCTTGGGTCGCCAGCACACGTGACTGGCAGCCTGGCAGCCAGGCTGCCACTCCGAGCCCGCGCCCCACGCCAACTACGACAGTGGGTCCTGACAACTCGCTTTTTCCAACCCCTTGTTTCAGACATTTCAGGGTATTGAGATCGATGCCCGGAACCGCATGCGCCACCGCCTCGATCGTGTTCAGGAAATGGATTCGCCCAAGACCAAGTACACGCGCCACCTCATCGAGCACTACAGGCCAAGCCAATTGGCGACTAACCACAACACCGGCATGTATGTACCCCGAACCGGCGACGACTAGTTCCTTCGGCCTCTGCGCGACCTCCTCACAAAACGAATGAACGATGTCTTCCAGCCGCGGGTGAGCCGAACCCTCATATGCACGACAAGCGATGATTCGCGAATTGCCTCGATCTAAATCTTGTGTCAACAAACCCATGCGTACATGTGAGCTTCCTATATCTGCCACAAGGAGTAGGGGCGACCGGTCACCGTGCTCGACGCCCTCGAACTCGACAGATCCATACGCCGATGCATCACGCGATTCGGCGCTCCCGAGCTGAACGTGCAGAGAGGCGTCATAAGCCCCCCCACCCTCTCCCACTGTCCGGTCGTGCCGCACGTGGTTCGCCCCATGTCCTACCGCGACTCGCATGATTGCCCCCGATGCACCTGGACCCAGATCAACGTCAGAACCGACATCGACAGCACAGTTCATCCACGAACTGTATATTTATATATAATTTGGATCGTGACAAGTCATGCTGCAATGCAACTTTTCTGACAAACGCAAGAGGTCGCAAATGAACTCGACGTTCATATGTACACTTTCAGGCAAATGAGCGAAGATGAAAGTCACCCGGTGACTCGAACGGATCGGCGGGACCACAACACCGACTCCAGCGCATTCATGAGGGCTGCATGACAGCATCGGCCACACAACCCACACGCTCAGCGCACTGGTTTCACTCCAACAGGCAGATCTCACGACTTGCCTTCGGTGGAGCTCCCATCGGCAATCTCTATACAGAAGTAGAGACTGCGACCGCATACGCGGCAGTCGAACATGCGTGGGAACGAGGGATTCGACACTTCGACACTGCGCCCTACTACGGATACGGTCTTAGCGAGACTCGGCTATCCGGCGCACTACTAGGCAAACCACGAAGCAGCTACACGCTTTCGACCAAAGTAGGCCGATGGATCGAAACCGACAGCAATGCGCTCGACCATCCTGACGGCTTCTTCGTTGATGGCTTTCGTGCCCACTTCGACTACAGCAGAGACGCAATCTTTCGTAGTTTCGAAGCCAGCCTGAAGCGACTATGCACGCATCGCGTAGAGATCCTGCTCCTGCATGACGTGGGTAGCGATGCCCACGGTGAAAATCACCAAACCATGCTCCGACAAGCTTTGGATGAAGCGCTACCTGCAATGGCAGAGTTACGGGCACAGGGCGCGTGCGACGCGATTGGAATCGGTGTCAACGAGGAGGCGGTTTGCCTTGAACTCATGCCGCGCTTCCCGCTCGATGTGATCATGCTGGCTGGTCGCTACACCCTGTTCGAACAACATGCTAGCCGTAGAGTTATGGCTGAAGCAGAGTCACGCGGGATATCCATCCTTGCAGCTGGCCCCTACAACTCCGGACTGCTAGGCGATGCGGCCGGCCCGGGTCGGTTTTACAACTATAGCCCCGCCGCCCCAGATGTTCTCGAGCGCGCACAGCGCTTCTATTCGGTATGCGCTGAAACCGGAACCGATATTGGTGCAGCAGCTCTACAGTTCCCGCTGGCGCACCCGGCCGTGGCCACAGTGGTATGCGGTCTGCGTTCGTCCGATGAAGTGATCACTGCAGCCAATCGATTCGACACGGTAGTGCCCGACGAGACATGGGACGCGCTGCGCAAAGCGGGCTTGCTTGAAGCAGACGTGCTCACCCCATGATCATTGTCGATGCGCATCAGCATTACTGGGAGCCAAGCCGTGGCGATTACGGCTGGCTGGATGATGCGCCAGCACAGTTGCGACACGCATTTCTTCCGCAAGACCTGGACATACAGCGCATTGCAGCAGGCGTGGCCTTCAGCATCCTGGTGCAAGCAGCACCGAGCGAAGCCGAAACCCGCTATCTGTATGCCCTTGCGCAGCTTGAAACCGGCGTTCTCGGCGTCGTCGGCTGGGTCGATCTGGAAGCTCCCGATGCAGAGGCGCGCATCGATGCACTAGCCTCCGACGGGAGCGGACTACTGTGCGGGCTGCGACCGATGGCACAGGACCACCCCGACCATGACTGGTTGGCACGCAGCTCGCTGGATCACGCGCTGGCGCATATGGTGGAACATGATCTGGCGTTCGATGCTCTAGTGACAGAACCGCAATGGTCTTCTCTACTGATGCGGCTCGACCGCCAGCCAGGCCTGCGAGTGATACTCGATCATGGTGGCAAACCACCGGCCGGCGCTGCCGGCTTCCGTCGCTGGTGCGCATGGATCGACGAACTGGCCGCGATCCCAACTGTTCACTGCAAGCTGTCCGGCCTGCTGACGGAGCTCGCGTCGACACAACCAGACAGCGCCATCGAACCCCACGTCGCATACCTGTTCGAACGCTTCGGTCCGTTCCGCTTGGCATGGGGCAGCGACTGGCCGGTGCTGACCCTACGCAGCGACTACAACACGTGGCTTCGCCAGGCTACCGCCCTGACCGAGCGATACGCCCCCGGACACCTCGGCGATGTCTTCGCCGGCAATGCGCTGCGCTTCTATGGACGCAACCAACCAAGTCTTAACCCGTGTGGAGAAATGTCATGACACACTCGAAAAGCCCCGCCAACGACAACACGGACTGCGGCACATGAGCGGGCGCCTTAGCGACAAGCACGCGCTGGTGACGGCCGCTGGCGCCGGTATCGGTCGTGCCACCGCGATTGCCTTCGCCAAAGCAGGCGCACGCGTGTTGGCAACGGATATCGACGAGAGCGCACTCACCGACCTGTCGGCGGCCCACCCGGCCATCGCCACTGCACGCCTCGACGTCACCGACACCGCCGCGATCACCCGTTTGGTGCAGGCATCCGGACCCTTCGATGTACTCTTCAACTGTGCCGGCTACGTCCATGCGGGCACCATTCTCGACACTGACGAGGAAAGCTGGCGCCGTTCGTTCTCAATCAACGTCGACAGCATGTTCCACCTCATCAAGGCTGTGCTGCCCGGCATGCTCGAGCAGGGCCGCGGCAGCATCATCAACATGGCATCGGTCGCCTCAAGCGTGAAAGGTGTACCCAACCGCTTCGCCTACGGCACGACCAAGGGCGCGGTGACCGGGCTCACTCGCGCTGTCGCCGCCGACTATGTCGGCCAGGGCATTCGCTGCAATGCGATCTGCCCGGGCACAGTCAAGACACCCTCGCTCGGGGATCGCGTGGCGGCACTCGGTGGCGACCCGGATGCGGTATGGCGAAGCTTCGAGGAACGGCAGCCAATGGGGCGGCTGGGCCGCGCCGAAGAAATAGCCGCCCTGGCGCTTTACCTCGCTTCGGACGAAGCCTCATTCACCACAGGTGCGCTCCACATCGTGGATGGCGGTTGGTCGAACTGACATCGGGAATACTTCATGAAACTTGTACGCTACGGTCAGCCGGGGCAGGAAAAGCCCGGCATGTGCGATGCCAATGGGCAGTTGCGCGATCTTTCCTCCATTGTCCAGGACTTCAGCGGCGAAGCACTCTCGCGCCAGAGCCTCGACCGGCTCGCGCGCCTCGACCCGGCTACCCTGCCACCAGTCTCCGGCAACCCGCGCCTGGGACCGCCGGTAGCCCATGTCGGCAAGATGATCTGCGTGGGCATGAATTACGCGCGCCATGCCGCCGAGACCGGCGCCTCGGTGCCGGAGCAGCCGGTACTCTTCATGAAGGCGACCAGCGCCATCGTGGGAGCATATGACGATGTCGTCATTCCGCGTGGATCGACCTGCACTGACTGGGAAGTGGAACTTGGCGTGGTGATCGGTGAAGCCGCGCGCGACGTCGCCGAGGCGGACGCGCTTGCGCACGTCGCCGGCTACGTCGTGGTCAACGATCTGTCCGAACGCGCCTTCCAGCTCGAACATGGCGGCCAGTGGGTCAAGGGAAAAAGCTGCGACACGTTCGGCCCGATCGGCCCATGGCTGGTGACCAGCGATGACGTCGCCAACCCCCAGCAGCTCGACCTCTGGCTCGAGGTGAACGGCCACCGCTACCAGTCCAGCAATACCAGCGACATGGTGTTCGGCGTGGCAAAGCTGGTGAGCTACATCAGTCGCTACATGACCCTGCAACCGGGCGACGTGATCAGCACCGGCACGCCGGCCGGGGTCGGACTTGGACTGAAACCGCCGACCTACCTGCGTGCCGGCGACACCATCGAACTGGGCATCGCACAACTGGGCCAGCAACGACAGCGCGTCGTGGCCCACCCCTCGGATGCCACATCCGCCTGACACACATCGCACCCACTCCAGTACAGCACTGCTTTCGTTTGCGGGGAACCGAAGTTCACATGGCCATTATTACTGCATTGGAAACTTTCGATGTGCGCTTTCCGACCTCGCGCACACTGGATGGCTCGGATGCCATGAATCCTGACCCAGACTATTCCGCCGCCTATCTCGTACTGCGTACGGATCGCAGCGACGGGCTGTGCGGACACGGCTTCGTATTCACGATCGGCCGTGGCAACGATGTGCAGACCGCGGCCCTCTCCGCACTGGCCCCGATGGTGGTCGGACGGACGGTCGAATCGGTGATCGGCGACCTCGGTGCGTTCGCGCGACAGCTCAATGGCGACTCCCAGCTGCGCTGGCTCGGCCCTGAGAAAGGCGTCATGCACATGGCTATCGGCGCGGTCGTCAATGCCGCCTGGGATATGGCAGCCAGGGATTCGCACAAACCGCTGTGGCGATTTATCGCCGACATGGCGCCGGAACAGCTGGTCGCGCAGATCGACTTCCGCTACCTCACCGACGAGCTTTCGCCGACACAGGCACTGGCGATTCTGCGCACGGCAGAGCCCTTCAAGCAGGAACGCATCGAGCAGCTGCTGACGGAGGGTTACCCTGCCTACACGACCTCGCCGGGCTGGCTGGGATACGCCGACGCAAAGATGCAGCGCCTGACCCGTGAGGCCGTCCAGGAGGGCTTCCGCACGATCAAGCTGAAAGTCGGCGAGAGCGTCGAAGACGATATCCGTCGCTGCAGGCTAGCCCGTGAAACGGTAGGACCGGATATCGCTATTGCAATCGACGCCAACCAGCGCTGGGATGTCCCACAGGCAATCGAATGGCTGCGCGCGCTGGAAACGTTCAACCTAGCCTGGATCGAAGAGCCGACTAGCCCGGACGACATCTTAGGCCATGCAGCCATCCGTCGTGGTGTGCCGTCCATTCCGGTGTCCACCGGTGAGCACACGCACAACCGCGTCATGTTCAAGCAGCTCTTCCAGGCCGACTCGGTGGACTTGATCCAGATCGATGCAGCCCGCGTCGGCGGCGTCAACGAAAACCTTGCCATCCTGCTGCTGGCTGCGCATCGCGGCGTCCGCGTGTTTCCGCATGCGGGCGGCGTCGGCCTATGCGAGCTTGTACAGCACCTAGCCATGGCCGATTTCATCGCGATCAGCGGTAAGAAAGAGGATCGCGCGATCGAGTTCGTTGACCACCTGCATGAGCACTTCCTCGAACCGGTCGTGATCAAGGACGGCCGCTACCTGCCACCCCGGCAGCCCGGATTCTCGGCCGAAATGCATGCGCGATCGCTGGACGAATACCGCTACCCTGACGGCACTGCCTGGCAGGACACACCAAGCGCCGTGAAGGCTTGAGCCATGACTACGCCCATCACCTGCATCCGCGACCTGCGCGAAATGGCACGCCGACGCGTGCCCCGCGCCTTCTTCGAGTACGCCGACCGCGGCGCCTACGACGAGTGGACGCTGCACGAGAACCGCGCCGCACTCGACCGGATCCGGTTGCGGCAACGAGTCATGATCGATGTCGACCAGCGCCAACTCAACACCCGTATGCTCGGGCAACCAGTCAGCATGCCACTGGCGATCGCACCAACCGGACTGACCGGCCTGCAGCATGGCGCCGGCGAAATCCTCGGGGCTCGCGCCGCCGCACGCGCAGGCATTCCGTTCTGCCTGAGCACGATGTCGATCTGCTCGATCGAACAGGTCCGCGCAGCCACCGATGCTCCGTTCTGGTTTCAGGTCTACGTCATGCGCGATCGTGGCTTCGCCCGTGACCTGATTGACCGTGCCCGCGCGGCAGAATGCTCCGCGTTGATGCTGACTGCAGACCTCACCGTACAGGGACAGCGTCACCGCGAGATCAAGAACGGCCTTTCCGTGCCTCCAAGGATCACTCTACGCAATCTGCTAGACATGGCCAGCAAGCCACGCTGGGCATGGAGCATGCTGCACGCACCGAGTCGTTCTTTCGGCAATCTGGAAGGACGTATCCAGGGAACCGACAGCCTAACCACCCTGGCGCAATGGATCGCTGGGCAGTTCGATCCGACGCTGAACTGGAACGACCTCGACTGGATCCGCGAACGCTGGCCCGGCAAGCTGATCGTGAAGGGCATACTCGATCCCGAAGATGCACATCTCGCCGCCGAGCACGGCGTCGACGCGATCGTCGTATCGAATCACGGCGGTCGACAGCTCGACGGCGCTCCCGCCACCATCGATGCCCTGCGCGGAATCGTCGATGCCGTGGGTGACCGACTCGAAGTCCTCTTCGATGGAGGCATCCTCAGCGGCCAGGACCTGTTCAAGGCCTTGGCGACCGGCGCCCGCGCCGGCCTGATCGGCAAGGCCTTCCTTTATGGACTTGGCGCACTGGGAGAGGACGGGGTGACCCAAGCCATCGAGATCATCCGCCGCGAACTAAGCGTGACGATGGCGCTTACCGGGCAGCGCGATGTGCAGCAGATCACGCGCGAGGTGCTCTGGCACTGAACGCTCCCAGGCATCACAGCGAGTCGCCGCCTCATTACGCGGGGCCCTGAGCTACCCGACACCAGCGGCGCCTTGCTCTACGCTTCGCCTAGGCTGGCGAGGCTGAAGATCCGCTGCATCGGCACCCACTTCTGCCCGGGCTGAGCCCACGGAAGCGCCTGCTGGAATGTATTCATCAACGCCTCCCACTGCTGGATTCGGGGATCGTTCGCATCGGCAGCGGCCTTGGCCTTCGGGTCATAGGCAGCGCCCGCATCCATCACCATCAGCAGACGGTTTCCGGTGCGGAAGATCTCCATGTTCTCGATGCCCGCTGCGCGGATCGATGCAACGACCTCGGGCCAGATCTGCGACGCCTGATGCCAGCGTTCGTATTCGGCAATGGCCTCTGCGTTATCGCGCAGATCAAGCGCAAAACAGTGACGACTCATACCCGCCCTTTCCAGCGACTTCTGGCAAAGGCCAGCACCACGACGAAACACATCCCGGGAACCAGCATCGCATGCGCGATGCCGTACGCGTCAGACACCGCCCCCATCACGCCCGTGAGCACCGCACCACCGATGATCGCCATCACCAGCACGGAGGAACCCAGCTTACGCTCGTTGCCATGCCGGTCGCCGACGCCAAGCGCGAAAATGGTCGGATACATCACCGACATGAAGAAGCTGCAGGCAACCAGCGCGCAGGCGCCCGACATGCCTGGCACCAGCGCCGCATACACCGCCAGTAGCACATCGACTACTGCGAACATCGCGAGCAGGCGGGGCGGCCGCAGATAGCGCATCATGCCGGCACCGGCGAAACGCCCGAGCATGAAGCACACCAGCGCAGCAGTAAGAAAGTTGGCCGCCTCACGTGCCGGCGTTCCAGGCATCGTCGCCTGCACGTAGCGGATCGTATAGCTCCAGACACTCACCTGGGCGCCCACATAAAAGAACTGCGCTACTACCGCCGACATAAAGTGACCATTGCGAAGCACCCGCCACAACGCGCCGCCCTTGTTCTGCGGCTCGGTCGCGTCATCCCGGCCCGAATCAGGAAAACGCGTCGACGCGATCAACACTGCCCAGCCAAGCACCACCAAACCGATGATCAGGTACGGCAACTGCACAGCTTCTGCCTCGTGCACCGAACGGACATGCCGCGCGGCAGCCGACAATGTCGGCGATACCGTTGCCGGGGTGGTTTCCGAAAGAATGAATATCTGGCCAACCACCACTCCGAAGATCGAACCCAACGGGTTGAAGGCTTGGGCCCAGTTGAGCCTGGCTGCGGCGGTTTCCGGCGAACCCAGCAGGGTCACCAGTGGATTAGCCGAGGTTTCCAGGAAAGCCAGACCACCGGCAATGATGAACAACGCGCACAAGAACATGCCATAGGTCGCCATCACCGCAGCAGGCCAGAACAGGAGAGCGCCGACGCCATAGAGCAACAGGCCGAAAAGCATGGCACCCTTGTATCCATAGCGCCGCATAAACATGCCGGCAGGAATCGCCACCAGAAAATAGCCTACGTAGAACGCACCCTGTACCAGTCCGGACTGGAAATCGGTAAGCGTGAATGCCCTTTTGAACTGTGCGACCAAGACATCGTTCAGATTGTTAGCCACGCCCCACAGGAAGAACAGACTGACCACCAGAAACAACGGCAACCGCCCGGCTCGCCTCACTGTCTGCAGCCTTGCTTCGACTGCAACCGTATTTGCCGATGCCATCAGGGACTCCGATTAGAGGATCAGGATGCCATGCGCTCGCCATGGCACGAGATGTAGCATTGCTAGGTGGTGCAAATATAAACTAGATGTTTACCAGCATCACAAGCTGCGTCGCAACACTGAGCTAGATTGCACCCACATGCATTTATTGCGCTGATGTACAGCTTCGGGAGTTGCCAGCCCGACCTGCAACGCCACCGCGCTAGTTAGCGCCCACTCAACGCATGAACATCACGACCATGACCAAAGCCCCTGCAAAGTATCGCGCTCCAGCTCTCGATAAGGGTCTGGACATACTTGAATTGCTGGCCGCCGCACCGGCCCCCATGAGCATCACCGAAATCTCTGAGGGTGTCGGTCGATCGCGCGGCGAGATCTTCCGAATGCTGCAAGTGCTTGAAGAACGTGACTACATCGAGCGTGGGGAAAGTGACAGTAGCTACTCGATCACAACCCGTCTTTTCCGTCTCGGCATGGAACAACCTCCGGTCAAGAGCGCCCTCGAAACTGCATTCCCAATCATGCATAGGCTGGCCGACGAAATAGACCAGTCCTGTCACCTGGTTGTGCCATCAGGGGAACAGATAGTGGTGGTCGCTCGCGTCGATCCTCCCGGAGAAATTGGACTAGTCGTGCGTGTCGGCCATCGTCGCCCTATGTCGCAATCTGCATCAGGTCAGGTGCTGCTGGCGTTCCAGAGCGACGAGATCCGCATACGCTGGCTGCAGAACATCGCGGAATCTGATCCTGAGTTTGATCGAAAGAAACTGCTGCGGACCATTCGTCAAATTCAATCTCACGGACATGCCATCAGCCCAAGCCAAGTCGTGGACGGGATCACCGACCTCTCCGCGCCCGTCATGCAGCATGGTCATGCAGTATGCGCATTAACAGTTCCTTTCATCGAGCGCCGCAGAGCATCGATTGACATGGACGCAACGCTCAGACAATTGCATGAAGCAGCCTCGGAAATTTCCGAGGCGCTTCAGTACGGCAGTCCGTCACGTGTGACGACATGAGCCGCCCCATCCACTTAAGACACTACGCCTACCCGCTACTCAAGCGGGTGGGCATCGGGCGAACATAGATTGACGGCTATCTCGTCATTGGAATCGATGCATGCAGTTATCGGAGCACCTTCTTGCAGGCTGTTGAGAAACCTCCACGCATCGCCGCGGTCATAGACGCTCTCAATCACTGACAGCCTAATCCGATACGCAGCCCCGACGTCCAGCAGCTTGGCATGTTTTCGTATGTATCGGTCGAGGATCGGGTGCCGCCCGATCATCCGATCCGCAAACTGCGGGTGCAGGTGGACGCGATCCTGCGGGCCCGCCGCTGCAGGCGGTACGCTATACCGCGGGCAGCCGCCCGTCGATACCGCCCGCGTGCCTCGCTGCTGCAGGTGGTCTACAGCGTGCGCAGCGAGCGGCTGCTGATGGAGCAGCTCAACTACAGCCTGCTAGATGACTCGACGTATTGTCAGGATGGCCTGTTCCTACAGAATGAAACTCGTCCCTGCCATAGGTAGAGACCGATCACCTGCCAGGCGCTTTGCTCGTCTGGTCGCCTGCTGCTCCGCAGTCCGGTGCCCCAGGGCACCGTACAGGCAGGCTTCGGCCCATGCAGCTCGCCAGTCGGTCGCGCTCCAGGCCGAGAGCACGCCACCGACAGCCATGGCTCGATGGACGTGTCCAGTCGCCAGCAACGCCAGCGTGTAGGGCGCACCTACTTGAACTATCCCCTCAGGAACGCCCATCTTTTCCGCCACGTCCATGGCATGTTTCAAATGGTCAAGTGCAGTCGCCCGGTCGCCCATAGCCCATGATCTGGAAGCCTGCGCACGTGCAAGATAGAGGCTGACCCAGGCATTCAGTGTCCGTAACCGTGCAGCCCAGCGGGACATCTCATCCAGCTGTCGTTGTGCATCCTGCAGCCGGTTCGCATGCAACAGTGCCTCGATGCGGACGAAGTACGCATGCGCACAATCCTCCGGATCGACCAACACGAAGTCCGATACAAGAACCTTGGCCGCCGTCCTAGCCGCTTGCATATCATGGCCCTGCTCCAGATCAATCACTGCCAAGAGTTCGTCGGTCTCGGCAATCAGCGTGGCATCGACGCTGGAATCGGCCTGTACGATCAACCTGTCCGCCAATCCCTCAGCTTCCGCCGTGCGGCCGTTGTCTGCCAGTGCACTGGCGCGTGCAAGCGTCAATTCATAACGCATGTGTGCGCTGATGAAACCCAGGTCGTGGGCTCCAAGCGGCCAGAAAAGATCACTGGTCCGCAATTCGTCCGCGAACTGGAGCTGTATCTGCTGGACATCCGCGATACCGTCCAGCGCCGTTGGCAGCATGGCACGGGCTCCCATCGATTCGAATTGGCCCCGTGCCCGCTGTAACAGTGCCAGCGCGGCATCGGGCTGGTTACGGCGGATCTTGAGCAGACCGAGCTCGAAATCGACTTTGGCCGCGCCCAATGCATCGCCCGACAGGATGTAGGTAATACGGGCAAGTCCCAGATCCGCGCTGGCATCATCGAACTTCGTCAGTACCTGCTCCTCGTAGGCACGATCGAGATAGGCGTTGGCCAACGCCTCGCCACCCTTATGCGACCGAAGTATCGCTACCGCACGGTCCAGCGAGGCCTTCGCTCGTCCATGTTGACCCTGACTGCCATACAACAACCCAAGCGATGTGAAAATCTCGCCCTGCACATATGGATCACGCCCCCCGGGCAGCCGCTTCAGCAGCGCAAGCAGACGCGCCTCGCACAAGCTCGCATGCCCCTCCTCGCAATCGAGCGAGGCCAGGGCATAGGCTACTTCCGGCTGGTTCCGGATTTTCGGTGGTGCACGGTTGATCAGCTCGCGGGCTGTTTCGGGCTGACCGGCGAGACGCGCTGCATCGATGCGCTGCAGGGCATCCTGCGTATCGTCCGAAGGCGACTCTGCTGCACTCCCGCCGTAGCCCATCTGGGCAAGTAGCAGTTCACTGGCGGTGCGTGCGGCGACCAAGACGTTTCCGGACGACGCACTGGTCGCCCAGGTTCCACCGTCATGCCCCCTTGCCTTCAGCCGTACATGCCAAGTGTCTCCAGAATACGCGACATCGGGCCGTACCTGGAGACCGAAGCCTGGCAGCCATGGTGCCACCTGGCCGTGCCCACCCGCCTGCTGGCGGACCAGGCTCATCGTGCTAGAGCTTGGCTCGGTCAGCATCTTCGCATCCCGCAACCGGTTCGATACCAGCTCCATCAGGCCGTAGCGAAGCCACTGCCAATCCTCGGGCGCCTGGACGGTAGCGGGAAGCACAATGGCCACACGCCGACCCAGGTGCAGCGACGCCGGTGCCCTGGCCGTGCGGCTGAGGTGCCAGCCGAGGTAACCGGCCAGCGGCAGGAACAGTACCAGGGTGACGAGATAAAGGCGCCGCCGGCCAGCACCACGCCAATACCCTCGCGCCTCAGCGTGTTCTGGGGGTGCCTGCGTGTCGTCGTCAGTGCCTGGCGCCGTCTCGAACGCTCCGACCGAGGGCGTAGGCATCCTTTCGGTCGAGGTGGTATCCGGCATCCAACGGTAGCCGACCCGGGCCACCGTCCTGATGTAGCGCTGCTCGCTACCCGCATCGCCCAGTGCGCGCCGCAGGCGAACGATTGTCTGGGCCAGACGGTTGTCGCTGACGTCGACACGTCCCCACACCGCGGAAATGAGTTCGTCCCGCCCAATGGCCCGCTCCCGGTGCTCGACGAGATAGACTAGGCAGTCGAACGCGCTGGCCGGCAGGGAAACAGCCCGACCGTCCCGACTCAACTCCCGCGCCAACGGGTCGAGCTGGAAGTCGTCGAAACGATACATCTGATTCCCCATCCGTGGATCTTAGCCGATAACTTCTGCGCGCCGCCGGATCTCATTGCCGCAATGCGCCACCCGCGGATGCCGTTACAGGTAGCGTGTCCACACGACGACGCTCAGATTGCTTCGTCCGGCCTGACTGTCCCCGGCATTGCAGTCCTTCATGCACGGCACCTTGCCCGGCTGGTAGCCTCCCGGCAGCTTGCTGTAGTCGATCAGTGTCGCCCCGCTCAGCGAGACGGGCGCGGTGTCGGAGGTATTTTCCGCGCCCGCGGTGATGGAGCCGTTGATCGTGGTGCTGCCACCGGTGTTCAGCACGTTGCCTGCCAGCACACTGCCGTTGACCACCGAACTCGCACCGATATTGATATCGCCGCCCGAGAACTGCCCGTTGACGTACCCCCCAGCAAGCAGGCCTACGTTGCCGATGGCATCACCGGACATGGCTTGATTCGCGGTATCGCAGAGGTCGGTCGGGTAGACGCCGTCGAAATCGGACTTCTGCACCGCATCCAGGGTCATGCCCGTCGGCGTCGCGTTCTTGCACATCTCCTGGTAGCCCGCGTAGTTCGGTGAATCCAGGCGAAAGCTTCCGCTGGTAGCGATGTTGCCGGTCGCGATCGCAGTATCGAGGTAGTAGCCGTTGCCGAGAACGAGATTGCCCTGGAACCACAGCACGCCACGGGCGAAACTGTGACCGCTGATGGTCCAGGTGCCGCCGCTGTAGGAAAGGCAGCCGTTCTCGGTGGACTGCCCCTGGCAAAGGGTGTGCCCGGGCACGGCTGGCTTGCTGCACTGTCCCACGCCGCTGGCATCCAGCGTACCGGGCACCAGCACGGTGCAGAGAAAATCCTGGTAGCCGCGCTGGTTCGCGAACGGATACCCGCCCAGGTAATAGGTTCCGGCGTCGATGCCCGCCACGTTCGACACGGTGACCCGCATCGCGCCATCGACCATCGCGAAGGCATAGTTGGCCGACGATTGCAGCGCATAGGCGTCGATCGCCGGACGACTAACCGTCACCGGCGACAAAGCAGTTACCGAGACCGTGGGCACGTGCACCGAGTGGCCCGGCACGACGCTGACGTCGACCGTCATGTACTTGCTGGCTAGGGTCAGCTGCCCGCCGATGGTACCGCTGACGCCGACCCAGCTCTCAACGTTCAGGTCGCCCTGCGCATCCAGCGCACCGATGCCGCCATAGCCACTCACGGTCACGCTGCCGGCCGTGGTGACGCTTTGCGCTCCACCTCCAGTCATTGTGACGTCGCCGGTGGTGGTGATCACCGTCGAGGCGTTGCCTCCGGCATAGAGCACGGTGCCGTTCGCATGGATTGTCGAGGCGCTGCCGCCACTACCGCTCCAGTCGACGTTCCCCATGGTGGTGATCGTACCGATCGTCACGCCGCCGGCCGGGACATTCACGTCGCCGATCGCAGTCACCGACGTGGCGCTTCCGCCATTGAAAGTGACGCTACCGTTCGCCTGGATGACGAACGGCTTGGCGCCGCCGTCGACGACCACGTTACCGAGTGCATCGATCACGTCCACACTTGCGCTGCCGGTCACCGTGACGTCACCGTTAGCATAGACCTGGTTGACGTGGATGCCACTGCCTATGCTCACGTTACCTGTCGCATGGATGCTGTTGATGCCGGTGATGGAGGCGTTGTCCAGGTTCACGTTGCCGTCGACGTTGAGATTGGCGTTGTCTCCCCCGACCACCTTGATCCCCCCGGTCATGTCTAGATTTTTATAGATGTTGATGGTGTTGACACTCACTGGTGCCGACCCAGACGTACCGCTGCCGTTTGTGCCGCTCGCCGGAGCGGGCGTGACGTCGTAGACCACCTGTAGGGTCGCCTTGCTTGCGGCGTCGGTGGTGTTCGCCGCTGCACCGACCAGGTCCGCGACGACCTGATAGATTACGGTCCCGTTGGCCGAGTTGTTCTTGGTGACATGAATGATGTCGAAGGACAACTCGGATTGTCCGGTAATCGCCAGCGGCCCGGAAAGTCCAGCCAGCGTCGTCGCGCTGACCGTCGCCAAGTAGCGCCGCAGGACTTCCACCCCGGTCCACGCCGTGCCCTGCGCCGAAGTCACCGAATGGAGGCTGAGCTGGCCTTCCTGCGAGCTTCGAACCACGTGCACCACGCCGATGGTGGTCGCCATCATGGCCAAACCTATCATGATGACCAGCAGCAGGTTCATGATGCCGCGCTGGTCGGCACGGCGGATGACGGGGCGGGCGTGTCGACGGAACACGTGCGGTCCTCACTGATGTAAGTTGGAGAGACAGGCCGAGAAGACCGCCAGCGTGGTGCCTCCGGTCGCCTGGCCCTCGATGGAACTGCTCCGGGTCGTGGTCGGCTGTGCAGCCATGCCCGAGGAGCTGTCCGGTTGGTCGTAGCTCACATAGAGTCCGTTCACCGCCGAGGTCTGTCCGAACGGCCAGCAAGACGCCGACGAAACCGTGAAACCAGCCCCCGCTCCCACGCTCTGCGCCGAGGCGAGCGAATGGCTAGTCCAGGTGAGTTCCTGCCAGGCCGTGGCGCGAATGCAGCTGACCGGGGCAAGCCATTGCAGTCCGCCGCCATCACCGCCGCTGTCGGTGACGATCAGGCCCTCGCACATATAACCGTTCGCATCCACGGCGCCGGACGCGGCGGTGGGGTTGTAGCCCCACACGATCGCATTGCCGCTGACGCTCCCGGTATAGGACGCGATGGCCGTGCCACTGAGTCTGCCCTCGACCAGCGCCGCGTCCTTCAGCACCACAAGGTCGGTACCTGCGGCGGCATCGGCTATGCCGAAGCCGGCCTGCTGGATTTCCTCTTGCGACACGAGCGAGCCGACGGCCACCTCGCGATCCCTGGTCGCCTGGGTGTTGACTTGCTTGGCGGTGACGATGAGTGTGCGATAAAGCATCAGCATCGCAGCCACCGAAATCAACGCGATGACCATGCCGATCATCATGCTGATCAGGGTAAACCCCACTTCTCGGCGGTGGCGCGTCAGCATGGCGTCGCCACGTCGTCGCCCACGCGAAGCCGACCGTTGAACATGACATCGTCCGGCCTGGTGCAAAGCACGACGGTCGAGGGCTGCGATACGACCAGGCCGCCGACCTTGACGGTCGATGCGCCCGGGCACTTCACCTCCAGCATGTGTTCGCTGCTGTCGGGAAGCACGACCTTCGCCAGGGCGTTATCCGATGCCTTGGGACAAAGCTCGGGGCCGTAGTGCTGCAGAAGCATCCGCATCTGTGACACGGCCACGCCGTCGACACGCGCATTCTTGGCGCCCACCACGATGCGCGACGCCACGTAGGCCGTCCCCGCACCGATGATCGACATGAGCAGGACGCTGATCAGCGCTTCCAACAGCATGTCGCCGCGCTGCCTCCGCCGTGGATGCGCGCCGGCAGGCTTTCGAATCGCCCTAGGGAAGAGAAACGGGATAAGCATCTTCGGCCCCCACATCGATATCGAGCGGCGATTGCGTGCACGTCATGCCACCGACCCTGACGGACAGCGGCACGCCCCTTTCGCTGTAGGCCACGCACTGCAAAGGAATCTGGTCCCATTGCCGAAGCACCGACGCATCCGACGGCATCGCCTGGCTCCATGCGGGAGTCTGGGTGCAGGAGATACCCTGCGTGTCCGCGACGACGACGCTGATCACCCCCTTGACGAGGCAGACTGCGGCCACCGGCGTGGACGGGTCGATCAGCGCCGCCGGATCACGCAGCGCGATGGCCTTGGCGCGCCCCAGGCCGTCGATCAGGATGCCCACCGCGTTGCGCTGGTGCACCGACTCCACCCAGCGGCGAGTCAATGGAAGACTGATAAGCACCAGGAAGGCGAACAACGCCAGCGTGACCATCAATTCCACCAGCGTGAAGCCGCGCTCTCCGGCCAGCCTCGACTCATTCATCGGCAGTCACCACGACGTGACGGCGCCGCAACCGCTCACGGCGCCCTGGGCTTCATCGTTGTTCAGCGTGAGCACACACTGGGCGAGCGAACCGTCGATGCCGTGCGCCTTCAGCTCGTAGGTCGTCTGGGTCGACTGGATCGTGTACGTGAAATCCGCCCCCTGCGACGGCTTCCAGCCGGGGTAGTCCTGTTCGGTTTCCGCGGTGCTCTTCGTATCGTGCACGGAATAACTCAGCTGGCGTTGCAGCTCGTTCTCGAGATTGAGTGCCAGCGCGCTCAGGTCGCTCTCCGCAGCCCGCACCTTGCTGCGTGTGATGTAACTGCCGTAGGCGGCGACCGCAAGCGCGGACAGGATGGCGATGATGACAATCACAGTCATCAGTTCGATCAAGGTGAAGCCGCGCTGCCTTGTCACGGCAGACTCGGTCGTGCGGTATCTCATCATCGATCTCGTATGAACCGGCTTCGTACCAGCTTCAATGGCACCGGTCGCTTCTTCCCGCACACGGCCAGCAGGCCTTGCGCCCCCTTTGCCCGCGCGTATCAACAGCGCGGAAACGTCCTGGCAAAGCGCGGAACATCGTTCCATGCGTACCAGTACGGCGGGGTATGCTAAGGCCTCGTAGCGCCGGCCAACCATGGCGTACCGGCACCGAAATTCTGTCATCTTGGGTCAACCGTCAGAGCCAGTCCGTCGCCACCCGCCCATGACCCGAAATGACAGATTTTCGCCCTCTTCGGCAATGGTCCTTCAATGCGCCGGCGATGAGGATGACGATAACGTTTCCGCCAGCGCGGTTCTGTTTCCGGGCCGACCGTTCGCGGCGATACAGGCATGCCATGCCTCATCCCCCGAGTCTGCGCGACATGCACCCACTCTTACCCGCGTCCTCGCAACAGACTTAGCCTTTATGAAGTATCGCTCCGTCGTACCCTCCACCTTGCTGCACTCCCGTATCCAGCTAGGCACGGCTGGCCTAACGGATAAACTCTGGCTTCGCGTGTCGACAGCATGCGACTTTCTATCCAACTGGGGGGTGCAGGTCAACTTATCGATTTGGAGAGGTCTTCCGTGCGATGTCTTGATCGTAGACAGAACTAGCAGTTATGGCCTTCTTGCCTACGAAGTGGCTATACGTCGAAATATCCGCATGCTGGCTGTAGAAAGTACTATTGAACACATACCTTGCCTTCCCCGCGAAGCTAATTCAGCGACTATTGCCGGTGCCTTACACGAGATACTATTCGAATCATCAACAAGGAGAACACTCTCCACCTCACCGGAGCAAAAGGGCTCTATCTCGCATATGACTGATCCATGGCCTCATGATTGAAGGTGTGTCGCATGTCGACTTAAGCATTTATGACTAGCTATCTTCATCCTTAGCTGCCGGTCTCGCATAAACGCCCATGACATATCCGAGCGCGGTATCGGCTTGGGGATTCGCCAGTCCAGCGACGGAACGCACGGGTGAGGTTTGCTGCATCGGCATATCCTCGTCGACCCGCGATTTCGTCTACGGTCATGGTCGTATTCACGACATCCTCCATGACCTCCCACTTGCGCGCCTCATCGACCAGATTACGGAACTGGATGCCGTGAATGCGTAGCCGACGCTTGAGCGCACTGCTTGACATACATAGCAATGACGCGACTTCATCCTGGCTCAAATAGCTGCCATCTCCCCGAGCGAGAATCAGCCTTGTGCGAGCTAATAAACTAGCATTGAAGCCATATCGATGGCGATCCCTTTCACACTGATGCCTTGATCTCCTCAAGGACGCAGCATTTGCGCTTGGTAGTCGCAAGTCAAGATATTGAATGGGTATTCGCACTAGGCACAATTTTGTATCAAAGCGCACATCCATGAGCCGTTTCTGATAGGCACTGAAGTATTCAGGCTCACTTTCAGGAAACCAGAGCTCGACATCCGGAAGACTCTGCTGCGTTAACTGCTCACCTAGCCGAGCCGTTATTGTCGCTATGCGCTCAAGAGCAGAGCGGCGCATAAGGCCACCAACCGACAAGTCATGGATTTGGAGCTCTACAACTCTGCGTTGTTCATGCAAATGTATGCCGAATGAGGTCGTACAAAGGCTCAGATACCGCTCCCACAACTCTAACGCCTCGCGCAAAGTAGCACTGCTCATGAGGGCTAGTCCCAAGATGCCGTGCCAGGTCATTGTGCTGCTTAGCCCAAGCTCAAAACCGATGCCTCGGTTCCCAGTCAGACGCGCTGCATTCTCCAGCAGCACGGCATCCTGCTGCGTTGTTAGACGGAGATCGGCATCAAAGTAATCCAGATCGACCCCTATGCCACCTGTCACTTCCCGCAGTGCTATGCCGTACTTATCAAGAACCTGAACAAGACCCGCCAGATATTCAGCGGATACATCCGCCCCACACCACTTGCTCATGCTAGTTGCCCCCAGAGTGAGAAAGCAGCCTCTAGCTGCCCTAGGCATACTGGGTTGCCTAGACACATCACTCATGCGCTAAATATGCTCCCGACGTGTGACTTCTATGACTTCCACGAGAAATCAAAGCGATTCGGACATACAACGACTTCGGGACATCGAAGCCGAGCATGCCAAGCTCAAGCGGATGTATGCCGAACTGGCGATGGAGAACCATGCGCTGAAGGATCCCATCGCAAAAAATGTATGGTCCGCCCCGGTCTGCAAGGACCGCGGTCGTTGACGAAAGGCAGTTTGCACAAATGTATCCGGCCTCTCGCGAGTCAGCCGCTTTTGGCGACCAGGCCATGATGAAATTCGCACGCAGCATTCCTAATAAACGGTTCGGGCCCGATGCCCGCTTTTTTGCCAGGATTACGCTACGCCGATCGACTGTTTCGTCATCTCCCTACGGGCTTCGCAAACGCGGTGAAGAAAAGCAGTGAAGCAAGGCTACTCAGGCGCTGGTAGAGTCCGCCGGGTCGGGTAATCACGGCCCTAGCCATACGTGCCATCTTATTGGCCAGGGCCACTGTGACCTTGTTGAAATGCGCTCGCTGGCTGAGTTGGTCGAGCCACGTGCCCAAGCGGTTTCGGGTTCGGTCTATGTGCATGACGCATGACCTGGCGCCATGGATGAGTAGGCGACGAACGTAGCTGTTGCCACGTTTGCTCACTCCGAGCAGCGTCGGCTTGCCGCCTGTCGAGTACTGCGCAGGTACTAGGCCGAGCCATGCCGATAAATCTCGCCCCCCGCTTGAACTGGCGCGCATCGCCCACGGCTGCCAGCAGCGCAGTCGCCGTCAGGGCACCGATACCAGGAATGGTCATGAGTCGACGTGCCATATCGTTCCGATCGGCCAACGCGGCCACCTCATCGGAAAGTTGCTGGATATGACCTTCGAGTTCGTTGAGGTACTGACGTAACATCCCCAGCAACTGGCGCATCGAAGGCGTCATTTTCGGCATCCTCAAGGACCTGTGGCAGGTCCAACTTGAACGCGCCGGCACCGCCACGCAAGGCAACCCCATACTCAAGCAGCAAGCCGCGCATCTGGCTGATCAGCGCGGTGCGCTGATACACCATCATGTCGCGTGCCCGATGCATGGCTTGCACGTCCACCTGCTCGACGCGTTTGACGATGACAAAGCGCATCGTTGGCCGTGTCGCGGCCTCGGCAATGGCTTCTGCGTCGACGCTGTCATTCTTGTTGAACTTTACGTACGGCTTGACGAACTGCGCGGGGATGATACGAACGGTGTGTCCATACGCCTGCAGCTTACGCGCCAGCCACTGCGAGCCAGGGCAGGCTTCCATGGCAATAACTGCGACCGGTACATTGCTGAAGAACTGCAGCAGAGTGTCCCGCTTGAGCTTCGTACGCAGTTCCGAATGGCCCGATTTGTCCAGGCCGGAGATATGAAAGAGATTCTTGCCGATGTCGATGCCGTAGGTAGCGACATGCTGAGCTTCAGCGAGGTGGCGCATGGTCGAATCCTCCATCGAAGGGAGTGGCGATTATCTCGCCGAGGAGGGGGCGGACCATCTCATTAATGTAAACCCGGCGCACAAGCGCCCGCTGTTGGCATGGTTGATGGATCGCCCAAGCCCGGTGGGTAATCATCTTGTCCTTGAGCACTGAAGTATCGCAATCCCGAGAATGCCGCCCAGAACTGGTCAGGCCGAAACAACCGCCCTGCGTGGTTTGTCGAGGCACTGAAAAACCAAGGCATGACTGCTGACAGCCTGCTCATCGCTGGCCCAGCTGATAAGAATGTATCGCAAGGTGCTTCATGGGGAGTGCAGCACAGGCCAGCCCCTTGAGCTCGGTAATCAGATCAGTCATGGGCCACAACGGCGTCTAAGATGTCCTGCCTTCCTCAAGAGAAATCTTTGATGCAGCAGCTTGACTCCGCCGTCGTAGATTTTATCGCCCACTGCAGGCACGCCAAAGCCCTTTCCCCGCACACAGTAAGGGCTTACACACAAGATCTAGCAGACTTCTCCTCATTCGCCCCCCAAGGAAGAAGCATCAGTAAGGCCAGTGATTCCGACGTAGAGCAGTACCTTCAGGGTCTTAACCGACGGGGGCTCAGTCCCGCGACCATCAAACGACGCCTGGGATGCCTTAAGGTATTCTTCCAGTGGCTCGCTTCAACCAAAACCATTTCGTGCAACCCACTCGAACAATTCAAATTGACCATCAAACAAGTCCGCCGACTCCCACGAGCCATCTCAAGAAAAGAGCTCAGGGAACTCGTGCATGTGGCATCCAACGCAAATAAGGTAACGCCCAGCGGCGCAACAGACCTCGGCATCCTCTTGATGGCGACCACTGGCATCCGGGTTGCCGAACTCGTTGGCTTGAGACTCGATGATATCGACACGATTGATGGCCAGGTTCTGATACATGGCAAAGGGAGTCGTGAGCGCACAGTCTTTGTAACGAACACAGATCTCCTTAAGAAACTAAAAACACATGCCACCGAACGCCTAAAAGCATCCGGCATCGACGGGCACCTGTTCGTCAACCAGCGGGGAACCCCACTTACACCGGCAGCCTTCCGGGCCCGCGTGCGCAAGACATGCGATGCGTCAAAAGTCAAACGCCACGTTACCCCCCATATGCTCCGACACACAGCGGCCACATTGCTCCTTGAGGAGGGCGTCGACGTCCGCATCGTCCAGCGCTTACTTGGACACCAGAGCATATCTACCACCGAGATCTATACCCATGTAGCCGACATGACGCTTCGCAAAGCCCTCCTACAAGCGGATTTGGCAAAGTACCTGAACTGAGCGCTGATAACTAGGAATTATCAGCAATGGGTGAAGTGCATTGAACGCATGCGATTTTGAGTTGAGCGCTACCCCGCGCTACGCTAAAGATGACTACGAAGACGTCAATGCTGAATTCTTCAATGACATACTGCGAACCAAGACTTGGTCATCGCTACCGGCCGGCTGGCATAATCCAAAAAGCGTTGCCGCTGAGACATTCCCACTTCAACAAGCCAATTTCGCAGATGGCTTGCAGTACGCTTTAGACGAAGGTTTTGCTCTAGGTGAGTTCAAAGAAGCCATCCTGAGCGTTCTGGGGCGTTGGGAGGCGCGAACAATGGCCTGGGGGGAGTTAACTATTTGCCCATCCGTTTCCACGGCAAACCTCGTCGTTTTGAGTGCACTCAAAGTCCGTGGATATCGGCACATCTGCTTCGAAAGCCCGGCCTATTTTGCGACCCCCATTCAAGCAGAGATGCTGGGCTTTGAGGTCCGAAGGGTCTCAGGCACACTCGCGGACGACTTCGAGATTCCAGGGAGATCGTTCATCGAATCCTTTCCGGGTACGCGCAAAGTGTTGTGGCTCACCCAGCCCCGCTTCGGACTTGGAACCAATCAAGACTTGTACGCACTTCGTGAACTGGCGTCGCAGTTGTCGCCTGACGATGTCCTCGTCTTCGATGAAGCCGCAGAACAGATGTTCCCCAGTGTCTTATCCGCAATTGGGCCAACATCTTGCACCATTCTTCGTACTCGTGGACTGATGAAAGGCATCGGTATGAACGGCATGCGCCTAGCTACCATTCTTCACCCGCATGACTGGCGAGCCGATATGGAGCTGATGCTGGAGCCATGTGGCGCATCTTTGGACCGCTTTAGCCTGAGAAATTTTGTGATCTTCGCAGACTCGCCGCAGCTCTTGCCGTCGCTGCTTGAAACTGCAAACAGGCAAGCAAGCCGTCTGCGGAAGGAGGTCGAGCTCACTACTCTCGGCACCTGGGCAAAGCCCACGCTTCTAATCAATGGCTACATTGGTTCAGTGGTGTTGGACTTTCGGGGACTTCCTGGTGACTACGCGTCAAAGCGTCGAGCCTTTCTGTACTACTGTAGAAAGCAACGCATGCCAGTTGTCATGCGGGCAAGCATAGGCTTCCCTCACGACGACGCGTGGGAGGCCATCCGCCTGAATTACTTTACGTCTGAGGAGAATGTTTCTCGATCTGCCGTGACCTTGGTTAGTGCTTATGAATACCTTTCTGAGCGTCTTGCTCGCTAGAAAGAAGGTCAACCAGTACCCTTCGGACTTTTTGAAAAAATGCGACACTCATACTCAACTGAAGGCCCAAAAGAAAAGAGTTGGGCAGAAGCGTTTTTACGCTTAACTGATACTCCCCACTCTTCGAGGGCATGAGACCCATTGATATGGCGAACACGTCATTGCTTACTTTGACCTTCGCGCCACCTTCCTCGCCAAGACGGGGCGTTTTCGACAGGCTCACCTTGAATCTTGTAGATAGGAAGGCCGCCACAAAGCCGACCAGCGCCTTGTGATTCACAAAGCCAAGTGCTAGATCTATCGGTGAATTTCTTGGCCGAACCGATTCTACTTCGATGCCATTGATGCCGACTTCAGCAAACCAATTTCGGAAGTAGTCTTCATCAAGGGGGCCTACAGCGGCGACATGAAGAATCTTGGTTTCTGCGAAGGCGGCAGACCAGTTCTCCACAGCCTCCAAGAACGCTGTAGCATGCCTGGCAAGAACCCAATGTATTCCTGCGACCTCTTGATAGAGCCCAGCCGCTTCTGGCCTTTGCTCGAGAAATTTCAGAATCTCAAAGTTCCGAGAGTGAAGAATGAGCAATGGGTAGACCGGCAGACGGTCTCGCTCAAAGAGCGCGACGAGGAACTGAGCAAAAGAAGAAAGTTGTGCACCAAAGCTGGCCTGTACGGCGACATCGCTCTTCCAGTTTCGAAGATCCAGCGCAGATTCAAATGCCCCCTCGTCCGCCTCGAGATTCTCCGTCTCAAAGTTTCGATATCGCAAGTACTCAACCGGGCTTAGTTCGCTCTCTGAAGCGATTTCGCCAAGCGCTGACCACTCGCATTTAACATCCTCGCCCATCGACGTGCGTGTCACCAGGCTGCAGTGTTGGAACTCACTCTTGAGAAGTCCGAAGTTTCCAAAAATTAGCCGGGCGTCGATGTCCATCGACGCCCAAGCCGTATCAATTAGGAGGCTGCTTTCGATGACGCGATTGGATGTCTCGCAGCTGAAGAACGAAGATTTCTCCAAATGGCTGCTTTTTATAATGATATGTTTTAGATCGCACCGGTCGAAGACGCATTCTTTGAACACGCAGTCACTAATGCCCGTGTCTGGGAAACGGCACTCGATAAATTCACAGCGCTCAAACGAGTTAGTGATAAAAGATGCGTGTCCTAGATCGCAGTTATCAAACACGACATCGGTTACCCGGCAGTCTTTCCAATCGCACCGGTCTAAGTCGATGTTTCGGAACTCTGCGTCATGAATTCGGCTCTCGGCGAAGTTGCCCGAAAACTGCTGCCAGGGCGCGAACGTGCCAGTCAGTCGCAGACGTCTGACATCATTGCCGACTCGAGGAATATCCCGTATCAATCCACCCGCAATGCTGGTAAGCCCCTGATCATCAACATATACGTGAAGCTCACCCATTGCTGATAATTCCTAGTTATCGTCGCTGGTGAAATTTTGCTTCTTAACTAAAAGCAGCGCAACCTGCTGGCCCTTGGCTAAGCGTGACAGGTTGCCGCTGTTCGTACCGCATCGAATAGAACACGTACAAGATGCAGGCGACGACCAAGTAACCCACACCTCCGACCACGAAACAGAATGAACAGTAGCTGAACACCCGCCTACATCGAACCCCCTCCCTGTTGATTGTCGAGGCAGCACCCCCCATTGCATGTACCGCCGGCTCGCCGGTGTTGTTCACTTCATGTCTCCGTTATAGCGGCGTAAGCCGCCACTGCAGCTCCGCTGCATTACTCCACTCAAAAGACATAGCGCACGCGCGCACCGCCCTCGGCCGCCCTCGGGCAGGCATAGGCCTTCTTTTGTCTTCTCTAGGAGATTTACATGATGTTGAACGACCGCCCCAATGGGGCAGCACGAATCGATAGTCGCAACATTCGGCGTGGCTGCGCTTTCAAGAAGGCGCACAACACTATCAATTCCCCCACCCCAGCGGCCCCACGAGGCCGGTACACACTCGATGTCTTGACTTTGGGTGACATCTCCGAGCGCATGAACCGCTCAAGGTCATGGCTGTACGCTAACAATATCGTCCCGTTGCTGGACTCGGCCGGGAAGCACATCAATGCCAACAAGCCGACGCCCTTCCCGTGGGTGCAACTCCCTTTGCCATTCAACGAAGTCGGCGAGCGGCTCTGGCAAGCAACTCAAGTGGATGAATGGGCGATCGAAATCTTCACTCGGGGCCGTCACGAGCGGCTCGCCTCTTCCGATGGTTCGCTCCAGCTCTCGCGGGAGGTGCGGTGATGGATCCCGTCAACGAGCTGACCCAACACCGCTACGCAGAGGAAAAGCCTGCGGCCACGGCAGAGGACATCATAGCGGCACTCGATACGCTAGAGCCTGACGCTGACTCGCAAGCAGCCATGCTTATCGCGGCTACCTTTCCTGCACTCAAGCAGGCAATGGATCGCGGCAACTCCAAGCAACGGATTCTCGCGCTGCTGAGCGATAAGGGCGTCACCTTGCATCCGAAAAAGTTCGACAGGCTGTTCAATGCGGAACTGAACGCACGCAATGAACGCGGCGAACGCTTCTGCTGCGTGACATGCGGCCAATCGATCACTAAGCAAAAGGACCGAGGGAGTACGAGCGTCACCTCGTCTGATCACGACGACCGCGCCAAAAGGGGAGAAGCATGATGCAGGCGGATCTCCCCACCGACACGGTGAAGCGCGTGGCGCAAACCGAGTCAAGTACCAACTACCTGCAGACCGGAGGGCGCCCTTTGGGCGCCCTCCATTATCACGTCTGCGGCCCTATGCACGCATTCCCAAAGGTCGCGTCCAAGATGATCGAGGAGCTGATACAGAATCTCCAGACCCCAATCGCGGTCAACATCGGTGTCACTTTGGCAGCCATGTCCGCTGCATGCCAGCCGTGGATCCGCGTCCAACTTCCCAATGAAGACACCCCACAGATCACAGCTCTCGCAACCATCGTGGGGGTGGACTCCGTCATGGGTGATAATCGTGCCGCAAACCATGCCTTCCGCTCCATCCGCGAATACAGCCTCGATCAAGCCCACCAATACGCGAAGAGCGAAACCACCCGGGAGACCCAGTCCGCGCTCTATCGCGCCAAACATAAGGCCCTCTCTGGCAAGCTCACCAAACTATACGATCCTGACAAGAACCCATCCGCCAAGGATATTGCAGAGGCCGAGGACGCACTTGGCCGTCACATCAGCGGCAGAGTCAAGGCAGCTGAACCACGCCTCTACATCAAGGGCAATATCACAGTTACAAGGCTGGTTAAGGATCTTGAAGGCATCCATGTACCTGCACTTTGGGCTACCGATGGGAGCCAAGGACTCTTCGGCAAAATAACCAAGGAGGACATGGCGATCATCAACGAGATCTTGGAAGGTCGGACTGTGTTGTACCAGAGACTGCGCCAAAACGCCCTGGTAGAGAATGCACTCCTGACCATTTTCGCTTCCACGTCATGTGGTGAGTTTGACCTCTTTATCAAGAACAAGGGGCGATTTGCCATGGATGACGGTCTCATTCCTCGCTGCCTTATGGCCAAGACTTCTGGTAACGCCCGCATTCAGCCCATCATGGAGCCTGAATCGCCTTGCTCGGATGCATTCAATCAACGCGTCACGGAACTACTTTCTCGAGTCCAGCAACTCACTGCGAGTGGCGAACTTGAGCCCATCACTCTGGAATTCACTGACGAAGCCAAACTGGCTTTCATGGGGCTCTTAGATGATTGTCGTCACCGTGTAAATTCCACGAATGACTGGAGACAAATCGAAAAATCCGCGAAGAAATATCCTTCCAACGTTGCTCGTATCGCAGCTATCTTTCACTTCTTCGGCGGGCAAGATGGTAACCTTATCTCGATAGACACTCTTCGCCGGGCGCGTATCGTCGCAGATTGGTATATGGAGCAAGCCAAGCAGATTCTTGTCATTGAACCTACGAAGCGTCGCCTTGAGAAGCTGATCGATTTTCTCTACGCCGATTGTATCCAGAAAAGGAGGCACGAAAGGTGCGTGAGCCCGTTTGAAGGGCATCTCATCTCTGTGCGATGGATTCTCCAAAATCATAACGTGGACAAGGATACGCTCGCTTCCATGCTTACGATTCTATACAGGGAAGACATGGCATGGCCCGGCGCCTCATCGTCGGGTGCACAGTGCATCGAGCTGAACTATCAAAAGTTCTCTCGGCAGCGAGTCGTATCCGACTTCAATCTGTAGGCCCAAACCAAATCACGGCGAACCGACCGGTTCGCCGTGATTTGCAACGTGCTCACTACATACTACACACAACTTTCATCGCACTGATTACGGCAAATCGTGGGTATGCCGACGAATACACAAATCTCTATTCACGGGCACCAGAGGTTCACGGGCACCAGAGGTCTAGCTTCATCGTATTCGACTCGACATCCAAACGCAGGCTCGCAAGCACCCTCCTCGCACCGCATCCACTCCTAGGCCTGAAAAAACTACTACACCTACTACGTAGTAGGTGTAGTAGCGAATGGTTTCACGGAGTCGCCAACCAGTAGCCCGAATGCGCCCCATCCATGCCCATAAGCGCCTACCCACTTTCGCATCAAGGCATCGGCATTCGTGATGCCACGCTTGGTACATGAGCCCAGAAGAGCCTCTCAATTGCCCTGCGCTCCCTGTTTGCTTGTTCACTTACGGCATGACAGCTTTCAGTCGATACCAGGGTCATCTCGATATCTTGCGCGAAGGTAGGCTTTCTTCTCCAGGGCCGACATTCGCCGGATACGGCCGGGACCCAGATGACGTTCCGGTTTCCGGCTCAAGCCTTGCTCCCTCAAGGATCGGTGGTCTACGCGCGCTTCGTGTCCATAACGAATCAGCGCCTCATTCTGGGCCACGGCAGTTTGCTTCTTCAATCTAAGGACGGAGTCTCGCAACTCCATCAAGTTCATGCCACCGCTTGCTTTGCGGCAACCTCCGCGTTCAGGACACTTCGAGTTGTAGCGCCTGAACATTTGCTCAGGGGGGCGCTCTATGCCGTCCGGCATTCGGTCAGAGACCATGAGATGAAGGTGCGTATTGAGCCACCCTTCCAGCGAGGAGCACTTGGCATGTACGGCGTACTGGTAGGGCCTATTGCCAGCAATGTCGGCAACATGCCTCAAGGCTAAAGCAATTTGCTGATCTTGGGTCAACTCTGATGGAAGCGCGATCTCATGTTCACGATATGTCGCACCATTCGCGCGCTCATGCATGTCCGCCATCTTCCAGAAGAAAATTGGGTTATTCACAGCCCAATCAGGCATATTCCCGTAGCCCGTTGCAATGACATCCTCCCGCCCACGATGTCGCCCCTGGCCCGTGATGTAAGCCATGTGACTCGCCGCTACCCCAACTCCGCCAGCCTTCAGCTGGTGATGGAAACTTGCCATGCAATTACCCTTTCTCTGTCATCCAAAAAAAACCGACGAAGTTGACTTCGTCGGTTGCACATGAGGGGAATTCACCACGTCTAAGCAGGCTTTGGCGAGAAACGGTATGTGCGCGCGCACCCACACACCCAATGGGCTCTACGCTTTCGATACCAATTCTTTCTTATCCTATCTCTGATGCTCAGTCACTGACGCCCAATCACACTGAATGCATTCCACCTCATACGGCTGCACCGTATCGAGATTTTTTACTACATGATCGTAGGCACTCGGCGGGAAGCACTCGCGTGATTCACTCAACACGGATTACCCTCCAACCAGTCCATGCCATGCAATATCGCTCCAAGGAGCTCTGCGTGCACGCACCTCAATCACTTCCACAAGAACGACAACCACATCCACCCGCACCTTCCTTTACCCAGAAAGTGACGAGCATCCTCACCATATCGTCGCTCTTCATCGTGGTGATGACACCATTCGCTTATTTGGGTGGGCGGGCATACCACGATGGCTGGTACGCAGCACTTCGTCTTGACCCGAACATGTTTCCCCTGGATCCGCAGGGAGTTCTGGTTGAAGGCGCCATCGGATGGGGAGAGGTACTATCGACCGTAATGGACACCATTTGCCACGTAATCGCGCACTATTGGTTGGAGGCAATTGGTATCCTTGCCGCTATTGCCGCGCGCTTCATCGTGTCCATAGACGGCTTGCTTACACCAGTCGACGAAAGCGGCTGAATAAGCCTATTCGCCGACGTCGGAGAGCCATCCGCCGGTGGTTTCGCCCATCCATCAAACCAACACTCTTTCTTGCCATGGTGATTCTTACTACCTTTGAGCTAATGTTTGGCTTGGGATCAATATATGGCATGGTTGTGCTGCCCACACTGTTGATGGGACAGCACGACGCCCACAGGATGGCGGCCACAGGCTTCACTCACTCACCGCAGACCGTGGCAAAGAACCCAGAAGGCAAACTCATTGAAAATGCATCTGGTCGGATGCGGGCCGTGATTCTGCGCGCCTTGGGCACAGCGTCACGCGAGCACAGTCCCCGTGTCTGCAATCACTTCGTCAGACTCACCTCCACCGGCTTCCTCGCATCACCGCAGGTAGGAACCGAGTACTCCTTCGAACAGCGCCTTAACAGGCTGTTGAGAAGCGCCCATTCAGAGGCCGCACGATAGGTTCAATGAATCATGAAACGACCGCCATGCCATGGCGTTGCCGTCGCTGGACGCACGTCCCCTCACGTGGGCGAGGGATTCCACCACTCACCAATACCGCCGAGCCAGATCAGGTTGTAGGCCGCAAAATTCCAATGCACCCAGGCGCTGACCTTCGCCAAACCGACCAGGGGCAGCTTGCGTAGATCGCCGACGGTCTTGACCCAGCCAAAGCCCTGTTCGATGCGTTTGCGCACCTGCAGGCTGATGGCGTAGCCCTTGCCACGCGCCGTGCGCCCGTCAAAGGCGCTGCGCCGACCGTTGGCGGTGTTGCGGGCGATGTGCGCCTTGATACCGCGCTGCTTCAGCTGGCCGACGAAGTCGCGCACGTCGTAACCCTTGTCGGCACCCAGCGTCGCGCCACGATGCAGGTGCGCATCGACCAGGGCCAAGGCGCCATCGCGTTCCCCCGTGCCCGTGGCGTGACGAACGTCCACACCCACCAGCAAGCCGTGGCGGTTTTCCATCAAGGCATTGGCCAGATAGGCCAGACGCGCCTGTTGACCTTGACCTTTGCGGGCCAGCCGCGCGTCCGGGTCGGTGGTGGAGGCATGCGTGTCGTTGCTGCGCTTCTGACCACGGAAGTCGCTGCCATCCCCATCGTCCGAACCGTCCTTGGGACGGAAGCTGCGGTGCGAGGCCCAGGCTTCCAGCAGCGTGCCATCCACCGAGAAGTGCTCGTCACTGACCAGTTCGCCCAGCCGGGCCAGTAGGACCGTGTGCGCGAAGAACCGCTGAGCGATCTCGGCGTCGAACAAGCGGTCGCGGTTGAACGAGAACGTGGAGTGGTCCCACACCGGGTCGTCGATATTCAGGCCCACGAACCAGCGAAACAGCAGGTTGTAGTTCAACTGCTCCATCAGCAGCCGCTCGCTGCGCACGCTGTAGACCACCTGCAGCAGCGAGGCCCGCAGTAGCCGTTCCGGCGGAATCGAGAGGCGGCCACCCGGTGCATAGCTCGACGCCAGGAGTTCGTCGAGCTCCTTCAGGATCGTGTCGACCAGCATGCGTAGCTTGCGGATCGGATGATCGCCTGGCACGCGCTCGTCCACCGATACATACGAGAACATGCCCAACTGCTGGATATCTGCTCCGCGCACCGTGACAACCCGATCATTGATGAGGGCTATCATTGTCGCGGCTGCGGGGCGTTTCTCAACAGCCTGTTAAGCCCGCCACAGTCCCAATGAATTGAATTCGATAGCTCTAGTCATCAGAACGCCCCGTCGTCGCGTAACATGTTGATACTCGCATGAATGGCAAAGATGCCGTCTTCGACGAAAAATCCTAAAAACCCAGCTAATCAATCAGAGGCTGTCAATGACCATTGACCTGAAGAACCTATCTCCGAAAGAACTCCAAGCGCTCATCGCCAGCGCCAATGCACAGATGGAGGCGGCGCATGCACAGCACGTCAGTGCTGTCCGCGCAAAGGTGGATGCGCTCCTCAAGAACGCTGACCTGACCCTGGATCAGGTCTACCCGCGGCGCGGCGGTAAGAGTAACAAAGGTCCGAAGGCTGCCGCCGCGCCGAAGTATCGCAACCCGGAGAATGCCACTCAAACCTGGTCAGGCCGTGGCAAGCGTCCAGCATGGTTTGTCGCTGCCTTGAGGAAGAAGGGCGTGACTGCGGACAGCCTGCTCATTACTATCTCCGCGGCCAAGGCCTTACCTGCCAAGAAGGCCGTGAAGAAGGTGGCCAGAAGGGCCCCTGCCAAAAGGGCTGGCACGAAGAAGTAAGAACAAACGCAGCACCGCCGCGATGGTATCTTGGATGCCTTCAGACTGCCGAAGGCCGACGGATGCCGGCCTTCGGAGACATTCGATCACGACGGGCTCTACAACCTGGTCAAGTCTCGTCCTTGATATCGGCCGTCGGTCCATTCTCCTTGACGGAGGCAATACCCCTCTCACACGCCGCCGAAGAGGAATACATCTCGCTGCGACCGATCACCTCGCCGGGGGCGCGCACCGATCAAAACGCATCACGCAACCGATCAGCGCTGATCATACCGCCGACCGCTATGATCAGCGGAGGGCTCGCGCTAACGGACTGAAGCCAACTCAAAGCAGACATGATTGGGAACCCTGCGCAGGAGACGCTTTGCACATGACTCAAAGTGTCATGCACACCTACACCGTACAACCCCGAATCAGTGAGACGGGGCTTTCTCCCGAAGAAAGGGTTATCAGTCACCACTGATGACTTAGTGAACAGTCCCCGCTGAACCGCATCCATCCGCTCGGAGCGGGCGGCAAACCGGATGCGGAGCAGCCGCGCTAGCTCATGAGTCAGCTTCCCGATTAGCAATCACGCCTGGCCGCAGGCTGTCCGCTACTCCTGTTAGCAACTCTCGCCCCAAAGGGATCAGAGCTTTGCATCAAACAATTTAGCGTCGCTATAGACAAGCCAATATAGCGTCGCTATATTGGCCGCATGAATACGCGCGACATCCTGCTCCATGCTGCCCTTAAGCTTCTGGAAGAAGAAGGCGAGGCACAGTTCACGACGCGAAAGATCTGCGCGATCGCAAACGTGACCGCACCTACGCTCTATCACCACTACGGCAATGCAGATGGACTTCTGAGCGCCGCCATTGCGGAAGCCTTCGCACAATTTCTCGAAAGCAAGCGGACAGTGGCCCAATCCACTGATCCGGTGATGGCGCTGCGCGAGGGCTGGGACGATTACGTACGCTTCGCTGCGGCTCGCCCAAGGCTCTATGCGGTGATGATGAGCCGCGTTCTGGACGGCGCTGACATCACCGCTGCCGAGCAGGCCTTCGCGCTTCTGATCGCACGCCTAGAGGCTGTTGCCGCAGGGGGGCGACTCGGACCAACCATCCAGGATGCGGCGGATCTCATGTGGGCGTCTGCCAATGCCGCATCCCAACTTCACGTCACGGCACGGCTGCGGAAAGTGAAGGCCCCAACTCCCGCAATTCTTGAACGCATCCGCGAGGATGCCCTGCGGTTCATCCTGAATTCTGAAAAAGACGGCCTGTCACCATGAAAATTCTCGTTACGGGGGGCACCGGGATGCTCGGCGGCCATCTAATCCCTAAGCTCGTGGAAGCAGACCATCAGGTTTTCGCCCTCACACGCTCTGAAGCCTCCTACGCCAGGCTGAAGACCATGGGAGCCATGCCACTCGGCGCCGATCTAAATAGCAGCACGCCTCTGTCACTGCCCGCAGTCGACGCCGTCGTGCATGCAGCCGCCATATTCCGCTTTTCAGGACCTCGAGAACCTTTCTTCCGCACCAATGCCGATGGCACCGCCGCTCTGCTCGAGGCATCCGAATCCGCCGGTGCGAAGATATTCGTCTATATCAGTGCAGCGGGAATCATCATGGATGACGGCGGCACGGCAATTCGCGACGCGGATGAGCGCGCGCCGACGTTCCCTAACCACGTCTCCGCCTACATTGCGAGCAAGGCCCAGGCCGAGCAGTTGGTCCTAGCAGCCAACAGACCCGGCTTCCGTACGATCGCGCTTCGCCCACCGGCCATCTGGGGGCCTGGCGATCCGTTCAGCAAGGCGCTTCCTGAAGCGATCAGGTCCGGGCAGTTCGCCTTCATCGACCGCGGTGACTACGCCTTTGCCACTTGCCATGTGGACAATGTGATCGAAGCCATTCGATGCGCTCTTGAATGCGGGGAAGGCGGTCGCGCCTACTTCATCAAGGATCGGGAAGATCAGACCTTCCGGGAATTCGTGGCGTCACTTGCGAGCCTGCAAAATTTGTCCATCGACAAGCTGCGTTCGATGCCCTATTGGCTCGCTTCATCCATTGGCCGGCTGCTCGATACTTTCTGGGCCATCACGCGAAAAAGCGGGGATCCACCCATTTCGCGCTCAATGATCCGCATGATCGGGCGCGCCTTTACCGTCAACGACGCTGCCGCACGTCGAGAGCTGGGCTACATCGGAAGAACCTCGCGTTCCGATGGCTTGCAAAGCTATGCGAGACCGCCGGCTCGACGATAGAGCCCTTGAAAGAAACCGGTGACATGCGGGAAACAGGGGGCAGGCTAGACTCTTCAGTGATCGCTTCTGGCACCGATTTCTGCCTGTGGCGCGTGCTGATCGAAATGCCGGCACACTGATCACGGCCAACTGGTCCGGGTGATCAATCTTTTCGATGTGCGCAGCGGGGAGAACCCCGGCTATGCTTTGGACTTTGCAAGTATTCGCACGAGTTGACGGTGTAGGCTGCTAGGCGCCGCCACAATGCCACCAGGAGTCCAGCCAAGAGGCTGTCCCACCATGTCGCTGACGATCCCTCCCGCCTCCTCGACGAGGAGACTCCCAGCGAGCCAATCCCCTACATCCTGACCAACCTCCCAGTAACCGTCCAGTCGACCCGAGGCGACATAAGCCAACTGCAGAGATGCAGAGCCCATCTGACGGACCACAAAGGCCTTGGATGAAACCGCTCTCAGAAGGTTAAGCGAATGACGATGCGATTGCCCCCCCACCTGAGCAAGTGGAGGGATCGCGGTCGACATTACGGACGTTTTGATTTCAGTCTTCATGCTTGACGTCAATCTATGCCCGTTCAAGGTCGCCCCGTACCCCGCCGCCGCGACAAACATCTCACCCAAGGCTGGTTCGTAGACAAAGGCAGCACGAACCTTCCCGCCCGTCACGAGTGCCAGCGAGCTTGACCACAACGGCAAGTTCTGAATGTAGTGGTATGCACCGTCAATGGGGTCGTGGATCCAGCAAGTCGAGTCCTTAGACTCAAGCTGTGGCTCCTCTCCTCCCCACTTGATGGGTGGGTAAAGGTCGTATAACGCCGCTCGTAACTCGTCGGCGCCGAAATGGCCTATCCCACGCACCCAAGCAATGACCGCACTCAAATCTTCGCAGGGTGGAGGCCGTTCAGAAATCGATGCAACCTTGTCAGTTGTGGCACGCAGCAGGTTGCCACAAGCCTCCAAGTCAATGTCAATCACCTTTTTGTATCCTTCCCAGTACCACTTGGCACTACGATAGACGGTAGGTTTCTCCCTTCCTACTCGCATTTTCCAATCATCGTGAAGGCCCGCCAGTCAACGTTAAGCCCAAGAAAAAAGGCTTCTCAAGAGCGATCAATCATGACGGTTGATGCAATTGTTGAAGCAGCCGCTCGCATTCTTGAGACGCGTGGCGCGGAGGGCTACACCACCAATGTCATCGCGGAGCGCGCAGGAGTGAGCGTCGGCTCGCTGTACCAGTACTTTCCGAACAAGGATTCGATCACGAACGCCCTGATTGAGCGCGAGACAACCATTCTCATTGGTCGCGTGCGATCCGCTGCTGGCGAATCCGACGCACGGTTAGCACTTAGCGTCATGATTCGACTTGCGGTGGCACACCAATTCGAGCGCCCTATACTCGCCCGTCTCCTGGATGCCGAAGAGGTTCGCCTTTTGGGCTCCGCCCATGAGTCACGCTTCGCAGAACTCGCCCGTTCCGCAATAGCCCCAGTGGTGAAACGGGTGACATGCGCACAAGTTGAGGACGCCGAATCTGCCGCGTTAGACATCATGGCGATTACGCGGGGGCTGACGGATGCCATAAGTGTACAAGGCGACGTTAGAACACATGGAGTGGAACAAAGGATCTCTAGAGCCGTATTTGGCTACTTGGGGTTAGCGTGCGGGCAACGCCGCTTCCCGCTTTGAGTAGCAGGGTCCCGAGTACTTTAGCTGCTTCGCGTAGGGGCTGGTGTCAGCCCGCCCAATGCCTTCTTCAGCGCCCTTCGTAGTATTCGTTCGATCTCGGCGTGAACCGCGTGCAGCACGCTGTTTAACGCCACGAATTTCGTCGATCACAAGGTCTGGGGTTTGATGCTGATGGCCGTGATCGCGTGCGGACCGGAGCGTTATAACTGGACACGCTAATCGGACGGATACGCACACCTCGTCGAGATCCACTTCAAAGCACGCGACGCTGGCGCATGAAGAAGACTCAATCAACGTATGTGCACGGCTACACGACAAGACTAGGCTGCAGCAATGGCTGACGAGCTAGCAGCGCGGCCAATTTTTGCAGTGCCGCCACAAGGCTCTGACGGCTAGATCCACCTCCAAGCGAAATACGAATCGCGTTTTGTGATGACGATGCCACTTGGAAGACGCTCGACGGTGTGAGGGCTAGGCCTTCGGAACGAGCCACTTGGACGAGGTCGTTAGAGGTCCAATGGTCTGGCAGGACATGCCACAGATGGATGCCCGCACTGTTAGCGTAGGTCGCCCCCTTTGCCCCTAGAAGAATCTTGCGTGCGAGCCGCTGACGAGAACGTGCCTCAGAACGGACGTCTGCCACAATGCGGGCCGCCGTTCCATCGAGTATCCATTGCGTCACAAGCGCGGCCATCATCGGAGCGGCCATCAGGGCGATGGAACGCAAAGCTGCAAGAAACACGCGATGAGTGTTGTCATCCGGCGACACCACGAAGGCGGTGCGTAATCCCGGTGATAGGCATTTGGACAAGGTCGATACGTAGTGAACGCGTTCCGGCACGATTCGAGCCAATGGTGGAGGTGCACCATCTGCGAATAACCAGTACGGATCATCCTCAATGATCTGAAGGCCGTGTTTGACCGCCATGGCGGCGATTTCGCGGCGACGGCTTTCGGGCATGGTATGTGTGCTCGGGTTCTGCAAGGTCGGATTGAGATAAACCACGCTCCCCCTATGCGCCCGACATGCTTCTTCCAGCGCGTCGGGCCGCATACCGTCTGCATCTGTCGCCACAGGCATTGCGATTCGCCCGAACTGCTGGATGGCCGCCAGTAGACCCGGATAAGCCAGAGGTTCGGTCAAGATGATTTCGCCAGGCGTCGTCAAGGTCATAATCAATGCAGCAAGGGCGGACTGAGCGCCTGGAGACGTCGCCACCCGCTCGATATCCACTTTGCCAAGCATCGGATTCAGCCAGCGTCGAGCGGCATCGCGATCCGCTGGGCCGCCTCCGGCCAAGTGGTACGTCATCAGAAGGTCCGCATCGTTGCGCACCAGGACTTGTGAAGTGCCTTGTCGCAAAGACTCCGCCCAGTCGACCTCTCGGGGCGAAGGTGGGATGTTCATGCTCAGGTCGACCATCCCGGACAATTCGACCTTCGAGGCCGCGACATAAGTTCCACGTGCGCCCAGCGATCGTATCCACGCTCGCTGTATGGCTTCTCGATAGGCATGGCTTACCGTCGTGAGGTCCACATGGAGTTGTGCGGCCAATTGGCGCTGGGGCGGCAACCGATCCCCCGGGCGAAGTCGTCCGTCGGACAATGCGTGTTCCAAGGCCTGAAGAATCTGCAGATAGCGCGGACCTCTGCCCGGCCTGATCGCTTCGATCCAGCCGGTTACCGCCGCCTTTCGTCCTGGTCCTACCTGAGTCATTTTGCCGCCAATGTATGGCATATGCACCCATCTAGCATACACAAAAACCAAACAAAGTACCGTAGATAGATTTTTGTATGGTTCTTGTCTTCGGAGAGTGTGTGCGAACCATGAAGAGACTGGCTACCAGTGGCACTGATAGATCGTTGCCTCGGACACGACCGGGCAGACGACTAGGGTCACGGGCCGCATGCGGCCTTGCCCCCTTTCTTGTATGCATGACAACGCTCACATTGAGTGGCTGTCACATGGCACTGTTCGACCCCAAGGGCAGTATCGGCGTGCAAGAAAAGCACCTGATCATCATTGCATCAGTTTTGATGCTGCTGGTGGTGGTCCCAGTGATCGCGCTGACACTGTATTTCGCCTGGCACTACCGCAAATCCAACACACAGGCTACCTACGCGCCAACGTGGACACACTCCACAAAGATCGAGGTGGTGGTGTGGGTTATTCCGTGCCTGATTGTGACCTGTCTTGCGGTACTTATCTGGCGCTCAACGCATACGCTGGATCCCTACCGCCCCGTCCAGTCGACGGCCAAACCGGTAAACGTCGATGTCATCGCACTCAACTGGAAGTGGCTATTCATCTACCCCGACGAGGATATTGCCTCGGTCAATCGGTTAGTGATTCCGGTCGGCAGGCCAATCAATTTCCGCATCACCTCTGACTCCATCATGAACTCCTTCTTCATCCCCCGGCTCGGTAGCCAGATTTATGCGATGTCGGGAATGCAGACGCGCCTGCACCTGATCGCAGATACGCCCGGCGTCTATCAAGGGATGTCGTCCTCGTTCAGTGGCCCGGGATTCGCTGACATGCATTTCGATACCGCAGCCACCAGCGAGGCGGATTTCAAGCGCTGGGTCGAACAGGCTCGGCACTCAAAGCTTGTATTGACCAAGGCGGCCTACCAGGCCCTTGCAGCACCGAGCCGGAACAACCCGGTGGAAAGTTATTCGCACGTGGCTGCTCACCTGTTCGAACACGTCGTCGACCAGTACCGGCGCGACGTCTTCCCAGGCCGCCCACCGCACCCCGCCATTCCCTTGAACCCATCCGCTGCCAGAGTCTCGGAGTAGCGCCATGTTCGGACACTTGTTGGGTAAGCTCTCTCTAAACGCCATCCCCTATCACGAGCCCATCATCATGGGCACGCTCGCCGTGGTCTCGGTCCTCGGCTTCGCCCTATTGGCGGCCGTCACCTACGCCGGCAAGTGGACCTACCTTTGGAAGGAGTGGTTCACCTCGGTCGACCACAAGAAGGTCGGCGTGATGTACATCATTCTTGCCTTGGTGATGCTGCTTCGCGGCTTTGCCGACGCCATCATGATGCGCGCCCAACAGGCCATCGCGGCGAATGGCGCGGCAGGTTACCTGCCTCCACATCACTACGACCAGATATTCACCGCCCACGGCGTCATCATGATCTTCTTCGTGGCGACACCGTTCATCATAGGCCTGATGAACGTCATCCTGCCGTTGCAGATTGGTGCGCGCGACGTCGCCTTTCCGTTCCTGAATTCGCTGGGCCTGTGGCTATCCGTCGTCGGGGCACTACTGGTTATGCTCTCGATGTTCGTCGGCGACTTCGCTGCCACGGGCTGGGTCGCCTACCCCCCGCTCTCCGAGCTCAGTCACAGCCCCACGGTAGGCGTCGACTACTACATATGGTCGCTGCAGGTCTCCGGGTTGGGAACGCTGCTGTCGGGCATCAACTTCATCGCCACCATCCTGCGCATGCGGGCACCGGGCATGACGCTGATGAAGATGCCGGTCTTCGTCTGGACAGCGCTGGTCACCAGCATTCTGATCGTCGCCGTATTCCCCGTACTGACAGCGACCCTGGCCCTGCTCGCCGCCGACCGCTACCTGGGGATGCATTTCTTCACCAACACGCTTGGCGGAAACGCGATGATGTACATCAATCTCATCTGGGTCTGGGGCCATCCAGAGGTCTACATCCTCATCCTGCCTTTGTTTGGCACGTTCTCGGAGGTGATCGCGACCTTTTCGGGTAAGCCGCTCTTCGGCTACAAATCGATGGTCTACGCCACCTGCGCGATCGGCGTGCTGTCGTTCTTCGTCTGGCTGCACCACTTCTTCACCATGGGCTCCGGGGCAAACGTCAACGCCTTCTTCGGCATCATGACGTCAATCATCTCGATTCCCACCGGAGTGAAGCTGTTCAACTGGCTTTTCACCATGTATCGCGGGCGCGTGCGCTTCCATCCATCCACGCTATGGACGATTGGCTTCATGGTGACCTTTACCATCGGGGGTATGTCCGGTGTGCTGCTGGCCGTTCCTGGCGCCGACTTCGTCCTGCACAACAGCTTGTTTCTGATCGCGCATTTCCACAACGTGATCATCGGCGGGGTCGTATTCGGATGCATGGCCGGCCTCAATTTCTGGTTCCCCAAGGTGTTCGGGTTCACGCTTGACGAATTCTGGGGCAAGGTTTCGTTCTGGTGCTGGCTGATCGGCTTCTACCTCGCCTTCATGCCGCTCTACGTGCTTGGCTTCGAAGGCATGACTCGGCGCATGAACCACTATACGAACCCTGCGTGGCAACCGTGGCTGATCGTGGCGTTCATTGGTGCCGTGGTCATCGGGATGGGGATCTTCGCCAACCTGATCCAGATCGGCGTGAGCATCGCCCGCCGCGAAGCGAGCCGCGACCCTACGGGTGACCCGTGGGATGGACGGAGCCTCGAATGGTCGACCGCATCACCTGCACCTTTCTACAACTTCGCCACCATCCCCCACATCACGTCGCTGGAACAGCATTGGGACGACAAGACAACGGGTGTCGCCTACCGTAAACCGGAGCGGTACGAAGACATCCACATGCCGAAAAACACCCCAGCAGGCATCGTCATTGCCGCGTTCAGTCTGATGCTCTCCTTCGCACTGGTCTGGCATATGTGGGTGGTGGCGCTGCTCAGCCTCGTCGGTGCAGCAGCGACCCTCCTGGCGCGCAGTTATCGCCTCGACCAGGAGTATGTCGTCCCCGCCGCAGAGGTGGAGCGCCTGGAGCACACCCGTCTTGCCCCCATGCAGATGTTCCACCAAGTGAATTCGGCATCGGCCAGCCTGAAGGCGTCTTGAGCAATGAGTACCTCCGTCCTATCCACCACGCAGAACGTCACTAGCCACGATGCGGGACACCACGACCGCGGCGCGACCACCGTGCTCGGGTTCTGGCTCTACCTGATGAGCGATTGCCTGATCTTCGCCACGTTGTTCGCGACGTTCGGTGTACTGGCGGCCAATACGGCGGGCGGTCCCGGTGGCAGAGCGCTCTTCGACCTGCCCTATGTCCTTGGCGAGACCGCCTTACTGCTGACCAGCAGTTTCACCTTCGGGTTTGCCGTGCTAAGCGCACATGAGCAGCACCGAGACCGCACTCAGGCGTGGCTGTGGATTACGTTTCTTCTTGGCGCCGCATTCATCGCGATGGAGCTGCACGAGTTCGCCCTGCTGATCCACCGCGGCGCCGGCCCTGATACCAGCGCGTTCCTGTCGTCGTATTTCGTCCTCGTCGGAACGCATGGTCTGCACGTGATGTGCGGGTTGCTATGGATCGTAACGCTCATTCATCAGGTCGGCCGCTTCGGCCTCAACAGTGCGATGCTTCGCCGCCTAACCTGTTTGAGTCTCTTCTGGCATTTCCTCGACCTGATCTGGATCTGTGTCTTTACCTTCGTCTACTTGCGCGCTTTCCTATGAAAACCTCGCCATCACATCCAAAGGCTGCCGCCGCGAAGACGTCCTCGCACGGAACGACCAGGGACTATGCCGTTGGTTTTGCCCTGTCATGCATCATCACGATGGCGGCATTCGCCACTGTCATGGCCGGCATCGCATCGCATGGCATCGGACTCGCCATCGTCGTGGCGCTCTGTGTCGCCCAATTGCTCGTGCAACTGGTGTACTTCATGCACATTGGAACCTCCCCCGACAAGCGCGAGAACGCCGTCATTTTCAGCTGCACGGCGCTTCTCATCGTCGTCATGGTGGGACTTTCGCTGTGGGTCATGCACAACGCCAACGTCAACATGATGCCGACACATATGTCGGCGAGACAGGCCATGCTGCATGAGTAATCTCGAATTGGCTGTTGAGAAGTGGCGTTCCACTGTGCTTTGGTAGGTCCGATCTAGCGATAGCTGTCATGCTGGTGACCATTTGTGGCACACGTACACGATTACTACGTTAGCAACCGGCAAAGCCGGAGCCCCCGTTCGTGGACGGGGGGCTCGATATCAAAAGCGCTAAAATCCGCCCGCATGGAAGCGTAGAAAGACTTTGGCCTACGCCGCTACTCTTTGAATCTAGGATCCCGACCTATGACGTTGCCTTTGGTGTCGTAGCAGATGACATCGCAGCTCAGGCGGTAGCGGCTGATGTCGGCCGGATCGACTGGAAACATCCATCCCGCGACATCCTGTATCGAACCGATTGCCACGCCATCCCCACTGACGCATTGGCCGTTCTTTTCGCACTCGACCTCGTAGATCGGGTACCCGAGATAATCGATGGTGCTCACCATGAGATTCGAGTTGATCCGGATCAGGGCGTCCATGTATGCATCGAGCGGTGCCTTACCCGGATAGAACGAGGTCACCCGGTTGCCAAAGGTGTTGGCCGTCAGTTCGCTACTGCCAGTTGATTCCGGTGTCGACGCGTGTTGTACCCCCGCCTGCGCCGACGGCGACATCGCTTGCGATGACTGTCCGGTGGTCAACCATCGAGTGACCGGAATTTCCGCCGCCAGGGTCGACGATATCGCCCGTCCCACGACATGCTGCGCCTTGTCGAAGCAGATCGGCCCCATACACGCGATCTTGTTCGCAGCCAGCGCATTGATCAGCTTCGGCCACCCATCGATATCCGGGATGGCAGTGACCGCGATCTGTACATCGGCCGGATTGACCGGCCACAACCGCGCCGCGAACCCGGCGATGTTGGTTGTGTGCCCGGTATCGCCGTTGCTGAAGTAATCATCACAGGACGCTCGTCCGGCGTTGTTCTGGCACGTTGCCTCGATCGATACATAGCCCGCCGCATCAATACCGCCCAGCTGGTAGGGCATCTTCAGATACCGAAGCGCGTAGGTCGCCGCCTTGAGCGGGCTTTGCCCTGGATAGTGAGACACCACCTGGTTGCCATAGGTTGCCAGGGTCAGCCCCGGGGTGGGTACCGGATCACTGTTGCCTTGTGTAGACGGAGTCGCCTGCTCATTCGCGGATGCCGGCAGTGTGGTGCCACTGGCCATGGCATGGATCAGCGCGTCATCGTCGGTCAAGGCCACGGTCGAAGACGTACCGGTGTTGGCCACCTTCGCCATTGACTGACCAACCTGGGCCAAAGCGCCAATCAGGACGAGGATGCCAGCGACGTTGAAGAACAGCTGGCGCTGAGCAATGCCCTTGGGGTTGATCAGGTGAAGCACCTGCTGGCCCCGCATCGTCTCATCAGCCTGCTCGGGTGGGATGACCTCGGACCAGCCCTTGCGGATGCCCAGGACCACGGCCAGCGCGGCAAGAAACGCGGTGACGGCATTGTTGACGTTCACCATCATCAGTTCGCTGGCGCCAGCGACGGCGCTGATGCCTATCCACGCCGCGCTGTAAGCCGCACCGATCACGCCCGCGAGGAGGTACCACACCCAGAGCTTCGATGACCGGGTCAGGAAACCGCCCGGGAGGTGGAGACGGTGCAAGGTCTTGCCGCGTCCGATGTTGGACCAGAGGTAGAACGGCAGCACGACCCAGGGAAAGAGGGCGATGCCATACAGGCCGCCTCCCACACCAAGTTCCAGGGCGATGAGGAGGATTGGAAGTACGAGGATGTTGCGGATGACGGTGAACTTCTGCCCACCGGTCAGGGTGGCGAAGATCGTCCAGAAGCTTTCAGTCTTCTTCATGGGGATGTTCCTTTCGATACGGTCGCGCAGCGACCGCAGGGATGTCGTGGGAGAGAGAAAACGTCGTTAAAGCCCAGAGCCGTAACCTGGCGCCAGGATGCATGCCGGTGCCTGCAGGCACCGGGGCCGCCCCTGGCCATGGGTGCGATGACCTGCGTTCCTAAGGTTGCTTTCGGTGATCGCGTGGTGGTGCCGGTGCGTAGAGGCAACCAGCTCCAGGACCAGTTGACTATTCGACGTGCGACAGCCCCCAGTCGTATTGGTCGTAGGTGCTGACGTTGTCGTGGTCGATCATGCTGTAGATGTTGGCGAGGTAGTCGGCGGCGTTCTTGTCGCTTTCCTTCCGGCCATCGGTGAACAGGGTTTCCCAACCGACGTAGCTCAACTCGGGCGTACCGTCGGCACCGATGGTCCACTGCTGGACCTCAGTGACCTTCTTGTAATGCAGCTTTGTGAAGTCAGGACTGCTTGCCGGATTCAGCACGCAGCGGTACTCAACCACGGTCTGCCCGCGATCACTGGTGATCGTGCCCCAGTGGACGGAGGCGCAAACCTTGCGGTGATCCAGAGCCTGGCCGAGGGTCATGTCCGATTGGACGGTGTAGTACTGGACCGGGCTCGTGAAAGCCATGGCCTTCACCTTGCTGATGTTCGGGTGGGAACATCCGGCCAAAACCGCAAATGCGGCGACCAACCCCAGCCCAACGGTGATGCGGGTTTTCATGCACTTGCTCCTTGTGTGGGCAACGTTGTCTCGCCCGGGTTATGGGAATGGATCAGATCCGCGTCGGCGCTGGATGGATCGGGGTACCGGCCTCGCTGAGATGCATGACCGGCATCACAGATGACGCGGAAGCCTTCCGGATTTATCTGGTCCTCAATAGAGTTTGTAGAATATATCCCGTGGATTGAAAGTCTCGCAATCGGCACTTTGCGTGCATGCCACGGGACTTCGACCAGGTGCGTCACCAGCTTGCGCGTAACATCCGGAATCTCCGGAGAAGCAAGCGACTCTCTCAAGAGCAACTAGCTCTGAACGCAGACGTGGATCGAACCTATGTCAGCCAGATCGAGCGAGCCATCGGTAACCCGTCCCTTCTTGTGCTGTGCAAGCTTGGACTCGTACTTAATGTCGACATTGGCGCACTACTCGACGCGGACAAAAAAGCGAGACCGGTAAAATCAGCGGGTAGCTGACGTCTATGCCAGCTTTCGGTCGTGATCTAATCGTGTCGTAGACGGATTCCATGGAGGGATCGGAGACGCCCGGTGGCGGCTCACACCGCTCACCAGGCCTACGAAGGATTGCACCAAATCAGTCGCTACGAACTGGCGTTGTTGCGGCCGGCTACAGCAGGCCGCGACTGGCCATACTGACGCAGTCGGATCCGACGATCAGGTGATCCAGCACTCGAACTCCGACTAGGCGTAGGGCATCGCACAACTCCTTGGTGATGGAACGATCGGCGACGCTGGGCTCAGCCACCCCACTTGGATGGTTGTGGGCCAGAATGGCTGCACTGGCGTTGATGCCCAAAGCGGCTCGTACAACTTCGCGCGGATAGACACTGGCACCGTCGACAGTGCCGGTGAACAGCCGCTGGCAACCCAGGATGCGATGCCGGGTATCGAGCCACAGGACATGAAACTCCTCGTGCCGAAGCGCCCCCAGGCGCATACGGAGAAAGTCAGCGGCATCGGTCGGACAACCGATGCTTCCCTTACGCTCGAGCCGTTCCTTGAGGATGTCCTCAGCTGCTTCCATGATGGCTTGCTCTTTGGACTGGCGTTCCGGATCGGCGACCGGGGGGCAGAGGGTTGAACTAGATGACATGGTGGATTCCTTGTTTCAGAGGCACAAAGGCCCAGCGCCCGGCCGAGGCCGGGCGCTGGGCACTATGCGCGAAAGTGAGAAATGAAGTTAACGAGCCCGAAAGAGCCCTACGGCGAGGTGTCGCCGAAGGTGTGCCCGCAGGCTCTGCAGCGGTAGTTGTCGAGGATGTTCTGGTCGATGGCGGCACCCAGTTTGGACCCGGCCGCACAACCCGCAGCACCGGCGACGATCCCATCGATCACCACGCCAGCCGCCGCACCCATCAGCGCTCCGATAGGTCCGCCCACAAACCCTACCTCAGCACCTGAAAGCGCCAGGGTCACGCCACTGGTCGTACCAGCAATGGCACCGATCGCGCCACCGTACTTGCGTCCCAGGTTACGCGTTTCGATCTGTGCTGACCTACATCGTGGGCAACGTGGCACCACATCCATTACGTCACCGGCCCAGGGCTGCTCCGGGATCAGGTCATGCATGGGCGCTGTCCTCCAGACGGTAGTTGACGTACCACTGAAGGAGGAACATCCAGAGACATCCCGCCAGGAAAAGGCTCGCGAACACAATCAGGCATTCAACCAGCGAGAAGCAGGGGTAAGTACCCCCCAATCTATCGAACATCACCAAGACTCCCAGGAAAGGAACATCCGCGGACTGCAAGCACGGATGGATCCGCCACGATGGCGGCTCAGAGAGGTGATGTGGATTTGAAAAATGTTGGATTCGACGCTGCCTGATGCACTAGGAGCCCACGCTGACGACAGGGCGTTCCAATAGTGTCGAGTGGGGATAACCACCACAAGCGTTGTTGAACATCACCATGACTCCGTACGCAGGTGGCTTTCGCATGGAAGCCCACACGGAAGGAGCAGAGAACGCCCTCTGCTCATCGGGGTGATATGGATCTCAAAATTGCTGGGTTCGCTGGCTCCAATCTCCCTCTAGCCAGTAGTGGGCCGGGGTAGCCCACGGAACTGCTGCGCGCAGATGGCGGCCAACGAACACTGGAGCAAGCAGAAGTTACGCGTGGGTGCCTGGCGCTAGCGACGATGGATGCCCCGGAAAGGGCGCCGCATGCTCGCCCCCCCTTTGAAAGAGCCACCTGATTCATTGCAGTCCTCGGATCGCAGTTGTGCCCAGCCGTCACGGCGTGATCGGCAGCACGCTTGGCGTGCCACGACCACACCACACTTGCGAGAGCTGCTAGGTGAGGCGCTTGTCAGTATGTTGCTAACCGATGAGGGTCGAAATCTCTTTTAAAGCCAGCGCAGAACAAGGAAGGCCGACGGATGCCGGCCTTCGGAGACATTCGATCACGACGGGCTCTACAACCTGGTCAAGTCTCGTCCTTGATATCGGCCGTCGGTCCATTCTCCTTGACGGAGGCAATACCCCTCTCACACGCCGCCGAAGAGGAATACATCTCGCTGCGACCGATCACCTCGCCGTTACCGGCCTTGAGGACAAAGTAGGGATCGCCTGCTGTGGACGTTTTGCGCTCGTAGCGCCCATCGTACGGACTGTTGGTCTGGACGGACGCAATGCCGTTCTGTGCTCCAGCCTTGGTCGTATATCGCTCGCTGGTCAAAATGATCTCGTAGTTGCCCGCCTTCAGATTAAACATGAATTGGTCACCACTACGCTTCAAGACATACCTTCCGGACATCGCTCAGTTCTCCTGCGGCATTGATGTTCCCCCTGAGGCGATCCATGGGTTTTCCATATCCACAGCCATGGATTGGTCAGATAACCATAGTTCATCGGAGTGCTGCGACGGTTCACTGAAACGGCTTACTATCGCCTATAGCGGATGTCGCATGCTCACCCCTTCTTCAAGAAACATGTCCTGAGTACCAGCGTGCTCTTGCCGTCGCGGCACTCTATCTCTTCCTCGTTCGACGTGAGGCGAATGTTCTTGAACTGCGCTCCGCGCTTGAGCGTTTGTGACGAACCCTTGACCTTGAGGTCTTTGATGACAAGCACCGTGTCACCGTTCTCAAGCGTGTTTCCATTGCTGTCGCGTACCGCCATGATGTTGCTTGCCTCTCTTTGGGTCATTACGTGCGTCATTGAACCAGGCGGCGGCCGAATGATCCCCATGCCGTTTCAGGCTTGAGGTTGGCGCCTGATGCGACGGGCATCATTTCGATCGCTTCTTCTGGCCCATGGCGTGAAAACGTGAAGGCGGCGCCAAATGCGCGCGCACCGTCTCAAAAATGGGATTGGCTTCCGATGGTTGCCTGAGATGGCGCCCCACAGCCACGGCAGCCAACTGACTCACCTCCATGGGCAGTGGCGTAGCGAGTTCCGACCAGAATCCCAACTCAAGGCCTTTCAGATTCGCCGTTCCTGTCAACTGGGACAGCGCCTCGTCGAAAGCCGTCCGGCGTAGCTCATTGACGACCGCATCACCCGCCGCTGCGATAACGAGGCGACATGCGGCCTGGCGAGAGCTCTTCAAATAGGCCTCATACGCCATCAAGCAACCAGAGAACAGGGAGCGGTGACGCACTATGTCCGACCCTTTGCTGCGCCCGGTTTGGTGTTCGACAACGGCTACTGCAAATCGCAGCGGCAGGCGCCGGATGAGCGCCGCCAGCGTACTTTCGACCGCATTGGGTTCGCGGTCGACGGGGCGAGACAGCTGAGGTGCAGCGTCTTGAGTCCACGTCAAGCCAGGTTCGCCGGCGATATTGCCCCGCAATGCCTGCAGCTCCTCCAAGGCATGTGCAAGCATGGACCACGTCGCTGGCACGGTCGGCCAACAGAGCACCTGCACATCGGTTCGACTGTCCTGCGTCGTGGTGCTGCATTCGCCGAGGAAGGCCACATGCTCCGGGCGCAGCCCTGACATGACCCGAGAGGCATCTGATTTGTGCTGTGCCGGTGAGAGCTGCCGGCGCGTCGTAGGTTTACTTGCGGCCGGCATGCTTACCTCGTTGATCGGGCACCGGTTCGTCTTCGGCATGCCAGGGACGTCCGGAGGTTTGCTCGATGTACTCGCGGATAAGCCGACGCACGACCTGTGACGGCGTGGTGTCCTCGGCCGCGCACAAGCGCTCGAAGACGGCCTTCTTGCGCGGATCGATCAGGATCGTGAGACGGGCTGTACGATTCTCGATGGTCATGGGAGTATTATCCAGCTTACATGAAGAACAAACCATATGATAATCATATTATCATTTGATGAGCATGCCGTGATGTTCGCGTCCGTGGCCACCCCACCATCGAGGGAGCCAGGCGCGTGAACGAGGTGGTTTTCGCATCACCCACGCTGGTGACGGCTTTGCTCGGCCTTGTGGCGACCTGGCTGTTTATCGGCGTACTCGGTCTGGCCCGCCCTCATGGCGTCGTCTGGGTGGCCCGCGCGCTGTTCCCCCTGGGGAGCGTGATCGCCCTGGGCGTGGCCGCAGTCGGCGCCGCGGCCTTGATGCCCGCCTTCCAGGCCCAGCAGGTCGTGCTGCCCCTGGGACTGCCTGACTTGCCGTTTCACGCCCGACTGGACGCCCTGTCAGGGTTTTTCCTGATGCTCCTCGGCAGTGCAGGGGCGGGGATTTCCATCTTTTCGGCAGGATACTTCCGGTCCGGCGAAGGCACGGCACCTGGCCTGCTGTGCCTGCAGTACCACGTGTTTCTTGCCAGCATGACGCTAGTCATCCTGGCCGCCGATGCATACGGCTTCATGGTCGCCTGGGAGACCATGGCGCTCAGCTCGTACTTCCTGGTCACCACGCAGCACCGGTTGCCCGAGATTCGACGCGCGGGATTCCTGTACCTGCTGATGGCGCATGTCGGCGCGCTTGGCATTCTGTTGTGCTTCGGCGTTCTGCATGGTGCCGGCTGGCAGATGACGTTCGATGCCATGCGGACCGCCTCGCTCTCCCCGGCTTGGGTGAGTGTCGCCTTCCTGCTGGCCTTGTTCGGCTTCGGCGCCAAGGCGGGCATGGTCCCTCTTCACATCTGGCTACCCGAGGCGCACCCCGCCGCGCCATCCCCGGTCTCGGCCATGATGAGCGGATTGATGTTGAAGACGGCGATCTACGGCCTTTTACGTGTCGGCCTGGACCTTCTTCCAGCCGGTCCATGGTGGTGGGGACTGCTGACACTGGTCCTCGGCCTGGGGACGGCGCTTTATGGCGCCGTCTTTGCAGCGGTCCAGACTGACATGAAGCGGCTGCTGGCTTACTCCTCGATCGAAAACATCGGTCTGATCTTGGCCGGGACCGGCCTGGTACTGCTGTGCCGCACGTTCGACATGCCGGTGCTTGCCGCTCTGGCGCTGGCCGCCGTACTGATCCATGCCTTCAACCACGCACTGTTCAAGAGCCTGCTCTTCCTGGCGACCGGCTCGGTGATGCACGCCACGGGCGAACGCAGCCTGGGCAAGTTGGGAGGACTGATCCGGCGCATGCCATGGGTCGCCGCGTTCGCACTCCTGGGGTCGCTGGCGATTGCCGGCCTCCCCCCGCTCAACGGCTTCGTCTCCGAGTGGCTGCTGCTGCAATCCTTTCTGAAGACCCCCACCCTCCCGCATGCCTTCCTCAACATGATCGTCCCGCTGGGCGCTGCCGTGGTGACACTGACCGCCGCCTTGGCCGGCTACGTGATGGTCAAGTTCTACGGCGTGGTCTTCCTTGGCCAGCATCGTGAGAAAGCGCTGGCTACGGCGCATGATGCAGGCCTGCTCGAGCGGGTGGGGCTGGCGTGGCTGGCCCTCGGATGCGTCGCGATTGGAGCCTTTCCCCAGGTGGCACTGGATGCCGCCGGACGTGTGACCCGGGCGCTGCTTGGAGCCACGACGCAGCGCGGGCCTTCGCCGTGGTGGATGACACCCATCGCAACCAATGAGGCGTCGTACAGCGGCCTGTGGTTCTGGATGGGACTGCTGGCGGTGATCGGCGTGACGTTTTCCATCGTGTACCTCTTGTTCCGCGGGCGCACTCGGCGTACGCCCGCGTGGGATTGCGGGTACCCCTGGCAGACGCCGCGCATGCAGGATTCCGCCGAGGGCTTTGGTCAACCGATCCGCCATCTGTTTGAACCCTTTTTCAAGATCGAGCGCGAACTGCCTGGCCCAACGGATACCGTTCCACGGTATCGCGTCCTGGTCATGGACCGGTTCTGGCTGGCGATCTATCAACCGCTCGGGCGCATGCTGCAACGCATGACGGACCGCATCGCCGTCTTGCAGTCGGGACGGCTGGCGCTCTATCTGCTGTACAGCTTTCTGACCTTGATCCTTCTACTGATGCTCGTCCTATGGCAATGACGGCAATGATCTATGGATGGCAAATAGGCGCGTGCCTGCTCGCCATCGGTCTGGCCCCCTTGTTCGCCGGATGGGTCGGGCAGTGCCGGGCGCTGCTGCAGAATCGCACTGCGCCATCGCCCTGGCAGCCCTACCGGATGCTGCGGAAGCTGTTCCATAAGGACGTCGCCCTGGCCAACGACGCGTCCTGGCTTTTCCGCAGCGCGCCGTACGTCGTCTTCGCCTCCATGGTGCTGGCAGCAGCGATCATTCCTTCGCTGACGACCCAGCTCCCCGCATCGCGGGTCGCCGATGCCATCGCGCTGGTGGGTCTGTTTGCGACGGCGCGCGCCTTCATGGCATTAGCGGCGATGGATATCGGCACCGCCTTCGGTACGCTCGGGGCGCGACGCGAAATGATGATCGGATTCCTCACCGAGCCGGCGTTGTTGATGGTGTTGTTCAACGCCTTCCTGATGGCGGGCACGACGGCCTTGCCGGTCATCGTCCAGCACACGCTTGCACAAACGCACATCGTGCTTCATCCGAGCTTGGCGTTTGCCGCCATTGCGTTCGTCATGGTGCTACTTGCCGAAAACGCCCGCCTGCCGATCGACAACCCGTCGACGCATCTCGAACTGACGATGATCCATGAAGCTATGGTGCTGGAATACTCCGCGCGCCACCTGGCACTGATCGAATGGGCATCGTGGCTGAAACTGTTCAACTACGCCTGCATCGGCTTCACGCTGTTCGCGCCATGGGGCATCGCCACACACCATGTCGGCGCCGCGGGCATCGCACTCGCCCTGCTCACCCTGCTCGCCAAGTTGTTGTTGGCCGGCGGCGTCCTGGCGCTATTCGAAACCGTGTCGACCAAGCTGCGACTGTTCCGTGCACCCGAGTTTCTCACCATGGCCTTCCTGCTGGCCGTACTCGGTGTACTCGTACACCTGTTACTGGAGGGCTGAGCCGTGCTCACGCTACCGCTTACCGCCCAATGGCTGCAAACGCTCGCCGGCGCCTTGCTGCTGATCTCCTTCGCCATGCTGGCCGAACGGCGGAGTCGGCGCCTCGTCACGCTGCTCGTCTGGCAAGGCATGGTGCTGGTGACCGCCACACTGCTGACCGCGGCAACCACCCATCTGAACCATCTGTACTTTTCGGCGGCGCTCACATTCGTACTGAAAGTCTGCGTGCTCCCCTGGATCCTTCTGCGCCTGATGCGTCGACTGGGTATCGAACGCGACAACGAACCCCTGGTGAACGTACCCACCTTGATGCTTGTCGGGCTTGGCTTGGTGATTTTCGCGTTTGGCCTGGCCCAGCCGGTCAGCGCACTCGCGACAACAGTCATCCGGCAGACGCTGGGGATTGCGCTAGCCGTAATCCTGCTGGCTCTGCTGATGATCCTGGCGCGTCGCAAGGCCTTTACCCAGGTGACCGGGTTCCTTGCGCTGGAAAACGGCCTGTTCTTTGCGGCCACCAGCACCACCTATGGCATGCCCATGGTGGTCGAACTGGGCATCGCGCTGGACGTGCTCGTGGGCGTCTTCATCTTCGGCGTCTTTTTCTTTCACATACGCGAGCAGTTCGACAGCCTTGATCTCCATCACCTCGAGTCGCTCAAGGAGGAATGACATGGAGATTGCATGGGTCGTGGGCATCCCTGTCGTGGGAGCCGCCCTGCTTGCGCTGATCGGCTCGCGACGTTATGCCGCCGAGATCAATGTCGCGATCAGCCTGGCCACGCTGCTGGCCGCGTCGATGCTGACCGTCCATGTCTTCCGGGATGGATCCCTGACGGCCTATGACGAGCAGTTCTTCATTGATCCGTTCAACGTGTTCCTCGTGGCGCTGACGGCGCTGGTCGGCTTCACCACGGCGCTCTTTTCACGGTCCTACATGCGCATCGAAGCCACCCATGGCCGACTGACCGTGCGACGGCTACGGCTTTATCACAGCATGTACCAGCTGTTCATGGCGTCCATGCTGGTCGCCCTGACGACAAACAACCTGGGATTCCTGTGGGTGGCCATGGAGGCGGCCACACTGTCGACCGTTCTGCTGGTGTCGCTGTATCGCACCCGCGCAAGCATCGAGGCCGCCTGGAAGTACTTCATCCTTTGCGGCGTGGGGATCGCCCTGGCGCTGTTCGGCACCATTCTGATGTACGTGGCCGCGCAGGATCGGCTCGGCGGCAGTGGCATGTCCGCACTGCTCTGGACGCATCTCGACGCGGTCAGGGGCCAGCTGGAACCCACCGTGGTCGGCCTGGCCTTCGTCTTTCTGCTGGTCGGGTACGGCACCAAGGTCGGGCTGGCACCGTTGCACAACTGGTTGCCGGATGCACACGCCGAGGGTCCCACGCCCGTCTCGGCGGTTCTGTCCGGGCTTCTTCTCAACGTAGCGCTCTATGCCGTCCTGCGTTGCAAGATCATTGCCGACGGCGCCCTGCATTCACCGCTTCCCGGACGCATGCTGATGGGCTTCGGCCTGCTGTCGACCGTATGGGCCGCGCTGTTTCTCTGGCGCCAGCGCGACATCAAGCGATTGTTCGCGTACTCGTCGATCGAGCACATGGGCATCATGACCTTCGCCTTCGGCATGGGCGGACCGGTCGCGACCTTCGCTGGTCTCTTACACATGACCGTACACTCGTTGACGAAGTCGGCCATCTTTTTCACGGCAGGCCATGCATCGCAAGCGACGGGCACGCAGCGCATGGACCGTATTCGCGGCCTGCTCGCCATTCATCCCAGTGTCGGCTGGGGGCTCATGATTGGATCGCTGGCGATTCTCGGCATGCCGCCTTTCGGCGTGTTCGCTAGCGAGTACATGGTCCTCATGACGGCGATGCGCGACCACCCGTGGGCAACGCCTTTCCTGCTCTTCGCATTGGTGATTGCCTTCGCCGCCATCTTCGCGCGTGTGCAACCGATGGTCTTCGGCGAAGCCGAAGCGCCGTCACTCCCGCACCCGCCGTCCCTGGCACCGGTTTTCATTCACCTGGCCCTAGTGCTCGTCTTGGGTATCAGCATTCCAGCGGCTCTCGCCGAATGGTATCGCCTGGCAGCCCACCTGTTCGTGAGGTGACCCTATGCCGCTTGAAGTCATTGCTCGAAACGGCATCCCGGTACCGGCCAATGTCCCCGTGCGACGCCTTGTGGTCGACGCCCATCAATGGACGTCGCTGGCCGAGCAACTGCACGTGGCCGGAGCAAGCCTGCTCACGCTGTGGGGACATGACGAGCGAGATCGCAACGGCCAGTTCAGCGTCTTCGCGGCCTTCCTCCTGCCTGGCCAAGTGGTGGTGCTTCAGCACATGCTGGCGGGGCATCACCCGATCTACCCATCCCTTGGACACCGGTTCCCGGTCGCCATTCGCTTGCAGCGGTCCACTTACGATCTGCTCGGCGTGGAAGCCGACGGCGACGACACCCGCTCATGGCTATGCCATGACACCTGGCCCGCCCACTACTTCCCGTTACGTCGCGACGCCGATCTGGCCATCACGCATGCCACGCCGCCACGGCCTTATCGCTTTGTACCCGTCCTCGGCGAGGGTGTGCACGAGATACCGGTCGGTCCGGTGCATGCCGGCACCATCGAGCCCGGCCACTTCCGGTTCTCCGTCGTCGGTGAAAAGGTCCTTCGCCTGGAAGCGCGGCTCGGCTATGCCCACAAGGGCATAGCCAAACGGTTCGAAACGCTTGCACCACACGAGGGACACCGGCTCGCCGCACGCGTCAGCGGCGACAGCGCCGTCGCGTACTCATGGGCCTATTGTGCGGCACTCGAGTCACTTACAGGCATGGCCCCGTCGCCACGGGCCGCGCATCTGCGTGCCCTCGCTCTTGAACGGGAACGCATCGCCAATCATCTCGGCGACCTGGGCGCGCTCGGCAACGATGCCGGCCTCGCGTTCGGCCTCACTCAGTTCTCGATACTGAAAGAGCGCCTGCTTCGCCTCAATGACGACATCTTCGGTCAGCGCTATCTGATGGATTACGTCATTCCAGGTGGCGTGCAATCCGATATCGGACCGCATCACGTTCGTCGACTCCTCGACGAAACGACCGTTCTCGCCCACGAAGTCACATCACTACGCTCGATCTACAGCAGCCATTCAGGCCTTCAGGACCGCTTCCGCGGCACCGGGCAACTCGCGCCGTCCCTCGCCAAGGCTCACGGGGCACTGGGCCTTGTCGCACGGGCTTCGGGCATCGCGCAGGACGCACGCATCAGCATGCCGTGGGCACCCTACAACGATGTCCCTCCCGCAGGAGTGCTGGAGACCGACGGCGATGTCGCCGCACGCGTCCAGGTGCGCTTTGGCGAGGTCATGGAGTCCTTGCGACTCAGTCGTCTCTTGCTCGAGAAGCTCCCGCCAGGACCCACCGCGACGCCCATCCCCACGGCAGCCTCCCATGCCATCGGTATCGGCATCATTGAAGGATGGAGGGGGCCGGTGACGGTGGTGCTCGAGACCGACACCCCGCATACCATCCGGCGGTGTCACGTCCACGACCCGTCGTGGCAAAACTGGCCGCTGATCGAGTACGCGATGCTCGGCAATATCGTGCCCGATTTCCCGCTGATCAATAAGTCATTCAACCTTTCCTACAGTGGTCACGACGGGTGAGCCGATCATGCTAGATCTCCTGACACGTATCCGTCGCACCGGCCTGCTCACCGAGGCAACGGCCAAACCCGATCTTCGCGACGATGAAGTACGTCATATGCATGATCGCCTCCAGCGTGTGTTCGGGCGTGCATTGCGTATTCGCCATGTCGATGCCGGCTCCTGCAACGGCTGCGAGCTGGAAATCCAGGCGCTCACCAACCCGTACTACAACCTCGAAGGCGCCGGACTTGCCTTCGTCGCCAGCCCACGCCACGCAGACGTCCTACTGGTGACCGGCCCCGTCTCTGTCAACATGGTCGAAGCGCTCAGACGCACCTATGACGCCATGCCCAACCCCAAATGGGTCATGGCTGTCGGCGATTGCGGCGCCTGCGGTGGCGTCTTCGGCATCAATTACGCATCCCGTGGGCGCGTGGCCGATGTCCTTCCGGTGGATATGACGGTCCCGGGTTGCCCGCCGACGCCTCGTGCACTCCTGCAAGGACTGTTGCTGATGGCCAGCATGCCCCACTCACGTTCGCCTTTCCGAACCTCACGCGAACGCACCGATCCGAAATAGCCAGGCATACCCCACCGCGCGCCGCACGGCGCCGGGCCGAACTTACGTGGGGGCAAAATCTCCGTGCGGCTGATCTATTTCATTAATGTAGTATCCGCAAAAGACTTCAACTTTATAGCTGACAACTACCGCCGGTCGCTATGGAAATATTGCCACTCTAGAGGTGAGTTCTGGCAAATCTCGCATGCGCCCGGTGGTACTGAATGAACCATAGCGTTGAGTCGAGTCTCGAAGTCGAAGCTCCAACCTAGCACTGACAGCCATGCTGCAATCACCAAAGCTCAGGCGAGAGCGCACACTCGAATGACCGCTCTTGGCGCCGATTCCAGCCAGTGGTCTCATGCTGATCATCATGCCGGTGCGCTGATCATGATCGATTGGTGCTACTGATCAACTCCATCGGTGTACGCATCGAAAGCAGCAGCCACACCATTGCTAGTCGATACTCTATGGCGCTAGGGAAAGTGCAACTGCCTGCCAGAAAGCATACCCTTCAAAATTTTGCTCATAGGCGGCTTGATGTGCGTACTTCTCTGCATAGAGATGCACTCCCCTGCCAGTAGCAAATTCAGCCACACTCAACCGCGATCCCCACCTTCTTCCCAGTATTCCGCAACTCATCCAGGTAGTCCGCCCACGCCTGCATCATATTTCGGCGCTCAGGCAGATGCTGGGCATAGTTGTAAGCGGCACGGATACTGTTGCGCTCGACATGCGCCAGCTGGCGCTCAATCCAGTCTGTGTTGTAGCCCTGCTCGTGAAGCAGTGTACTCGCCAAACTACGGAACCCATGACCGGTCATTGAATCCTTGTCGTACCCGAGTCGTCGTAATGCCGCGTTAATCGTGCCATCGCTCATAGGCTCCGTATAACGTCGAACCCCTGGGAATACTAGGCGCCCCCGCCCCGTCAGCGGTTGAAGCTCCTGAAGGATGTTCACCGCCTGGCGAGACAAAGGCACGAAGTGCCTCTCACGCATCTTCATCCGTTCACCAGGAATCACCCACATCCCCTTTTCAAGGTCGAACTCTCCCCAGTCTGCCTTGCGCAGCTCACCAGGGCGCACGAATACCAACGGAGCCAACTGCAGGGCACATCGAACGGGAAGCGTACCGCCATAGCTGTCGATCGCACGTAGCAACTCTCCTACCTTCAGTGGCTCGGTGATACTGGCCCTGTGGCGCGTCTTCGCCGTCTTCAGGGCACCGCGAAGGTCAACCGTCGGATCACGCTGCGCCCGACCGGTAGCCACGGCATACCGGAATACTTGCGAACAGATCGACTTAAGGCGCTGCGCGGTCTCTAGATGCCCCCGGGACTCCACGCGACGAAGCACAGCAAGTACATCCGGCGGCTCAAGATCACCTACGGGTCGGCCTCCAATCCAGGGAAAAGCCAAGTCATCGAGCATCCAACGCACCTTGCCCCGGGTGGTCTCAGCCAAGTCTTGGCGGCCAGCAAACCACTCCTCCGCAATGACAGCAAAGCTGTTCGCCGCCTGTTCCTTTCCTGCAGCCTTCTCTGCCCTACGCTTTGCTCCAGGGTCGACGCCTGCTTGTATCAGCTTCCGTGCATCATCGCGCCGAACACGCGCGTCAGAAAGACTCGTCTCGGGATAGGTACCCATGCTTAGCGTCTTGCGCTTGCCAGCGAATCGGTAGTCGAAACGCCACCAGCGCGCACCCGATGGGTTTAGAAGCAGGTAAAGGCCAGCCCCATCGGCCAGCTTCTTGGGCTTGTCGGGCAGTGGTGCCTTGCGGATAGTGATGTCGGTAAGCGCCATGACGGTAACACCCTCTAACGACAGGTTGCTTACCGTCAAATCTACCGTCACCTGACGGTGGATTTCAATGGACGTGATTGGACAGCACAAGACAACAAAAAAGCCAGAAGCCTTACGTACCAAGGACTTTCTGGCTTTTGTTAGACGAATTTGGACTGCTTTGAACCATTATGTGGTGCCGCTTGTCCGACTCGAACGGACGACCTACTGATTACAAATCAGTTGCTCTACCAACTGAGCTAAAGCGGCGACGGACCGCGATTCTAGCAGGCTGCCAGCCTGGCTCAATGCTTGCGCCGCATCCGGTCGGCCTGCCGGCCCGCCGGACTCAGAAGCAACCCGTACTGTGCGAGCCCACGCTCGGGTCGCGGATACGGCTGCGCCAGTCGAAATGGGCACTGTCGTTGACGACCATGTCCAGCCAGTACTGCGGCACCTGCTCGGTGCGCTGACTCAAGCGGGCCGGAAAACCGGCCGCCACGATCTGGTCGAAACGCTTGTGGGCATTGGCCGGATCGTGGAACAGGCCCAGTGAAACGGTGTTCTGCTGATCCCCGGAACCGACCACGAAATAGTCCGTGATATGGCTGGCTTCCAGCTTGCGCGCCTGCGCCAGCGCCGCCGCACGGCTTGGACTGGTGGGCAGATGCACCCACCAGCCACGCATCTCGGTGGACTGCTCCATGCGTGCACGCAGGCGGACCACCCTGGAGACCAGCGCACTGCGCGCGTCACGCATGTCCTGTGGCGTGGCGAACGGCCCAAGTGTCATGCACTGATAGCTCGCCGCCTGCGCCGGCACCACGGCTGGCGCGGCAGCAGGTGCCATGGCTACCGTGGTCGCAGGCGCCACTGAGGGCGCCGAGGCGGCGATCGCCGGCTCCGGACTGGCGGGGCGCTCGGACAGCAGGTGCAGCTCGGGTACCCCGGGATCGGTCGCGGCGCGGCGCACGGGATCACCCTGCCCCAGGAGCAGCCACGCACCCACGGCAATATTGAGCGTCATCAGAAGAACAAAAAGCAGGCGCAGGAACATCGACCATCCATCCGGCGGGTGAATACCTATTTTAAGCCAGCACGGCCGACCGGCGGCGTGCGGCACGACAAGCCCCACGGCATGCCGCACGAGGCCGGCATGCCTGGCTCAGGCCGACGTCGCCCCGTTCGCCCAGACCGCCAGGCCGCGCAGCACGCTGTCGACGACCTGGCGCGAGGGCAAGGTCAGCAGCGGCACCAGCTCGCCTGCATCCCCACCGTGCAGGATCATGCCGGGCGTGCCACCGAGCGGGCCGGCCATGCGCGCGGCGAAGCGCTCGACCAGGGCCACCGCCGCCAGCCAGCAACCCGAACTCACGGCATCGGCGGTATTGTCGGCCACGTCCAGTATCCGCCCCGGCCGCTCCGGCCGGACCTTGGCGGTAGCGCCCAGCAACGACTGCTGCATCAGTCGCGGCCCCGGAGCGATAAGCCCACCAAGATGCCGGCCATCCGCCGCCAGCGCATCCAGGGTGAGCGCGGTACCGACGCCGACCAGCACGCACGGAGCATCGCCGGCGGCCCGTGCCGCCACCATGCTCAGAAAACGATCGACGCCTAGCCGCCGGGGCTCGGCGTAGGCATTGCGCACGCCGCAGGCTTCCGCCGGGGTCCGCAGCCAGGCAACCGCCTGCCCGAACAGCGAAGCCGACTGCCCGGCCACCATCGCCTCGCGTGCCTCGTCCACCACCGACGCGCCCAGCACCGCCGCCGGCACCGGCAGGCCGTGCCACGCAGTCGACAGCAGATCCGGCAGGTTCTCATCCCAGGCCACGGCTCCGCGCGCCAGCCATCCGTCGTTGCCGGACAGCGCCCATTTCAGGCGGGTATTGCCCAGATCCAGCAGCAGCCTCATGCGCGACGCACCGTGACGTCAGCACTGTCGATGCGATGCAGGCCATCGGCGGCCTGCAACAGCAGCGCTCCGCGCGCATCCACGCCCGCACCGACGCCATCGAGATCGCCCAGCGCCCCGCTGAGGCGCAATGGCACGTCGCGCAGCAGGTCATGCCGCGCATAGTCGTCGGCGAATCCGGCGAAGCCCTGCTGCTCGAACACGGCCAGGCCATCGACCAGCGCCGCGATCAGTGCCGCCGCCACCGCGTTGCGGTCGGGCGGCACACCACCGCACAAGGTGGCCAGATCGCAGGCCGGCTGCCCGGCCTGCTCGTGCAGCGCCGGCGTCAGGCGAAGGTTGAGACCGATACCGATCACCGCGGCACAGGGCCCCTGATATTCGCCCGACAACTCGACCAGGATGCCGGCCAGCTTGCCGCCCGGAAGGCCATCGCCCGAACGGGCCAGCACGTCGTTCGGCCACTTCAGCCCGGCACCGCCCACCCCGAGCGACTCCAGCGCCCGCTGCACGATCACGCCAACCGCCAGCGACAGGCCGCCCAGCGCGGCAAAACCGGCATCGAAGCGCTTGAGGCAGGACAGATAAAGGTTCAGGCCGGGCGGCGAAAGCCAGGTCCGTCCACGCCGTCCGCGTCCGGCACTCTGGGTTTCCGCCATCACCACGCTGAGGTCCGGCGCCTTCGGCCCTCGGCGTTGCAACTCGGTCGAAGTGGAGTCGATTTCCCAGTACAGGTCCAGCACTCCGAGGCGTCGCCTGGCGGCCGCAGGCAGGGCCGCCTCGATGGTCGCGGCGTCCAGCATCTGCAATGGCCATGGCAGACCGTAACCGGCCGGACCATGGGATTCGATCGGCACGCCACGGCTGCGCAGCGCCTCGACCTGCTTCCAGATCGCAGCACGGGAGATCCCCGCGGCCTCGGCCAGCCGGGTGCCCGAGACGATTTCGCCGGTAGCCAGCGTCGCCAGCAATTGCGGGGCGGACATCAGCGCGTGCCCGCCGGCAGGAGGTCAGAACATGTCATCCGTGGATTCTAGCCGGTGCGACGGCCGTCGCACCGGCCGACCGGGGCACTGGCATCGCCACGCCATTTCTGGGACGATCAACGTCTCGCCTGTGCGTCAAGGGGTTGATCGCCATGCGCGCCATACATCTTGTACTGACCGGTTGCGTGCTGGGCCTGTGCCTGGTCGCGACGGCTCAAGCCACTGTCAATGCCGACACGGGAAATGGCGGCATGGGTGGCGACTCGAGTCATGCCAACGCATCGGCCAACGGCAGCCGTGATGCCGATACCTCCGGCGGCGAACTGATGGGCATGCCCGTCGGCGCCTCGTCCGGCAGCGGACATGCCAGCAGTGCGTCCTCGTCGGACAAGAGCGACGACAACTCGATCCACAACGTCAGCAGCGGTGACTCCGCACCCTCGTCGTCGCCGCCACCGCACCGCGTGAACCTGGGCTGGCAATCGCTGCTGCCCGGATCCATCCAGTAAGCGGCACCGCCGCGCCACCCGGACACGGGCAGCCGCAACGGTTGCCGGTCAGCCCGGCGGGAACTCCACGCTGAAGCGGGCACCGCCGAATTCCGGGGAGCGATCAACCACTAGCTCGCCACGATAGGCGCGCACGATGTCCTGCACGATGGACAGGCCGATGCCATGGCCTTGCACACGTTCGTCACCACGCACGCCACGCTGCAGCACCTTCTCGATCTTCTCGTCGGGAATGCCCGGGCCGTCGTCTTCCACGCTCAGCCACAGACCCGGACGCAAGCGGCTGCCCTGAGACTGCACCTTAGCGACCAGCAGCACGTGGTGGTTAGCCCACTTGAAAGCGTTCTCGAGCAGATTGCCCATCAGTTCCAGCAGGTCGCCCTGCTCGCCGTAGAAGGCCGCGGCATCCTCGATGTCGAATTCGCACAGCACGTTCTTGGCCGCGTAGACCTTCTCCAGGCTGCGCACCAGGTCCTCGGCATGACCAGCCAGCGGCACCGCCGCGGCGGCGAAGGTCTGCCGGCCCGAGGTCGCAGCGCGTGCCAGCTGATAGGCCACCAGTTCGTCCATCCGACGCACCTGGTCGAGCAGCGCATCGCGCAGCTGCGGCCGCTCGTTGGCCGCCGACTCCACCTGCGAGCGGATCACCGCCAACGGCGTCTTCAGGCTGTGAGCCAGGTCGGCCAGAGTGTTGCGGTAACGCGTGCGCTGCTCGCGCTCGCTGTCGATGAAGGCGTTGATGCGCCCGGTCAGGCCGGTCAGCTCGAGCGGATACTGACTGTCCAGGTGCTCGCTGTCGCCGCGCTCGACGCGGCTCATGTCGCTGGCGACCCGGCGCAGCGGGGTAAGGCTCCAGCGCAGCAGCAACAGCTGCAGCACGATCAGCAGCACGCCCAGTGTCGACAGCCAGCCGATCAGGCTGCGCCGGTACACCGCGTTACTGCTCGCGAGCTGCTCTTCGGTCTGCGCGACGGTAAACGTCAGATGCACCGACTTGCGCTCGGGCAGGTCCAGCGCCACGCCGTAACTGTAGTAGTACAGCCGACCCATACGGGTATCCACCGGCCCGACGAAGCGTCGCACTCCGGGCGGCAACGGCTGCAGGAAGCCGAAGTCGCGGCCGATTGCCGAGGACGACTCCCAGCGGAAGCCATGGTCGCCCAGCACCACCGCATACAGACCGGACCCGGGCCGCGAGAAGCGCGGGTCCGGCGTCGCGTCGGGCATCAGCGGACGCCCGTAGCGCCCCACGTCAGTGCCGGCGATGTAGGCAATCGCGAAGTTCTGCAGACGGTCCTGCAATGCATTGAGCGCGCTGTCCGCGTTGGTCTTGGACAGCGTCAGGCCGATCGCACCCAGAAAGGCTGCCAGCACCAGCGCGGTCGCCAGCGCCGCGCGTGCCGCCAGCGAGAACGGGCGTGGCGTCTCAGTCGTCGTCGCTTTCGTTGCGGGGGATGGCAAAGCGGTATCCGCGTCCACGTACCGTCTCGATGGGTTTGAGGGTGGCTTCCGGGTCCAGCTTCCTGCGCAGGCGGCCGATGAAGACCTCGAGCACGTTGGAGTCCCGGTCGAAATCCTGCTGGTAGATGTGCTCGGTCAGATCGGCCTTGGAGACCAGCTCGCCGGCGTGCAGCATCAGGTACTCGAGTACCTTGTACTCGTAGCTGGTGAGGTCGACCGGTTTGCCCTGGACCGTCACGGTCTGCGCGGTGGTATCCAGCTTGATCGGGCCGCATGCCAGCACCGGCTTGGACCAGCCACTGGCACGCCGCACCAATGCATTGATGCGCGCCAGCAGCTCCTCGACATGGAACGGCTTGACCAGATAGTCGTCGGCACCCTGCTTGAGGCCCTCCACCTTGTCCTGCCAGCCACCGCGCGCGGTGAGGATCAGGATCGGATAGCGCTGGCCGGCTTCGCGCAGCGCCTTGATCAGCTCCATGCCCGACATCTTGGGCAGGCCCAGATCGATGATGGCCAGGTCGAACGGCACCTCGCGCCCCATGTACAGGCCCTCTTCGCCGTCCTGCGCCGCGTCGACCGCGAAACCATCGCGTTTCAGGCGGGCGGCGAGGGTCTCGCGCAACGGCGCCTCGTCTTCTACCAGAAGGATGCGCATCAGTGTTTCTCCTTGTTGCCCGCGGCACGGCCGACGGGATTCTCGGTGGATGGAGCCCTTGAAGCGGGATGTCCGGCATCGGACGACAGGGTAACGACCCTCACGTGCCCATCGGGTGTAAGTACTTTGACGCGGTACTCCAGCCGGCGCCCCACATGACGCTGGTCGGCGGAAAGTATCCGCCCGCCCGTCTGCTGGTGGACCAGGATCACGGCCTGGTCCAGCGACGGGACGGAAGCTTCCTGCGCGCGCGCGCGGACCGCGGCCGTCACCAGCGACAGCACGGCCACGATGGCCAGCGCGGAGAGGGATTTCAATGCCATTTCATCTCATGACTGCTTGCGGGGGACACCCCCGCGGACGCTTCATAGTGAAAAACCCGGGCTGAATAGTGACCGGACGGCGATCGACTGTCACGCGGCAGCGTATCGGGCGGGGATGGCCTGCTCCAGCAACGGCCAGGCGGCCCCGGCGCGATGTGCGCCCTCGCTCAGCACCCGGCGGAAACCCCGTGCGCCAGGCTCGCCCTGGTAAAGCCCCAGCAGGTGACGCGTGATGTGTTTGAGCGCGGTGCCGCGGGCCAGTTCGGCCTCCACATAGGGCCGCAGGCGCGCCAGCACCTGCTCGCGGGTCGGCAGCGCCTGTCCATACAGCGCCTGCTCGAGCCGGGCCAGCACGAACGGATCGTGATAGGCCGCCCGCCCCAGCATCACGCCGTCCAGCTGCTGCAGGTGGTCGCGCACCTGCTCCACCGTGGTGATGCCGCCATTGATCACCACCACCAGTTGCGAAAACTCGCGCTTCAGCCGGTAGACGCGCTCGTAGTCGAGCGGCGGAATCTCGCGGTTCTCTTTCGGCGAAAGTCCCTGCAGCCAGGCCTTGCGCGCATGCACCACCAAGATTTCCACGCCGGCCTCGAGCATGGTATCGGTGAAGTGCTGCAGGTCGGCATAGTCGTCCTGGTCGTCGACGCCAATACGGCATTTCACCGTCACCGGCACCGCCACCGAGTCACGCATCGCCTTCACGCAGTCGGCCACCAGCGCCGGCTCGCGCATCAGGCAGGCGCCGAACCGGCCGGACTGCACGCGATCGGACGGGCAACCGACATTCAGGTTGATCTCGTCGTAGCCGGCCTGCGCACCCAGCCGGGCCGCCTCGGCCAGCTCGCGCGGTTCGCTGCCGCCCAGCTGCAGGGCTACCGGGTGCTCCTGCTGGCTGTGCTCGAGCAGACGCAACTGACGCCCACGCACCAGCGCCGCGCTGGTCACCATCTCGGTATACAGCCGGGCATGCGGCGACAGCAGTCGATGGAAATAGCGGCAATGCCGGTCCGTCCAGTCCATCATCGGCGCCACGCTGAGGCGCCAGGGCTGGTCGTCCGGCCGGGTTTGAAGTGGGGTCGAGGCGTTCATCAGCCTGCCATTTTCCGCGATAAGTCCCGTCACTGCACACTTTTCGGTCCGGATGGCCACAGCGGTCGTGCGCGAACGACCCGCCGCGAGCGCCCGAACCCCGGCAAGCAGCCCGCCGATCGCGTAAAATGGCGACCTGCTGCGTTTCCGCACGACACTCGCCAGGTAGCACGGCCCCGCCGCCTTCCCCAAGCGAGCAATGCCCGTGTTTCGTGCCGCGCCCACCCACTGCAACGACTTCGAGAGCCCACCATGGTAGCCATGGCGACCGAGCACGTGATCGACGTGCACCACTGGAACGACACGCTGTTTTCCTTCCGCACCACGCGCGACCCCGGCTTCCGCTTCGACAGCGGTCAGTTCGTGATGATCGGCATGGACGTGGACGGCAAGCCGCTGATGCGCGCCTATTCCATCGCCAGCGCCAGCTGGGAAGAACACCTGGAGTTCTTCTCGATCAAGGTGCCGGACGGCCCGCTCACCTCGCGCCTGCAGCACCTCAAGCCCGGCGACCCGCTGATCCTCACGCGCAAGCCCACCGGCACCCTGGTGCTGACCGACCTCAAGCCCGGCAAGCATCTGTACCTGCTCGGCACCGGCACTGGACTGGCACCGTTCATGAGCATCATCCGCGATCCGGATACCTACGAACGCTTCGACAAGATCGTGCTGGCCCACGGCGTGCGTCACATCAACGACCTTGCGTATGCCCAGTACCTGGAACACGAGCTGACGCAACACGAGTATCTGGGCGAGCTGGTGCGCGAGAAGCTGATCTACTACCCGACCGTCACGCGCGAGCCGTTCCGCAACCGGGGACGCATCACCGATGCGATCGCCGACGGCCAGATGAGCGAGACCATCGGCCTGCCGCCACTGAACCCGGATACCGACCGCGTCATGCTGTGCGGCAGTCCGGCCATGCTGGACGATCTCTGCGCACTGCTCGACGGCCGCGGCTTCCAGGCCTCGCCACGTACCCGCGAACCCGGCGACTACGTGATCGAACGCGCCTTCGTCGAAAAGTAAGAACCAGGAGTGAGTGGAGAGGAGTGAGGAATGAGAAAGGAGCGGCAGTGTTCTGGTGCCTGCACGCTTTTCTCTCACTTCTCACTTCTCGCCCGTCAGCTCCTGACGCGCCCCTTGCCCTCGTTGTCCCAGTAGCCGAATACGCGGCGGGCGATGAGCTTGTAGAGTCGCTTGCCGGTGGCGCGCCACAACCGCGAATGCGGCGCGGGCGTATCCAGAATGGCGCGCTGGCGGGCACTGAGCGCATCCGCACAATAGGTCCGCTTGTGCTTCAGCAGGTGACGCAAGTCCTCGCGCGCCAGCAGGCGGAACAGGCGACCACGGCGCCCGCGCGTCCATGCCAGCTGGAAATCCACCACGGCGGGACGACCGTCATCGCGCACCAGCCAGTTCGGCTCCTTGGCCAGGTCGTTGTGCACGATGCCGCACCGATGCAGGCGTGCGAGCAAGCGCAGTGCATCGCGGTAATAACCTCGATCGCGCGGCTGCGCCAGCTGCATCGGCTGGCCCGCGATATAGCTGCGCAGCAGTTCCCGACCATTCCAGCCCAGCAGTGCGGGCACGCCATCGATGCCGGCCAGCCGTGTCAGCGCACGGGCTTCGCGCGCCGCTGCACGTCGGGCGAAGGCACGCGACCACCAGCGCGCCGCACCGATGTCGCGGCGGATCGCGCGCTGGCGGTCATGCTCGACGATTTCGATGCGGCCGAGTTCGTCGGCCTTGAGCAAGGTGGGTTCGCTGGTCATGCCTGTTCCGGTCACACTGGTGGGCTCACTTGCCCGCTTCATCTCGACGACCGAGTATTGTGGCCGATCCACGGCACACCCGCCGCGACAGGGAAGGCCATACCGCATGCTCGACATCGCACTCTACCTGCTGGCCGCCGCACTGATCATCGGCGGGCTGATCGGCACCGTGCTTCCGGCCCTGCCCGGCCTGCCGATGATCTTCGGCGGCATCTGGCTGGCCGCGGCGGTGGACGGCTATCGCCACCTGGGCCAGTGGTGGCTGCTGGTACTCGGCGGCCTTACCGCGCTCGGCATCACCGTGGATTTCGTGGCCGCCTCGCTCGGCGCCAAACGCGTGGGCGCCAGCAAGACAGCGATCTGGGGGGCCAGCATCGGCACGATCGTGGGCATGTTCTTCGGCCTGCCCGGATTGATCCTGGGACCGTTCGTGGGCGCGCTGCTGGGCGAGTTCTCGTCCAGCGGCAGCGTGTTGCGTTCCACCCATGTCGGTATCGGCACCTGGCTCGGCCTGCTGTTCGGCGCCCTGCTCAAGCTGGTGCTTTCGCTGTTGATCCTGGCACTGGCCGCGTTCGGCTGGCTGCTGGCCTGACCCGGTCGCTCAGGCGCCGTCCGGCAGCACGTAAAGGAGCACGGCCATGAAATGCAGCACGCTGCCGGCCAGCACGAAGGCATGCCACACCGCGTGGTGATACGGCAGGCGCCGCCATAGATAGAACGGCACGCCCAAGGTGTAGGCCACGCCACCGGCGATCAGCAGCGCCATGCCACCAGTCTGCAGGTGCGCCAGCAGTGGCTTGAACGCCACCATGCCGACCCAGCCCATGGCCACGTAGAGCAGCACCGCCAGCGCGCGACGATGACCCAGCAGACCCAGTTCCAGGGCGCTGCCCAGCAGGGCCAGGGTCCAGATGACGCCGAACAGGCTCCAGCCCCAGGGCCCCGGCAAGGCCACCAGGGTAAATGGCGTGTAGGTGCCGGCGATCAGCAGGTAGATGGCGATGTGGTCGAGCACCCGCAACCGGCGCCGGACGGGTTCGCTACGCACCGCGTGATAGAGCGTCGATGCGGTGTAGAGCAGTACCAGCGAGCTGCCGTACACGGCACTGGCCGTCACTGCGCGGGCGTCGCCATGGATCGCGGCGAGGGCCACCAGGGTTGCCAGCCCGGCGATGCTTAGCAGGATGCCGACCCCGTGGATCAGGCTGCTGGCCAGTTCGTCACCAACGCTGTAGCGCGGCATCTGCGCCGGAAGTGCAGTGGTCATGGGTGATCGGCTCCGTGGACAGCGACCGGCGCCTGCGACGCGCCTCGACCTACCTTAGCGACTTGGCCGGCGCTTGCATACTCACGCGTATGTCGAAGCGAGGCACGCGCGTTAAGCGCGTCATCACGAAAGTTGTACACCCTTCCAAGGTTGTTGAGCGCATTTTAGGTCTAGCGGACTGTACCTCCCCGATGTCCGCATTCCCCGACCCCGCGCCCGCGGGGTTCTTTTTTGGCCCGGCGACAGGCCGCAGCCGACCGGCGCGGGTCCGCCCGAACTTGCGACACTAGGCTCGCAGGCATAGGCTGAAGCCGCGTCACCACGATCCCCTCTGCCTCCGGCAGCGTGCGTGCCGCCACAACTCCCCCACCGCTGTCAGGAGGTCGCCATGTCGTCCGCAAGCCTGGCTGTCGTTTCTCGCGCGCACCCGGATCCGGTGCGCATCGCTGCGCTCAGCGCCACACTCGCCCTCAACCTCGCCGCCTTCGTGATCGCGATGCGGCCGCAGGCCCCGGCCTTCACGCCTGCCACCATCCCGCACGACGCGCTGGTAGTGCAGTGGGCCGAACCGCCCGCGCCTGTGCCACCACCCCCGCCATTGACCGTCAAGCCGCTTCCGCCGCAACCGGCTCCGCTTCCTCGAACCCGCCCGACACCAGTCCAGCCACCGGTAGTGGCACCAACCGACCTGGACCGCATCGCCACCATCCAGCCTGCATCGGTCGCGCCACCGGCGACACCTGCGCACGATGCCCGGCCGGCGACGAACACGGTTCCGACCGAAGCCAGCCTCGCCTATCGCGCAGCGCCACTCCGCTACCCCGGCATGGCAATGCGCCAGCACATGCAGGGCACGGTATTGCTGCGCGTGCTGGTGGACGAAAACGGGCGACCGCTGCAAGTGGAGATCGCCCACAGCAGCGGCTATGTGCTGCTCGACCGTAGTGCGCGCGACCAGGTCCTCGCCGGGTGGCGTTTCAGCCCCGCGATGGTCGATGGCCATGCGGTGAAGGCATGGGCGCTGGTACCGGTCAGCTTTGCCCTTCGAACGCTCTGAGGGCAGCTCCGGCAAACGAAAGGGCCCGGCCCGCCATCACGGCGGACCGAGCCCTTCCACGGCAAACGTCAATGCGACAACTGCGGCTTCGACGGTGTGCGCCGCGTACCGTGCACGATCGCCCACACCACCGCGGCCACGAGCAGCAGCGGCATGCAGAATGGCAGCAACGCCAGCAGCACGAAGGGCGCAACCAGCAACAGCACCAGGCCACCCGCCAGCAGTCCGACGGCGCCGGCAAGCAAGCCAAACACCCCGCCGACAACCGCGAACACCAGCTTGAACACGAAACCCACCAGCGCGAAGGTCACCCACAACGCGACCGCCGCCAGCATCAGCATTACGAACAACTCGATCATGTCCGTTCTCCATTGATGAGCGCGCATTCCGGCACCCGTCCAGGCGCTTCGATGCGGCAAACCGCCCGAGGGTTTAAAGCCGAGGGCTTGAAGCTGCACAAGGAGCACGTTACGCCGCCGCGCGACACGCCGCCTGTCGCAAAAGTCATGCATGGGCGTCACGCCTTCGCCTTACGCCGACTTAACAATGAGCATGCTCCACTGATCGCCGGATTTTGCTTGGCATGGCCCGCATGCGCAGACATCGCCACCACCTGAAAGCCTTGCGCGACACCGCGCTGGCGCACACCCGCGAACCGCACCCCGACCTCGCCGTACTGGCACGCGAACTGGGCCGTGTCGTCCACCGTGACGGCCAGGCCCTGGTCGATGACATGGTCCGGCTGCACGGCTCCTCGCGCGACTTCCGCCGCCTGCTGCTCAGCCGCCGCGGACAGTTGACGCCAGTGAGCGTGCTGCTGGTGGTCTGGCCGCCGGACCATGTCACTCCGTCGCACGATCATGGCGGACTGTGGGGGCTGGAGATGAGCCTGCACGGGGCCCTTGAAATGGAATCGTGGACGCGGTCGTCCGAGCACAGCGACTGGCAGCTGCGTGGTCGCGACTGGCTTGGTCCCGGCGATGCGATGTGGTTCGATGCCGGAACATCCACGATGCACCGCTGCCGCAACATGTCCCGTCACGAAGTGGCACTCAGCCTGCATGTCTACGGTGGTGACCTGATCGATTGCAACGCCTACGCGCCGGAGGCCCAGGGCTCGCACTGGCATGCCATGCCGCAGCACCTGCGTATCGACGGCGCCCTGCCCGTCTGACTGCACCAACAACCGGGAGTCGCATGTTTCGACGTGTCGCCATCATCGGCGGCGGCGCCGCCGGCGCTTCGCTGCTCAGCGAACTGCTCGACCGGCAGGTCGCGCAGCCCATGCATCTGGACTGGTATGCCGGCCCGGGCAACGCCGGACGCGGTGTCGCCTACGCCACCCGCTCCAACCTGCACCTGCTGAATGTGCGTGCCGCCACGATGGGCATGTACGCGCATCGGCCCGGCGGCTTTCTTGAGTATCTGCGCCGCGACAACCCCGACATTGCCGGTACCGACTTCGTGCCGCGCCGGCTCTATGGTGACTATCTCGAGGAAGAGACCGCGCAGGCGCTGGCGCGGGCCAGAACTAACGGGCACGACGTGCATGTCGTGCCGTTCGCGGCCGAGGCGGTCGTGCCGGAACGTGACGCGGTGACGGTGCTCCACAGCGGCGTCGAAACCCGCGTCGATGCGGCCGTGCTGGCCCTCGGCACCCTGCCCGCACGCCCGCAGGCGGGCGTGAGCGCGGCCGCGCTCGACAGCGGACGCTACGTCGTCGAACCCTGGCAATGGCTGTCCGCAGACCACGACGAACCGCCGCCGCGCCAGGTCGTCCTGGTCGGACTCGGCCTCACCTCCGTGGACGTGCTGCTCGAGCTTGCGAACCGCTGGCCGGAAACGCAGTTCGTAGCGATCTCGCGCCACGGCCGGCTGCCCGAAGCCCACCAGCAGCGCATCGCCGCGCCGTTCGAGGACGGCGACACGCTGCCGGAGGCGATGCTCGATGCCCCCGAGATCCGTACCTGGCTACCCTTGCTGCGCGAAGCCTGTAACCAGCATGGCGAATGGCGCAGCGTGATCGACGGCCTGCGCCCGTATACCGCAAGCCTGTGGCGTGCACTGTCCCAGCAGGAGCGTGCCCGCTTCCTGCGTCACGCGCGCTGGGCCTGGGAGCGCGCGCGTCATCGCATGGCACCGCAGGTCGACGCAGGCATCGCCGCGCTTGTGCAGCAGGGTCGCCTGCGCATAGCGGCGGCCCGCATGCGCTCGGCCGAACCGGCCGCGGACGGCCGCCTGAGCGTGGAACTGGTCCACGCCGGGCAACTGATCGAGAACGTGCAGGCCGACCTGGTCATCCAGGCCACCGGTCTTGAAACCGACGTGGGCCAGACCACGCACCCGCTGGTGCGGCAACTGGTCACCAACGGCCATATCCTGCCCGACCCGCTCGGGCTCGGCTGCCAGGCCGAGCCCGACGGACGACTGCGCTACGATGGCGGCACATGGTCACGCCTGTTTGCCTTGGGCGGGTTGTTGCGCGGTACCTTGTGGGAATCCATCGCCATGCCGGAAATCCGGCAACAGGCGCGCCAGCTCACGGATCGACTGCTCGACGGGAAATGACGGCATGCCAGTAGCGCACGAGGGCCCTTCACCATGAACCTGCCGCTACTCACCCTGATCATCGTGCTGGTGCACCTGGCCGGACTGGTGGCGGCTACGCATGCCGTGATGCACACCCGTACGCCGCAGGGCGCATTCGCCTGGGCACTGGGTCTCGCACTGCTGCCCTGGCTCACCCTGCTGCCCTACCTCTACCTCGGGCGCAGCCGCTTCCACGGCTATGTGGACCTGCATCGCCGTCATCGCCGCCAGCTGGACCTGGCCCGCTCCGAGGCGATCCAGCCGCCGCAACACATCCTCGAACGCTACGGTGCGCTGTCCACCATGCTGGACACGCCCTTCCATCCCGGCCAGGCGCTGCGCCTACTGGTGGACGGTGGCGCCACCTTCACCGCCATCCTGGCAGCCATCGCACAGGCCGAGCACAGCGTACTGGTGCAGTTCTTCATCATCCACGACGACGGCCTGGGGCGCCGCATGCAGCAGGCCCTGCTGAAGCGTGCGGCCGCGGGCGTGAAGGTGTGTGTGCTGTACGACGGCATCGGCAGCTACGCCCTGCCCCATCGCTACGTGGAAACCCTGCGTGCCGGTGGCGTCGCCATCCACCCCTTCGCCACCCAGCGACGGCACAACCGCTTCCAGGTGAACTTCCGCAACCATCGCAAGATCGTGGTGGTGGACGGCGCCATCGGCTACGTCGGCGGACTCAATGTCGGTGACGAATACCTTGGCCAGAAGCCGCCACTGGCACCCTGGCGCGATACCCATATGGAACTGCGTGGGCCGGCCGTGGGCGAGCTTCAGCGCAGCTTCGCCGAAGACTGGCACTGGGTCACCGGCACCCTGCCGCCCCTGCACACACCGCCGCTGGGCCAGGGCAGCGCGCACACCCTGATCGCCGCCACCGGGCCGGCCGACCGGCAGGAAAGCTGCTCGCTGTTCTTCGTGACCGCGATCCAGGCCGCGCGCCAGCGGGTGTGGCTGACCACGCCCTATTTCGTACCCGACAGCGCCGTGATGGCCGAGCTGCGGCTGGCGGTGTTCCGCGGCGTCGATGTACGGGTACTGATCCCGTCGATCGCCGACCACACCACCGTATTCCTGTCGTCCACCCTGCACGCGCGGGATGCCGTGCGCGCCGGCATCCGCATGTTCCGCCACCACCCCGGCTTCATGCACCAGAAGGTGTTGCTGGTGGACGACGACACCGCCGCGGTCGGCAGCATGAACATGGACAGCCGCTCATTCCGGCTGAACTTCGAGGCCAGCGCACTGAATGTGGACCGCGGTTTCGCCGCCGATGTGGACGCCATGCTGCGCAACGACTTCAGCCACGCCGTCGAATTCGACGAGAGCGAATACGACCATGCGCCATGGCGGCGACGGCTGGCCATGCACCTGGCACGCCTGTGCGACCCGATCCTGTGAGCGCATGGGCGTGGCTGCCCACAGCCGCTGGAAGCCGTTGTCACGCGAATGACCCGGGCTGATTGACGACAGCCGCACTACCCCCGAAAAATGCATCGCCCGCAGCAGCAGCGCCACCCCGAGGATCGCACGTGAAACTGATCGGCATGCTGGATTCACCCTATGTGCGTCGAACCGCGATCTCGTTGCGGCTGCTCGGCCTTCCCTTCGAGCATCAGCCGCTCTCGGTATTCCGCACCTTCGCGGCCTTCGAGAAGATCAACCCGGTGGTGAAGGCGCCGACGCTGATCTGTGACAACGGCGAAGTACTGATGGATTCGGGCCTGATCATCCAGTACGCCGAGGCGCTGACCCGGCCGCGCTCGCTGTTTCCCGACGACCCCGAGATCCTGCAGCACGACCTGCACATCATCGGGCTGGCGCTGGCCGCCACCGAGAAGAGCGTGCAACTGGTCTACGAACGTGAATTGCGGCCACCGGAGAAGCGGCATCACCCGTGGGTGTCGCGGGTCACCGGCCAGTTGCTGGCCGCCTGCCGCGAACTGGAACAGGCCTTCGCCCGCAGCAAGCCACCAGTCGAGAGCGCGACGATCCGGCAGGCCGGCCTGACCGCTGCGGTCGGCTGGCACTTCGCCCAGCAGATGCTCCCCGGCGTGATCCCGCCCGAGCACTACCCCGCGCTTGCCGCCTATTCGGCCGCGGCCGAGGCATTGCCCGAGTTCCGTGCCCTGCCGCACACCGCGGCAACGTAAGGGATCACCCGTCTGCAGCCCCATGCTGGCAATGCCTCAACGCGTCTTGTGCACCAGCTTCACCGGACTGTCGATCGCCGCCACCACGCCATCGGGCAGTGGCGCGGGGCGATGCCCCAGCCTGGCCAGGCCGGTTGCGTCGATCGCCGGTCGCAGCGCCGGAAGATTGGAGGCCTCCGGATTGCCGAAGCTGTCATAGGCATGCAGCATGAAGGAAATCGGGATCAGTACATGTGAAATCACCGGCGTGCCGGCCACCATGATCGGCCTGGCCCGCCAGCGCTCCAACGTATGCACCGCCTGATAGACGAACATGCGCGCCGGGCGTCCTTCGGTCGTCAACGCCCGCACCAGCTGCACATGGTCCACCCGGCCATCCGTTTCGACCGTCGCCTTCAGCAGCAGTCTCGCTTCGCGCCGTTGACTGATCATCTGCCGCGGGAAGCCCGGCGGGTCCCGCCGCGTGAAATAAGGGCCGGTGCAGATGTACCTCACCGACACGTCGTATTTCCCGTCCGCGGCCGGCGTGCCCAGCAGGCGCACATACAGCCAGGTTGTCGTCGCCACCGTGCGGCTACCCTCCCGCGCCGGCAGGAACGACAGGTTCGACAAGCTACGCTGGATCAATGCCGTGAACGGCGCCGACAGCTTGACCATCGGCTGGACCGACTGCAGGTGGCCCTGCGCATCCACGCTTACCTGCACCGCAATCTCGGACGACTGAACATCCCGCACGGCCGCATGGCAGGGCAACAGCACCAGCAGTGCCAGCCAGACCGACGTCATGATGCTCTTCATCAGCGTCCTCCTGTCATCCATTCCAGTCCGCCGGCATCCGGCAAGGCCTACTTGCGCCCGGACAGCCGCCGCTTCCAGTCGCCACTGCACAGTGCCCAGGCAACGTATACACCGATCGCCGCGCCCAGCAACTCGAACAGTACGCGCATACCGATATGGTCCGGGTCGTGCACCGTCGCCAGCTCGGCCTGCAGCAGCTGCAGCGACTGCAGGCCGGAGGTGTAATTGAAGTAGAACAGGTTCCATACGTCGCCACTGGCCGTCAGCACCAGCGTCACGAAGTACGACCAGCCGATGCGCTTGGCGTCGTTCCAGTGGTTGTGCCTGCCGATGACGTGAAACAGCAGGTACAGCAGCACGCCCGCCAGCAGACTGATCGCTCCGGCCTCGAGGCCACCGAGCAGACCGAAGGCCATCCACGACTGGTTGTATTGCATTCCCGCCCCCTGTGCTGCCGATCCGGCGATGACTGCCCTGCGCGCTAGACTAGACTAGCGTCTCCAACCGCTTTCCACACGCCCATGCCACATACCACGCACGAACGCGCCGCACTGATCCTGGTGGACGTGCAGCCGGACTTCATGCCCGGCGGTACGCTGGCCTGCCACGAAGGCGACGTCATCGTGCCGGGCATCGACCAGTTGCTGCAGCGCCGCCTGTTCCGCCACGTGGTCGCCACCCAGGACTGGCACCCGGCCGGCCATGTTTCCTTTGCCAGCACGCACGACGGCAGTGCACCGTTCCAGCAGATCGAGCTGTACGGCCAGCCGCAGACACTGTGGCCGGACCACTGCGTGCAGGACACGCCCGGTGCTGCGCTGCACCCGGCCATCGACTGGTCGTGCGCCGACCTGATCCTGCGCAAGGGCAGCGACCCGCGCGTGGATTCCTACAGCGGCTTCCGCGAGAACCATGGCCCGGCAGGTACGCGTCCCGCCACCGGCCTGGCCGGCTGGCTGCGCGATCGTGGCGTCGACACCGTCTATGTCGCCGGACTGGCACGCGACGTCTGCGTGCTGTGGACCGCGCAGGACGCCGTGGCTGCAGGCTTCCGCGCCCATCTGCTGTGGGACCTGAGCCGGCCGGTCGCACCCGGTGGCGACGACGCACTGCGCAACACGCTGCGCGCGGCGGACATCGGCGTGCTGGAATCCGGCGCACTCTAGCCCCTCGGGAAGACGGGCGGCGGCCGTACCGATCAGGTATGGTCGAGAACCGGCGGGTCGCGTACCTGCCGATCACCAGGCCGCGTCACAGGGGACGTTATGTGGGCTTATTACGTAGCACTCGCGCTGCGGAGCAGCGGGCGCAGCAAGGCACTGACCGCGCTGGTGATCGTGCTGCTGGCCTTCGGGGTATCGGCCTGCATGGTGTCCTACGCCGTGTTCCGCGCCACCACCAGCGACCCGCTTCCCGCCAAGTCGTCCCGACTGTTCGTGCCGCAGATCGACAACTTCGGTCCGTCCTACACCTGGCAGAACGAACCGCCGGATACGCTGAGCTACATCGATGCGGTCGCACTCTGGAAAGCGCGAAAAGCACGCCGGCAAACCCTGCTCTATCCCGCGATATGGCAAGTGGAATCGGTGGATCAGACCACTCCGGTCATGTCGATGCATGGCGATGCGGTGACCGCCGATTTTTTTCCCATGTTCGACGTGCCTTTCCGCTATGGCAGTGGATGGACACCACATGACGATGCGCAGCACGCCAGTGTGGTCGTGATCAGCAGGCATTTGAACGAGAGGTTATTCCACGATCAGAACAGTATCGGACAGGAGATCCAACTGGATGGGAAGCTGTTTCGGATCATCGGCGTGCTGGATCGGTGGAATCCAAGGCCACGCTTCTACGATTTGGGCAGTTTTGGAAGCAATAGCAACCACGCATTCGACAATGCAGGGGACATCTATATTCCATTCACCCGCGCGACCGACATGAAGAAGGACAGCACATCGACCTCGGGCTGCCCGACGAAGTCAGGACAGATGGATACGTCCAACTGGGGCGCCTATTTGAACAGCGAATGCGACCGGATCGATGCCTGGGTGGAGCTTGCGACACCCGGTGGCGTGCAGCGCTATCGTGAATTCCTTCGCAACTATGCCGAAGAACAACAGCATCTGGGCCGTTTCGCGTGGTCGCCCAACGTACGCCTACGCAACCTGATGCGCTGGATGACGCACCTGCAGGTCACGCCGAGAGCATCCACATTGTCCATGCTTGTGTCCGCCAGCTTTCTTCTGGTCGTTCTGGTCAATGTCATTGGTCTGATGCTGGCTCGATTCATGCGCCGCGCACCGGAAATCGGCATTCGCCGTGCACTTGGGGCGTCACGCGCGGCGATCTACCGGCAGTTCCTGGTTGAAGGTGCCACCATGGGCTTCGTCGGCGGCATGCTCGGGGTAGCGCTGACAATGCTGGGGCTATGGGGCATCGGAGGGTTGTTCGAGTCGAAGATAGCGCGCCTTGTGCACGTTGATGCTTCCCTGCTCTCGCTGACAGTCGTAGTGGCGGTGATCGCCACGGTGATATCCGCGCTGTACCCGACATGGCGCGCGGCACAGACCCAGCCCGCCTGGCAAATCAAGATCAACAACTGAGGGCTCCGCCATGGCGTTTTCCCGGGCCTACATGCAATTGCGTCCGATCATCGTCGCACTGGGCCGGCACAAAGTCGCCACGATGCTCATCGTGTTGCAGGTGGCATTGACCCTGGCGGTGACCTCCAACGCGCTTTTCATTGTCGCAACCCGCATCGTCCACCAGTCCCGCGCCACGGGTACCGACGAGGCCCATCTTTTCGTCATCCGCAACAAGTGGACGATCGGCCAGAGCACAACCCTGATCCATGCCGACATTCGTACCGATCTGCATGCATTGCGCCATGTCGCAGGGGTCCGTGACGCATTTTCGAGCAACGACTTCCCGCTGGCGGGCTATGGTGAGAGCGGCATATCGACACGCTTGAAGGTCAAACCTGACCAGGCGAAGCGGCCACAGTTCGCCATGGTCTACGCTGCCGACGTACATGCCATCGACACCCTTGGTGTTTCGCTGATTGCGGGGCGCAATTTCCGCCCTGACGAAGTCGGTTCGATCGGCCCCGACGGCACGCTGGCCTCGCCGGACATCATCATCACGCGCAGTCTGGCCCGCAAGCTCTTTCCAGATGGCCATGCACTAGGTAAAACGGTCTATCTGCCAGGCGGACCGACCACCATCATCGGTATTGTCGACAGGCTACAGGGGCCACTCAGCGTGACACGGTCTTCCGATGGAGACAGCGTGCTCGTCCCCGCACACTATATCGACCCGGCAGGTGTGGTGTATCTGATCCGTACCGCCCCCAAGGCGGCCATGGGACCCGTCATCACTGCAGCACTGAGAGCCCTTCAAAGCCGCAGCGGACTACGGATCATCGACCCGGAAAGGGGCATTGTCACGATGTCCGAAGCACGTGCGCACGCCTACGCCACCGACCGCAACGTAAGCCTGCTGATGAGCATCCTCAGCGGAATGCTCCTGCTGGCGACCGCCGGCGGGATTGTCGGATTGAGTAGCTTCTGGGTCAGCCAGCGACGCCGGCAGATCGGCATCCGCCGCTCTCTCGGTGCCTCAAGTGGCGACATCCTGCGCTACTTCCATGTAGAAAATTTCCTGATCGTCAGTGGCGGCATCTTTCCCGGCGTAGTGCTTGCGGTGCTGGCAAACCTTGGCCTGATGAAGGCCTTTTACCCGATGAACCGCATGCCGCTCTCCATACCCCTGCTCGGCGCACTGCTGCTGTGGGTACTCGGCCAGCTGGCCGTATGGGGACCGGCCCGCCATGCGGCCAGAGTGCCGCCCGTGGTGGCGATCCGCGCCGATTGAACTGCCACGGAATCCGCCCGGCTCAGGCATCGTTCTCCGCTGACACACTGGCGTGCGGCTCGCCGTCCACGTCGACCGTCACCTGCACGGTGATCGGCCGGCAGCACACCTGGCAGTCCTCGATGTAGCACTGCGCGCCTGCGGAGGCGTCGAGCAGCAGCTCGATGCGTTCGCCGCAGTAGGGGCATGCCATTTCGGCTGGGGTGAGCATGTGCACGAACCTCGCGCCAAACACCAGTGGGCGCGGCTATACTCGCGTTCTCCGCGTGGATGGATTGTCATGGCTGAGCGTATTTTCGACCGCTACCGCGTCCATTCCGGCGCGACCCTGGAGGGTTCGCGCTATACCGCATGGCTGGCGGTCACCCCGCTGGAGCGCGGTTTTCCGGTGTACTACGCGATCTGCGAGAACCGCAGCTTCCGCCGGCAGGAGACCGCCGAACGTGCGGCCACCTCGGCACTGGACGCCGTGATGGCGCTGGAAGAAGACGGCACCCCGGTGTTCCCGATCGACTACGCCGGCCCGGACGACGACGCCCCCGTCGCCACGGAGTGACTCAGGCGCTGGCGCGCTTCGCCAGCTCGGCCACCGCCGCCGGAATGCCGGCGGCCGCTTCCACCGTCAGCATGCGATGGGCATCGTCCTGGCCTAGCCCGTGGTCCAGCTCGTGCGACCAGGTCACGTGATAGGGCATGTGCACGCCCCAGCCTCCCAGGCGCAGCACCGGTTCGATATCCGAGCGCAGCGAGTTGCCGACCATCGCGAACTGCCCGGGTTCGAGTCCGAACTCGCCCAGCACGCGGCTGTAGGTGGCACTGTCCTTTTCCGAGACGATCTCGATGCGGCCGAACAGCCCGGCCAGGCCCGACTGGCGCACTTTCTTTTCCTGGTGGAACAGGTCGCCCTTGGTGATCAGTACCACCGCGTACTCGCGTGCCACCTGCTCCACCGCCTCGCGGATGCCGGGCAGCAGGTCCACCGGATGCTGCAGCACCTGCTTGCCCAGCTCCACCAGCCGGTGGATGTCGGCGACCGAGATGCGCTCGCCGGTGACCGCTATGGCGGTCTCCACCATCGACAGCGTCATGCCCTTGGCGCCATAGCCGAACAGGGCCAGGTTGCGCCGCTCGGTGGCCAACATGCTGGCGTGGACCTCGGCATCGGCCAGGTCCACATAGCGCCCCACTATCGCGGCGAAGGCATCATTTGCCTGACGGTAGTAGTCCTCGCTGTGCCACAGGGTGTCGTCGCCGTCGAAGCCGATCAGTCGGAGCATGGGTAGGTGCCGTTGTGTCGGGGCCGGCAGCATAACCCACACGCGGCCGGCCACAGATCGCAAGCGACCCCGCCATGAGACGGGGTCGCTCGTCGATACGCTTTTGCCGACAACCCGCGGCGGGTGTCACTGCCCGCCGTGGCAGGGCACGCTGTACGGCGCGTTGGTGCCCAGCGCGATGCGGGTGATCGCAAGCGTGTCATGCGCTGCCGTCTGCAGCCGGAACGGCACCTCGATGTGCTTCATGTCGGCACCCGCTGCCTGGAAGCACTTCAGCGGCACGCCGACACGCAGCCACTTGCCCTTCGGCAAGGCGGCCAGTCCCTGCTCCAGCGGCAGGCTGGCTGCACAGTGGGCACCGCAGTCCATGCCCAGGGTGATGCGTCCGGGTGCCAGCGCGTCGATGCGCATATCGGCAATCAGTTCCACGTCGCCATTGGTCTGGCGTTCCAGGTTCAGCGGCTTGTCGGCATGCAGCGCGAAGCTTGCTTCGCCGTGGCCAGACCAGACCAGGCGACGCGCGTCTTCCTGCCGGTGGTAGTCGAGCGCGCTGACATGCAGGCTGCCGTCATGGGTCGCCGCAGGCACCGCCAGCAGGGCCTGCGCCTTGCCGTCGGCACCGGCGATGCGCGTACCGAGCCCCGCCGCAGCCTTGCCGTGCTGCAGATACACGCCGGGTGCGGCCACGTTCGCCGGCAGGCCGGAAACCTCGGACAGATGGCCGAGATCGCCGTTGTCTTCGTAGGTCAGGCCATAGCCGTAGGGGAACTGCGGATCGTAGTGCTTCTGCCCCACGTTCAGCGGCGTCTGCATCGCCGTGCGCGGCCACGAATCCGGCAGCTTGCCGTGGAAGTCGTACTGCACCTTGCCGGCAGCGTTGCGCAGCAATACATCGGCCACGCCGGCGCCCTCGGAACCGGGCAGCCACGCCGCCACGAAGGCGTTCGAGGCATTGATTTCCGGATTCACCCACAGCGGCCGGCCGGACAGGAACACCGACACCACCGGAATGCCCTGCGCGCGCAGGCGACGGACCAGGTCGAGGTCGGTGGAGTCGCCCGGCGCGAACGCCAGCGTGGGCACGTCGCCCTGGAATTCCGCATACGGATGCTCGCCGTACACCACGATCGCCACGTCCGGCTTGTGCGTGTAGTGGCCGTCCACCGACAGTTCGGCCGTACCGCCCGCCGCACTCACCTGGCTGTGGATGCCGTCCCAGATCGATTCGCCGTGCGGGAAGTCCGCATTGGTGGTACCGGTACCCTGCCAGGTCAGCGTCCAGCCACCGCACTGCTCGGGAATGTTGTTGGCGCCGTCGCCCGCCACCAGGATGTGCTCGTGCGGGTTCAGCGGCAGCAGATGGTGCTCGTTCTTCAACAGCACCAGCGATTCGCGCACCGCCCGACGCGCCAGCGCACGGTGTGCGGCACTGCCGATCAGGTCGAAATGCCCGCCCAGCGGCTGCCTGGACGGCAAGCCCTCGTGAAACAGGCCCAGCCGCATCTTCACCCGCAGGATGCGCGCCACCGCGTCGTCGAGCCGGGACATCGGAATCACGCCCGACTTCACCTCGGCCAGGGTGTGCTGGTACAGCCCGCGCCAGCTGTCCGGCGCCATGTACATGTCCAGTCCGGCATTGATCGCCTGCGGACAATCAACGTCGCTGCAACCGGGGATCTGACCCTGGGCGTTCCAGTCGCCCACCACGAAGCCCTGGAAATCCATGCGCTTCTTCAGCACGTCGGTGAGCAGTGCCTTGTTGCCGGTCATCTTCACGCCGTTCCAGCTGGAGAACGAGGCCATGACGGTCTGCACGCCGGCGTTGATGGCCGGCGGATAACCGGCACCGGCCACGTCACGCAGTTCCTTCTCGCTGATTTCGGCGTCGCCCTGGTCGATGCCGTCCTTGGTGGAACCGTCGCCGACGAAATGCTTGGCGGTGGCGATCACATGTGCGCTGTCCAGGAACTGCGGCGTGCCAGCCTTGCCCTGCAGGCCCTCGACCGCGGCCGACGCGTAACGCGCCACCAGTGCGGGATTCTCGCCGTAACCTTCGTAGGTGCGTCCCCAGCGATCGTCCCTGGGCACGGTGATCGTGGGCGCGAAGGCCCAGTTGATGCCCGCCGCACGCGCCTCTTCCGCGGTGGCCGCACCGATCGCGCGCACCAGCGCCGGGTCGCGCGTGGCGCCCATCGCGATGTTCTGCGGGAACACGGTGGAACCGAGCACATCATTGTCGCCATGCACGGCGTCCACGCCGAACAGCACCGGGATGGCGACGCCGCCATCGTGCGTGTCCATCGACGCGCGGTAAAACGCATCCGAAAGTGCCAGCCATTTCGCCGGCCCGGCCAGCAGGCCGCCGCCCGGCTTGGAATTGCCGCCGGCAAGGATCGCGCCCAGCCGATATTTGCGGACATCCGCCGGGGTGACGCTGCCGATGTCGGCCTGGATGACCTGGCCGACCTTGTCGCGCAGGGTCATCTTCGCCATCAGCGCATGCACGCGCTGCTCGAGTGCCGCGTCGGGCGGCAGCGGCCAGTGCCCCTTCGGCCATAGCGACGGATGCACCGTCGTCGATGCCTTGATCTTTCCCGCATCCGCCCGGGCCAGCCCCAGGGTGCCGGCGGAAAGTCCCGCGAACAATGCCCAGGCGCACCACCAGGCGCCCTTTCCACCAACGACGAACCGCACGGCCTTCTCCTCGACTTCAATACGGCCGGGTATGCCAACACCCACCCCGGCCAGGATGTTCCGGCGAGTATCGACAGATGATGACAGCGCTGTCAAATGGTAGGACATTTCCGATTCGATGCGGGTGCACCAGGCATTGCCGAACGCTTTCCTTCTCCTCCGTCGCACGCGATCCCGTGATCATTGACCGTGATCGTCCATACCATCTCGGTGACACCAGACGACCGGCCAGACATGCCCCGTCGATGGCATTCCAGCCGCTTGTCCCATTCATGCATTGCAACATGCGTATTCGTCACATGGCATGCATTCAGCACCGCAAAGGGGCGACATCCGCACTCGATGCGAGATCACCCCGAAACGTATCTGCATGAATCTTCCGAGATTCTCCGGAAATGCTGCAGCGCAACGTCGAAAGGCCTTGTGCGGCAACGTCTCCGGCCATGCTTGCACCAAAATGACAGCGCTATCAATTTTGAATTGACAGCGCTGTCATGATCGATTAAACCAACGCCGTCGGCCATCGAATCCGACTCGCCTGAGAACCAGGCATAAAAATTCATTCCATGGGGAGAGTCCTGAAATGAAGTATCGCCACTCAGCGCTTTGCGGCGCTATTTTTGCTGTGCTCGCGTCAGGCAACGCGTTTGCCGCGACACAGGCGGCAGCATCCAGCCAGTCCGCGGCGACGCCTGTCGCCAGCAAGAAGAACGTCAAGAATCTCGACACCATCCAGGTCACGGCCACCAAGCGCAGGACACCGCTTGAGAAGACGCCGATCGCGATCACCGCGATCGGTGCCAATACGCTGAGCCAGGACCGCGTGATGACCGTGCAGGACATCACCCAGCTGGTGCCCAGCCTGGCCGCCACAACCGAAGGCGACCACGGCGTGATCACCCTGACCATGCGCGGCATCGGCAACGACAGCGCCAAGACCGAATACGCCGATCCCGAAGTGGCCACCTTCGTCGACGGCGTCTACGCGCCGCGTGCCGAAGCGGCTGCAAGCCTGCTGCTCGACATCGACCGCATCGACGTGATGCGCGGCCCGCAGGGCACCCTGTGGGGACGCAACTCCACCGTCGGCGCCATCAACTACGTGACCACCAAGCCGGACATCCAGGGCGGCTTCTACGGCAACGCGCAGATGAGCTACGGCAAGTACAACGAGGTCGGCACCCGCGCCGCGGTGAACCTGCCGATCAGCAGCACCTTCGCGATGCGCGTGGCGATCGCGCAGGAACAGCATGACGGCTACGTCGACTACCAGAACCCGGTCGGCCAGATCCCGTCGGTAGCGCAGCAGGAAGCCAACTACATCGCCGCCGGCGGCACTGCTGCCACGTTCCAGCCGATCGATACCAACCTGTTCGTGACGCGCGGCGCGAAATACAACGCGCAGAACCAGTCCGCCGCCCGAATCAGCGCACTGTGGCAGCCGAACGCCGACTTCAGCTGGAACTTGTCCTACGAGTATTTCCGCGACCGCGGCACGCCGGACATGAACCTGATGCAGAATCCGCGTCCCGGTCAGAAGTTCTGGTCGGCGCTGATCCAGACCGCCCCCTACCTGGACCGCACCTCGAACACGGTTCGCAGCAAGGTCGAATGGAACCTCAGCGATTACCTCTCGCTGAGCTACATCGCCGGCTTCAGCCGCTACAGCGGCAAGAGCGATTTCGCCCAGGATGACGGCGCGATCCTGCCGACCAGCTTCAGCACCGGCGGCGTATCCCAGGAGGACCGCACCAACGACTCCAACTACCGCAACAGCAGCCATGAGCTGGACCTGCGGTCGCGCGGCGAACACAGCATCGACTGGATCCTGGGCCTGTACTACGCGCAGGAAAACAACAACATCCGTTTCGACATCCCGATCATGAACGGCACCCAGCAGGGCAGCGTCAGCTGGCAGGGCTCGTTCATCCAGCCGAAGGAGACGGTGCATTCGGACGCGATCTTCGGCCAGGCAACCTGGAACATCAGCGACACCTGGCACTTCACCGCCGGCGCCCGCTACAGCAAGGACCGCAAGACCAACCAGGGCGGCATCAACTGGGGCTGGGCCTACGACCCGAACGTGCCGCAGCAGCCGATCTCCACCGACGAAACGCCCTCGGCACCCGGCTGGGCGATCTCCCAGCACAACGACGGCAGGTACAGCAGCAATCACCTGACCTGGCTGGCCCGGATCAATGCCGATGTCGGCCAGCACGGCATGGTCTACGCCAGCGTGTCCACCGGCTACAAGTCCGGCGGACTGGAAGACGGCGGCACCCCGTACAAGGCCGAGACATTGACCAACTACGAGGTCGGCTCGAAATTCTCCTTCCTCGATGGCCAGATGACCTGGAACAGCGCGATCTACTACGAGCGCTTCAAGAACTTCCAGCTCTCCGCGCCGATCGTCTACCCCGACGGCAACCACGGTCTGGGCTTCTCCAACGTGCAGGGCGTCACCAAGGTCATCGGCCTGGAGTCCGAACTGGCGGCCCGCATCGGTCGCAACGATCGGTTCAACCTGATTTTCTCGGCGATCCCGAAGAAGAAGCTCGGTACCCTGCTCTACGCCGGCAGCAACGACTACGCCGGTCTGCCGGCCTGTGCACCGCAGTCGGGCATCAGCAACTGCATCAACATCACCGGCAACGATCTGGCCCATGCGCCGGATGTCTCGGTCACCGCGGTGTACGCACACGACTTCCACCTGAGCAATGGCGCGCGCCTGACCCCGCGCATCACCATCCACCACGAGAGCTCCAGCTGGCTCAGCCCACTGAACCTCGGCTCCGGCGACATGCAGAAGGCGTATACCCGCAGCGATTTCACGTTGCGCTATCACGAACCGCAGGATCGCTGGTGGGTCGGCATGTACGTGCAGAACCTGACCAACGACAAGGTCCGCACCAACGCCGGTCGCTTCGTGGCTCCCAACGGCAGCTTCGTCTATGTGTCGCAGTACCTGCCGCCGCGCACTTACGGCTTGAACCTCGGCATCTGGTTCTGATGCTTCGACCCGCGCAGCGGATGCGTGCCTGAGCCGTCCACGGGACCGCGGAGATCCCCTCCCCTTCCGGTCCCGGCCTTACTCCCCCGGACACGCACGCTTCCGTCGCACGCTCGCCCCTGCCCATGGCGGGGGCTTTTTTTGTCTGGGCCTGCATGGAACCGGCGGCAGCGTATGCTGTCCGTCGTGGTGACCTTGAGGAGGATGTCCCATGTATCGTCGCCTGCTCGGACTGCTGCTGGCCGGCATTGCCGCCCACGCCCACGCCACTGATCCAGCCGGAGTGCTCGGCGGCTATCACTGGCAGCTGGACCGTGCCACGGCCAGCGACGGCCAGCGCCTGGACGCCCTGTTCGCACACCCGGACAAGCCACTGCAGCTGGATTTCAGCGACGGCCACCTGCGCATCAGCCATACCTGCAACGTGATCAGTGGCAGCTACCACATCGAGGGTCACACGCTCGACATCGGCCGGCTCATGCACACCATGATGTTCTGCGCCGACAAACCGCTGATGGCGATGGAGCAGATGGCCAGTCAGCGCCTGCAAGGCCCGCTGGACTTCGCGCTGCTGGGCAACGACGCCCAGCCGCAGCTGCGGCTGACCACGGTCGAAGGAGATACCCTGCTGTTCACCGGCAGACCGACACCGGCCACCCGCTTCGGAAGTACCGGTACCACCGAGTTTCTCGAAGTGGCCGCGCATACGGTGCCGTGCAAGGCCGCATCGGGGGCCGCCCGGACATGCCTGTGGGTACGCCAGCGCCACTACGGCAGCAACGGCCTGCAGGCCGGACCGCCCGGCACATGGCATGTGCTGGACCAGCCGATCGAGGGCTATGCCCATCGGCCCGGTATCCGCAATGTGCTGCGGGTAAAGCGCTATGTGGTGCGGCACCCCGTCGAGGGCCAGCCCGGTCATGCCTACGTGCTGGACATGGTGGTGGAAACGCACGCACAGGACGCGAAACACTAGGCAATGCCCCGCTGCATGCGCGGCCTGCGACAATGGCAGTGTTACCGCCCAGCCTGGCCGCCATGTCCGACAGCTTCACCTTCCAGCCGATCGCCCATGCGCGCTCGCCGTACGCGCGCCGCATCGATGCGCCTCACCAGCCGACCGTGACTCAGGGCACCGAGAGCGGCAGTGCGGCCGAGGGTTCGATCGTTTTCGTCGACGGCTTTCCCGCCGCCGCATTCCGCGACCTAGAAGGCTTCGAGCGCATCTGGCTGCTGTTCGCGTTCGACCGCAGCGAGGGCTGGAAAAGCGAAGTGCGGCCACCGCGTGGCGGCGGCAAGCGCAGCGTGCTGGCCACGCGCTCGCCACATCGACCGAACGCCATCGGCCTGTCCGCGGTGGAGCTGGTCGCAGTCGAAGACCATGCACTGCGGGTGCGCGGCATGGACCTGCTCGACGGCACACCGATTCTCGACATCAAGCCCTATGTGCCCTACGCCGATGCGTTCGCGCAGTCGCGTGCGGGCTGGATCGACGCCATCGACGCGGCGCAGGGTCGGCACTCCGCACCCGGTCCGCGGCGACCGCGCTCGGGCTGACGCTGTCGCCGCATCCGATGTGCCGCAGCCGGTCAGCGGCCGCCCGCTCCGGTCACGCGACGGCGCACGCTGTCGATATCGCGCACCGGACGAAGCTCGATGCAGCCGGTCCGTGCCCACGGGAATGCCAATGCCATCTGCACCGCCTCGTCCATGTCGGCCGCTTCGATCAGGTTGAACCCGGCGAGATACTCCTTGGTTTCGGCGAACGGCCCGTCCACCAGCTGCACCTGTTCGCCGCGCACCCGCACCGAACGGGCCGTGGCCGGCGCTTCGAGCTGCTGCGCATCGTGCAGGCTGCCCTCGGCACGCAGATCATCAGCATGCGCCAGGCAGCCGCGCATGCGCGTATCGAACTCGCCGGCGGGCAAGGCTTCCAGCAGCGAGTCGTCGCAATAGATCATCATGAGGAATTTCATGCGCGCTCCATCCGTCCGGTATCCGGGAGCCCCGATGTCACCACCGACCGGGACCTGGCCCGGCCGAGCATACGTCAGGTATCGGCGGGACTGGCGCCACGCACAAACTTACGCAAGACTTACACCCTGAAATGAGGTAAATACTCATCCCAATCGTCGCAAAGCAGTATCCCGATCATGCAGCGAATCTTCATCGTCGGCTGCCCCCGCTCTGGCACCACACTCGTGCAGGCCATGCTGGCCCGCCATCCGTCCATATTCACGCTGCCCGAGACGGCCTTCTTCGAAGGCCTGTTCACCGACCTCAAATGGCGCTGGGGCGATCCGGGTGCGCGCAACCGTCCGCCGCGCCCGCATCATCGGCTGGGCATGGCGCGCAGCGGCAGCCGACGCGCGTTCCGCGAACTGCAGAGCCAGCTCCTGGGCACCGCGCCCGAACGGGTCCGCGTGCCGTGGCGGGTCCGCACCTGCACCCGCCAGTTCGTCGACACCCTGGACCGCATGGCCACCGACGCACAGCGCTCGGCGTGGATCGAAAAGACGCCCAACCACCTGCTCTACATCCCCGAGATCGAAGCCGCGGTGCCGGATGCGCGCTTCATCCATGTGATCCGTCGTGGCATGGACGTGGTGGCATCGCTGACCGACGCCACCCTGCGCTTCAATGCGCTGGAAGCGTTCGACGGCAGCGTGGCGCTGTGGACCCACCGCTGGAACCGCGCCATGCAGATCCATCGCGAACATGCCGGTCAGGCACACCACCATTTCGTCTTTCTAGAAGACCTGCAGCACGACAGCGCATCGACCTGGCGTAATCTGTGCCAGTTCCTCGATCTACCCGCCAATGCCCAGCTTGCCGACAACTGCCAGCAGTCCATCGCCGACCTGGGCAAGGAGCCCTGGAAGCATGCCGCGCTCGCCGGCGTACCGAAGAAGCCGGAACGCAAGGTGGACGAGCTGTTCGGCCCGCGCATCAAGCGCTGGCTGCAGAGCAACCTGCTGCCCTACGAGGAACTGCGCACGTCCTGTCTGGTGCGTTCGCCGCGGTACTGAAATACGGCCTTCCACGCCCGCCAGGCTTTACCCGTCCCAGCGCGTGGGTTACCAGTTCTCTTCCGGATACGCGTAACCTGCACGCGCCCATTCGAGAAGAGCGCGATGAACGCATGCCCTGAACAACAGACCGCAGCGCGCCCCCGGCGTCCTGCGCGCCCCGCGATGCAGCACGGATACGGCCACGCATGAGCACCGCGATCGTGCTGTTCCGGCGCGACCTGCGCCTGGCCGACCATGCAGCCCTGACGGCGGCATGCGCGGCGCATGCGCATGTCATGCCACTGTATGTGCATGCACCCGATGAGGACGCGCCCTGGGCCGCGGGCGGTGCCGGCCGCTGGTGGCTGCACCACAGCCTGCAGGCGCTGGACGCGCAGCTGGCCGACCAGTCCGGTCGGCTGCACCTGGCATCGGGCGACACGCTGGGCGAAGTCCGCCGGCTGGCGCGTGCAGGCAAGGCCGACGCCGTCTACTGGACCCGCCGCTACGAACCGGCCGCGATCGCGCACGACACCCGGCTCAAGGCCGCGCTGCGCGCCGATGGGCTGGCCGTGGAAAGCCATGGCGGCAACCTGTGGTGCGAACCCTGGCAGATCGCCACCGGGCAGGACTCGCCCTACCGCGTTTTCACGCCCTACTGGCGCAAGTTGCGTACCCGGCTCGAACCGGAAGCACCTCTGCCCGCCGCCCGGCCTGGCCAGTGGCTCACCCAGCCAGACAGCCTGCCGCTGGCCGCCCTGCAACTACTGCCGCGCATCGCCTGGGCCGACGGCCTGGCGCAGACCTGGCACCCCGGTGAAGCAGGGGCATGGGAATGCCTGGAGCTGTTCGGCGACGATGCCGTGGCCGACTATGCGCACGGCCGCGACCTGCCCGCGCGCCACGGCACCTCGCGGTTGTCACCGCACTTGCACTTCGGCGAAATCACCCCGCGTCAGATCCACCACGCGCTGCACACGCAGCATGCGCGTACCGATGCACGGCGACGACCGGATATCGAGCCGTATCTGCGCGAACTGGGCTGGCGCGAGTTCGCGCACCACCTGCTGTATCACTTTCCCGACACGCCCAGCGAGCCGTTCGATCCGCGCTTCGCCACTTTCCGCTGGGCCGACGACGACGATACCGTGCTGCAGCGCTGGCAACGTGGCCGCACCGGCATTCCGCTGGTGGATGCAGGCATGCGCGAGCTGTGGCACACCGGCTGGATGCACAACCGCGTGCGCATGGTCGCCGCCAGCCTGCTCACCAAGAACCTGCGCCAGCACTGGCACCATGGCGCCCGCTGGTTCTGGGACACGCTGGTCGACGCGGACCTCGCCAACAACACGCTGGGCTGGCAATGGGTGGCGGGCTGCGGAGCCGATGCAGCGCCCTATTTCCGGGTGTTCAATCCGTATGCCCAGGCCGCCCGGTTCGACCCGCAGACCAGCTACCTGAAACGCTGGCTGCCCGAACTGGCCGACCTGTCGCCGCGCCTGCTGCACGAACCCTGGCGCGATCCGGCCGCGCTCACGGCACGTGGCTACCCTGCGCCATTGATCGACCTACCGGCCTCGCGCGATGCCGCGCTGGCGGCCTGGCGTACGCTCGCGCCCAAAACTGGCTGAACGCAGGGCCGGTTGAACGCCCTGCATCCAGTCGCGTCGAATCTGCGTATGCATTCGGTGCGCCGATCGACCGGCGCCCGTCTGCCGGAACCCGCGCCCCCTCTCAAGCGCGCGTCCATCGGGCGGGCGTCCGGTCGGCGCACACTCCAGGGATGGCCTCTGCCGCTGCTGCTACAGCCCCACCAGCGGCTGCAGCTTGCGCGCCAGCCAGCCCGGAAAGCGTAGCGGCGCATCCAGCGCGGCCACGCAGATGCACGGCACGCCCGGCACGGTCACCGGCTGGTGCAGCACATCGCTGTCCAGGTCGGCCACGTCGCCGGGCGCGAAATGACCCAGCGCGTCGCTGTATGCGCCCTGCAGAATCTGGGTCAGCTCGCTGCGACCATGACTATGCAAGGGCATGCTCTTGCCGGCCGCAATCTTCAGCATGAACAACGATCCGCCACCGCTGCGGCGGGCGCGGATGCAATACATGCCGGGGGCCATCCAGCGCCACTTCAAGGCGCTCAGCGAGGGGCCGAAATACGGATGCAGCGGTTTCGGCAGGCGATCGGGATCGGCCGACTCCGCATCGTTCTGCGGTACGGGCGGCAACGCCGGCACTGCATCGTCGAGACGTTCCAGCATGGCGGCACGCAGGCTTTCCCGGCGCGGTGCGTCGATGGTCGCGGCCTGCTGCTGTTCCACCAGCAGGCCACCGATGCGTTCGGCGTCGCGCACCTGCCGACGGCAGTGCGCGCACACCGACAGATGCGTCGCCACGACCACGCCCAGCTCCAGCGACAGGGTACCGGCGGCATAGGCCATGACGGTGGACGGATCAAGGTGATGGCATGGTGTCATGGCGTCCCCCTCACATCGCCCTGCAGTTTCAGGAAGGCGCGCCGCAGGCTGGATTTCACGGTGCCCAGGGGCATGCCCAGCTCGTCGGCGATTTCCTGATGACTCTTCGCCTCGAAGTACGACATGCGGATCAGGCGGGCCTGGATCGCCGGCAGCTTGTCGATGCGGCTTTTCAGATCGACATGCTCGGCATACGACTCCGCCGAGGTGGCGACACCGCTTTCATCGTCCATGTCCATGCGCTCGGGCTCGTCCAGCACCTGAATCCAGTTCGGCTCCCTGCGCACGCGGTCGATGTGCAGGTTGCGCGCAATGCGGAACAGCCAGGTCGACAGGCGGCTACGCGACGGGTCGTACATGTCCGCACGCTGCCATAACCGCAGCAGCGCCTCCTGGGCCAGCTCTTCGGCGATCATCTCGGCCGCGCCCAGCCCGCGCAGGTACAGGCACAGGCGCGGCATGAAGTAGTCGTAGATGCGCATGAAACACTCGCGGTCGCGTGCACGCGCCACCGACAGCATCTCGCTGGTCCAGTCGCGCGGATCTCTCGCTTGCGGTGTCGGCGTGGACACGATTCGGGTCGCCTCGAAAGGCGACGTGCTCCCAGTGGCGGCATCGGCAGTCATGGTAGGTCAATTTCACAGGGCGCGGTTCTGCTTTCACCCCGAATACGCAAGAAAACGTGCATTGGATGCAGTGCACGTGCTCCAGCATTAGTACGAGCTGTATCCGATGGCCTGCATCCGATTCGTCCTACCAGCCGTATCGACATGCACAGAGACCAGGAACCGCCGTCATGTCCACGCAAACAGTCAACGATGCCGAACGACCGGCACGGCGAGGTCAGCTCCGGCGCAGTCTGCGGCAGTGGTTCGATACCGCGTCGACGCCACTGCCGGAAGGAGCCGCCGCCGATCGCATCGACGGCCTGCGCGCGCTGCCTTTCGCGGTACTGCACCTGGCTTGCCTGGGCGCCATCTGGACCGGCGTGTCCACGGTCGCCGTACTGACCGCGGTCGCGCTCTACGCCCTGCGCATGTTCGCGCTCACCGGCTTCTATCATCGCTACTTCTCGCATCGCACCTTCCGCACCTCGCGCACTGTGCAGTTCGTGTTCGCGCTGATCGGTGCCGCCTGCGTGCAGCGCGGTCCGCTATGGTGGGCCGCGCATCATCGCCATCATCATCGGCATGCGGATACCGCCGCCGACCCGCACTCGCCGCAGGTGCACGGCTTCCTGTGGAGCCACATGGGCTGGTTCCTCACCCCGCGCGCCTTCCGTACCGAGCTCGAACGGGTGCCCGACCTGGCACGATACCCCGAACTGCGCCTGCTGGACCGCTACGACACCCTCGTGCCGGTATTGCTGGCCGTCGCGCTATACGCGATCGGCACGTGGATGCAGCACATCGCTCCCGGGCTGCACACCAGCGGCATGCAGATGCTGGTGTGGGGTTTCTTCATCTCCACGGTGGTGCTGTTCCACGCCACCGTCACCATCAACTCCCTCGCCCACCGGTTCGGCTCGCGCCGCTTCGACACACGCGACGACAGCCGCAACAACCCGCTGCTGGCAGTGCTGACCTTCGGCGAAGGCTGGCACAACAACCACCATTTCTTTCCGGGCAGCGCACGGCAGGGCTTCCGCTGGTGGGAAATCGACCTGACCTGGTACGGCCTGAAGCTGATGTCGGCGCTGGGCCTGGTGCATGACCTGAAACCGGTACCGGCCTGGGTGCTGGCCCGGGCGGAGCATTGACCGTGCGCATCGCCGTCATCGGATCGGGCATCGCGGGACTCGCCTCGGCGTGGCTGCTGTCGCGCCAGCATGAAGTGACCCTGTTCGAGGCGAACGACTACCTGGGCGGGCATACCCACACGCACGACATCGTGCTGGGCGGCAAGCACCTTGCGGTCGACACCGGCTTCATCGTGCACAACCCGAGCCACTACCCGCTGCTGACCCGGTTGTTCGACGAGCTCGGGGTGGTGTCGAAGCCCACCACCATGAGCTTTTCGGTGCAGCACGAGGCAAGCGGTCGCGAATACAACGCGACCTCGCTGAATGCGCTGTTCTGCCAGCGCCGCAACCTGCTGTCGCCGCGCTTCCTGGGCATGGTGCGCGACCTGATGCGCTTCTATCGCGAGGCACCCGCACTGCTCGAGGGTGACGACAATCCGACCCTGGGCAACTACCTCGCCGCCAACGGTTACGGCGACGCCTTCCGCGACGAGCATCTGGTGCCGATGGCCTCGGCGCTGTGGTCATCGCCACCCACCCAGATCCTGGCCTTCCCCGCGCGTTACCTGGTGCAGTTCATGGCCAACCACCAGATGCTGCAGGTGAGCGGACGCCCCGAATGGCGCGTCGTCCGCGGCGGGTCGGCCAACTACGTCCGCGCACTGCGGCGACACTGGCGCGTGCACGAACGGGTGTCCTGCCCGGTGCATTCGGTCACCCGCCACGCACGGGGCGTCACCGTGTGGAGCCCGATGGGCAACGAGCGTTTCGACCACGTGGTGATGGCCTGCCACAGCGACCAGGCGCTGGCCCTGCTCGTCGACCCCGACGAGCGCGAACGCGACGTGCTCGGCGCGATGACCTACCAAACCAACGACGTGGTGCTGCACACCGACCATCGTCTGTTGCCCAGGCATCGCAAGGCATGGGCTGCCTGGAATGCATTCGTGCCGGACGACCCCACGGCCCCCTGCACGGTCAGCTACTGCATGAACCTGCTGCAGGGCATCGACGCAAGCGAACCGCTGATCGTCACCCTGAACCGCAGCGAGGCGATCGACCCGGCCCGGGTGCTGCGCCGGATGCGCTACCAGCACCCCGTGTATACCCACGCCGCGGTAGCGGCACAGCGTCGCAAGAGCGAGATCCAGGGCACCCGGCGCACGTGGTTCGCCGGCGCCTACTGGGGTTGGGGTTTCCACGAGGACGGCATCCGCAGCGCCGTCGAGATCGCCAGCGCATTTGGCATCGACTGGGACAGCACCCCGCCACGGCGCGCCCTGCACCTGGTCACGGATACGCCGACATGAGTGAACGGACGCCCCTGCAAAGTGCCGTCTATGAGGGCGTGGTGCGCCATCGCCGGATGGCTCCGCACGCGCACGTATTCGGCTACCGCATGGCCCAGCTCTACCTCGACCTGGACGAGCTGGACCAGGTGTTCGCCGGCCGCTGGCTGTGGTCGAACGACCGCCGCAACCTGGCCGAATTCCGGCGCAGCGACTTCCTGGCGCCGCACGACGTGCCGCTGGCCGAAGCCGTGCGCCAGCGCGTCGAACAGGCCACCGGGCAACGCCCGCAGGGGCCGGTGCGCCTGCTCGCCCACCTGCGTTACGGCGGCTATGCGTTCAACCCGGTCAGCTTCTATTACTGCCACGGTGCCGACGGCCGCACCCTGGAATGCATCGTGGCGGAGATCACCAACACCCCGTGGAAGGAACGCCACGCCTACGTGCTGCCGCTGGACGATGCGCAGCGCCGTGGCCGCATGTACGAGTGGCGCTTTGCGAAAAGCTTCCACGTATCGCCGTTCATGCCGATGCAGCGCGACTACGCCTGGCGCTTCAATGCCCCCGGTGACGATCTGCGCGTCCACATGGACGTGCTGCGCGAAGGCAACCGCGAGTTCGACGCCGACCTGTGCCTGCAACGCCAGCCGCTGGACAGCGCCGCACTGGCGCGGGTGCTGTGGCGCTATCCGCTGATGACCGCCCAGGTGATCGGCGCGATCCACTGGCAGGCACTGCGGCTGTGGTTGAAGCGCAATCCGGTCCACGACCATCCACGACTTTCCCGAGGCACGCCATGAACGCCGTTGTCAGCGAAACCTCCAGCGCCGCCTCCAGCGCCGCCTTCGGCGCCATCGACCGCCTGCTCCGCGGCCGCCTGCTCGAACAACTGGGTGCCCTGCGCCACGGCCGGCTGCAGGTATGCGACGCACTGGGCGAAGTGATGCTGGGCGAAGGCGACGAAGGCGCACTGCCCACCGTGCGCATCGACGTGCGCGATCCCGGCTTCTACCGTGCGGTGGCGCGCAACGGCAGCGTCGGTGCCGGCGAAGCATGGATGGATGGCCTGTGGAACTGCAGCGCGCCAAGCATGAGCCCGACCGACGCGCTGGTGGTGCTGGTGCGGCTGCTGGTGCGCAACCGCGATCTGCTCGACGGCATGGAAACCGGCCTGGCCCGCCTCGGCGGCATGGCCATGCGCGGCTGGCACGCCCTGCGCCGCAACACCCTGGCCGGCAGCCGCCGCAACATCGCCGCCCACTACGACCTGGGCAACGACTTCTTCCGCCTGTTCCTGTCCACCGACCTGATGTATTCCTCGGCGCTGTGGGACGGCCCCGACGACACGCTGGAAGCCGCCTCGACACGCAAGCTCGACGCGATCTGCCGCCAGCTCGAACTCAAGCCCGGCGATCGCGTAGTGGAGATCGGTACCGGCTGGGGCGGCTTCGCCGTGCATGCGGCCAGGCATTACGGCTGCCACGTCACCACCACCACCATCTCGCGCGAACAGTACGCGCTGGCAGCGACGCGGGTGGCCGAGGCCGGCCTGCAGGAACGCGTCACGCTGCGCCTGGACGACTACCGCGACCTCGACGGCCAGTACGACAAGCTGGTGTCGATCGAAATGATCGAAGCGATCGGTGCCGCGTATCTCGACACCTATTTCGCCCAGCTCGGCCGCCTGCTCAAGCCCGGCGGCCTGGCGCTGGTGCAGGCGATCACCATCGAAGACCATCGCTACGAGCAGGCGCTGGCCTCGGTCGACTTCATCAAGCGCCATGTCTTTCCAGGCAGCTTCATACCCTCGATCAACGCGATGCTGGCCGCCAAGACCCGTGCCAGCGATCTTGCGCTGGTCGCCCAGCACGACTTCGGCGAGTCGTACGCGCGCACCCTGCAAGCCTGGCGCGAACGCTTCCTGGCGCGGCTATCGGACGTGCGCGCACAGGGCTTCGACGAGCGCTTCATTCGCATGTGGACGTTCTACCTGGCGTATTGCGAAGGCGGCTTCCGCGAACGCTCCATCGGCGTCTCGCACCTGCTGATGGCACGCCCGGACTGGCGCCCGGCCAGCGCACGCGACGAGGCGGCCATATGAATTTCTGGGTTGCCCTGATCGCCTACGAAGTGGTCTGGTTCGTGGCCGTGATCGGCGCCGGCCACGGCCTCGGCTGGCCGGGCGTGCTGGCCGCGGCGCTGTTCGTCGGCTGGCGCCTGGCGGTCTCCAGGCAGCGTGCGGTGGAGCTTCGCCTGGGCATCGTCGGGTTGATCGTCGGCCTGCTGCTGGAAGCGGCGTGGACTGCGGCGGGGCTGGTGCACTACGCGGCGGCATGGCCGGCGCAGGCGGCACCGGCGTGGCTGATCGCGCTGTGGGTGACGTTCGCCTTCACCATCGTGCCGCTGTTCGGCTACCTGCATGACCGCCCGTGGCTGGCGGCGCTGTTCGGTGGCATCGGCGGCCCGCTGGCCTACCTGGGCGCCGCACGCGGCTGGCATGCGGTGACGATGGCGGTACCGGCATGGCACACGCTGGCGGCGCTGGCCGCGGGTTGGGCGATCGCGCTGCCGCTGCTTACCTCGCTCGCGCATCACTGGCTGCAGCCCACGGCCACGGAGCGTGCCGCATGAATTCCTGGCTGGCCCTGTTGCTGGTCTGGCTGGTGGTGGCCGTCGCCATGACCGCCGGCTGGCGCTGGCAGCAGCGCCGTCGCAACGCCGGCATCGTCGACGTGCTGTGGTCGTGCGGGCTCGCCTTCGGCGCCGTGGCACTGGCGGCACTGGGCCGTGGCGCTGCTGCACCGCGGCTGGTCCTGGCCGTGCTCGGCGGATTGTGGGGACTGCGCCTGGCGCGTCACCTGTGGACACGGGTACGCGGCGAGAACGAAGACGGCCGCTATCGCCAGTTGCGCGCGCAGTGGGGTGACGGCGGCGCCCGCTGGTTCGCCTTCTTCCAGTTCCAGGCCTTGCTGGTGGCGCTGTTTGCATTGCCGTTCGTGGCCGTGGCCGGCAACCCGCACACGCAACCGGGCTGGCTGCTGACCGGCGTGCTGATAGGCCTGGTCAGCGTGGTCGGCGAGTCGACGGCCGACGCGCAGCTGGCACGCTTCCGCGCGGACCCGGCGCAGCGTGGCTACACCTGCCGCAGCGGTCTGTGGCGCTACTCGCGCCATCCCAACTACTTCTTCGAATGGCTGCACTGGTTTGCCTACGTAGCCCTGGCGCACGGTGCTCCGCTGGCCCCGCTGGCATGGCTGGGCCCGGTCGTCATGTACATCTTCCTGCGCTGGCTCAGCGGCATTCCCTGGACCGAGGCGCAGGCCCTGCGCAGCCGCGGCGAGGACTACCGCGAATACCAGCGCACCACGCCGATGCTGATTCCCTGGTTTCCGCGCCGCCCGCAAGTCACGAGGAGCGAGTCATGAGCACTGCCACCCTGGACCGGACCGAACTAATGTCCGACCGCGCCGCCCCCGGCCTGCTTGGCCTGGCCGAACGCGGGCTGCTGCCCGACGTACTGCTGCGCTGGGGCATCCGCCAGCTGTGTTCGCAGCGCCTGGTGGCCGAACGCGCCAGCGGACCCGAGCGGCAGGCGCTGCGCTTCGCCCGTCTGATCGACGGCTTGCGCCAGAGCCCGATCGCGATCCACACCGACGCCGCCAACGCGCAGCACTACGAATTGCCGGCCGCCTTTTTCGAGCACTGCCTGGGCCCGCGCCTGAAGTATTCCTGCTGCTATTACCCGCAAGGCAACGAAACGCTGGAGGAGGCCGAAGAGGCCATGCTGGCGCTGTACGCCGAACGGGCCGAGCTGGCCGACGGCCAGGACATCCTCGAACTGGGTTGCGGGTGGGGCTCGCTGACCCTGTGGATGGCCGAACACTATCCGCGCGCGCGCATCGTCGCGGTGTCCAACTCGCACAGCCAGCGTCGCCACATCGAGGCGCAGTGCCGCGCACGCGCGCTGCGCAACGTGATCGTGCTGACCCAGGACGCCAACACGCTGGACCTGGAAGCGGCACGCTTCGACCGCTGCGTGTCGGTGGAGATGTTCGAACACATGCGCAACTACGAGAGCCTGCTCGGCCGCATCGCGCAGTGGCTGACGCCGGGCGGCAAGCTGTTCGTTCACATCTTCGCGCACCGCACCCTGATGTATCCGTTCGAAACCGAGGGCGAGGACAACTGGATGGGCCGGCACTTCTTCACCGGCGGCCTGATGCCTTCCACCGATACCTTGCTGTGGTTCCAGCGCGACCTGAAGATCGAGCAGCGCTGGCTGGTCGACGGCACCCACTACCAGCGCAGCGCGGACCAGTGGCTGGCACGGCAGGACGCACAACGCGACGCGGTAATGGCGGTGTTGAAGGAGGCCTACGGTCCGCATGCCAGGCTGTGGTTCCAGCGCTGGCGCATGTTCTGGATGTCCTGTGCCGAGCTGTTCGGCTACGACCACGGGCACGAGTGGATGGTCGCCCATTACCGCTTCACGCGCGAAGCCTGAGTTGCCCCCCACGGAGTACCCATGAAACTGTCGCGCCTGTTCGCCACCCCCTGGTTCACCGCCCTGCTGCTGGTCGGCGGCTGTGCCCACGCCAGCCAGCCGATCCCGCCGGTGGCGCATGTCGATCTGTCCCGCTACATGGGGCGCTGGTACGTCATCGCCTCGATCCCCACGCGCTTCGAGCGCGGCGGTTACAACCCGGTGGAAACCTACAAGCTGGACCCTGACGGCCGCGTCTGCACCGCCTTCCGCTTCCGCCCCGGCAGCTTCAGCGCACCAGTGAAGAAGATCCACTCGATTGCCAGCGTGGTGCCGCACACCGGCAACGCCGAATGGAAAGTGCACTTGTTCTGGTTCCTGCGTGCGCAGTACATCGTGGCGTGGCTGGCACCGGACTACAGCAAGGTGATCGTGGCCCGCGACAAGCGCGACTACGTATGGCTGATGGCACGCACCCCGCATGTCTCCGAAGCCGATTACCAGGCCATGCTGGCGCGGGTGAAAGCGATGGGCTACGACATGTCGAAGCTGCAGAAGGCACCGCAGCAATGGCCCGAGGCCCAGCCGACGCCCGACTCGTTCATCCCGTCCTGCGACTGACGGATACGACTGACCCGAGTGCTTTGCGAAACACCTGCGCGCTGCTAGCGTGACCGCTCCACTGGCTGACCCGCGCGGGCACATGTCGAACCAGAATGCTTCGCCCTCGGTACTGTTCGTCTGCACCGGCAATATCTGCCGCTCGCCCACTGCACAGGCCCTAATGGTGCACAAGGCCGCTGCGCGCAAGCTGCGCGTGACGGTGGACAGCGCAGCGGTCAGCGGTGAGGAACGCGGCAACCCGCCCGACCGGCGAGCGCTGGCCGAGCTGCGCCGCCGCGGCGTCAGCATGCCGCCGCACTGGGCGCGCCTGGTCGAGCCAGCCGACTTCGAGCGTTTTGATCTGGTGCTGGGCATGACCGCCTCGCACGTCGACCGACTGCGACGGCTGGCACCGGCACAGGCTGCAAAAGTCGATCTGCTGATGCGCTACGCCGACGGCCACGATGCGATCGACGTACCCGATCCATGGTTGGGCGGCGAACTGGATTTCATCGAGGCCTTCGACCTGATCGAGGCCGGCGTGGACGGCCTGCTGCGACACTGGTCGATGGCCGAGGCCAGCAGTCTGGCCGGCGGCTAGGCGCAGACGACGTGGCGCGCATCGGGCAGCGGCTCGGCCGGCCGACATAGGGCACCGGGTCTTTCACGGTCAGGCCCACCTGATCCATCCTGACCCGGATCGCCTGGATCGGGCCCGACGCGTCGCGGGTCCGACGCGTCGATCGGCAAGTGCATTGCCCCGTGGTACGGAGCTTCGAGCCGCATCACGGCGCGGCTGCGTGATCGGCCGGAAACCGGTGAGGTGTGGCCTTGGGCAGGAAAGTCATCGGTGATGCAGGACTCCGTCCTTGCACCACCGATGATGGCGAGCGCGCCCCCTGTTCGCCAAACATTAAAGCACGCTTCGCGCCAGCTCGCCGCGAGCGGCGCGTGCCAGGCCGCTTGTGTGACGCATCTCCCGGAATCGTGCGGATAGGGCGGCTAGGCGACTGCCATACGTGCCGACTAGCAAGCGGCCATGCTGCCGCCACGGGTCACTTGCGGTCGCGGCATGTCCGCCTACGACACTCGCCGGCTGCGCCATGGCCGCAGCGTCACGTCACCGGAACTCGTGCGGGTGGCGACCTGGATGGGGGACGGAAAAAGCGGCCTGTGCAGTGGGCGGCCCGACGGAGGCGGCAGCGACGGGCGACTCGGACGGGCACGGCGCGATGCGCGCCCCTCGGGATGAGACTGCCGGCCGGCGTGCCGAGGCGACGCCGACCAGCGTGTTCGGGCTTACTTGCCGGACTTGCTCGGCAGCGGCTCGAGGTTGAACGTGATGGTGCTGGTGCGGCGATCCAGACCCTGGATCACTTCGGCGGTGATGTCGTTGCTGGTGTTGCCACCCAGCACCGAGTCGCGGTCCAGCAGCAGGCCGCAATGGTGTGCCGTGTAGGCGCTGGCGACGGCCGGCTCGGCGTCCTGGCCGATGCGCTGCATGACCTTGGCGCGGGTCAGCTGGATGCGCTCGTTCAGTTCACCGGCCTGGGTCTGGAAAGCCTGCATGCGCTGCTGCAGCGCCTCGCCGTCCTGCTTGCGCTGGGCCGGGCTCATCGACGCGGCCTTCTTCTGGAACGCCTGCACATCGGCGTCCAGCGGCTGACGCTCGGTTTCGAGCTGGGCGCGCGCCTGCTGCGCCAGCTGGGCCAGCCGCTGGCTGGCGGCCTTGCCGACCTTGGCTTCCGCGAAGATCGCCTCACGCGAGAGCATGCAGACACCCGGCACCGGGCTGCCACCCAGGGACTTGGTCGCCGCCGCAGCGTGCACGGGCGCAACAGGAGTGATGGCGAGGCCGGCCACGGTGAGCAGGGCGGCGGTAAGCAGGGGGCGGTGCAAATTCATATGGGCTGATCCATTTTCCAGAGGCACAAGAATGATGTGTGACCACATTTGGCACACACGGTTCCCCAGCATACTCCTCCCGACCGGGGCCTAGAACGGGTAGCGTATCGCGATTCAGGCAACCGCCGACCTGGCCGATACGCATTTCCGGCAAGTTCCTAACCAGTCGCTGCATCCTGGCGTTCCGGCCGGTCACCGGCAGCGCTGCGGTGCCGCTCAGGCGCGTGCCCGCGGATTGGTCGCCGCACGCCAAACCGCCTCAACCGTCCTGGCTGCCGGTCGTTTCCAGTTCACGCGAGCGCGCATAGCCGGGGGTGTCGTTTGACGGGTAGTGATACCAGGCCTCGTGCGGCGACGACTGCTTGCAGGCAAGGCACTGGGTGCGGGTCCAGTAATGACCGCAACCGGGGCAGCAGCCGGCCGTCCAGAAGGTGTTCCAGCGGGTGCCGCAACCCGCGCCGGGCTCCGACGCCGTGCACAACCAGCGGCTGTCGACCCTGGGCTCCCAGCGGCAATGCGGGCAGTAAATGTGGGCTTGCGGTTGCATGGAACACTCCTTTGTCCGGAACGACGCTTCGATCCCTGATCCCGTATGCCCGCTCAGGCGTTCCGCTCAAGCCCGTACGCGGCCGTGGCCAGGGCGGTCACACCTTCCTCGATGAAGCCGGGCTGCTGCGCCAGGATGTCGCGATGGGTCAGCTGGCTGATCGTCCAGCCGGCGCCGAACAGCGTCTGCACCTCGGCCTGCGGCACCGAGAACGGCGGCCCCTGCTTTTCGTGCTGCGGGTATTCCAGGGTGATCATCAAGCCGCGGCAGCCGGCCGGCAGCCGCGCATACAGCTCGTGCGCATAGCGCTGGCGCAGCGCCGGCGGCAGCGCGATCACCGCGCCACGGTCGTAGACCCCGGCGCAGTCGGCCAGCGCCGCCGCATCGGTATCGAACACGTCGCCGCAGACCAGCTCGATATCGCCAGCGCGGAAATGCCGGCCATACGGCGACACATGTTCTTCCGGCGTCAGCCCGTGTTCGGCGAAGAACTGCTGCACCGCCAGCGGCGACAGCTCCACCCCCAGCACGCGGTAACCCTGCGCCGCCAGCCACACCAGGTCCAGCGACTTGCCGGCCAGCGGCACGAACACGCGACTGCCGCGCGGCAATTGCAGCGCCGGCCACAGCTCCAGCAGCAACGGCGTCACCTGGTCCTGATGAAAACCGATGCGCCCTTCGCGCCAACGCTGATGCCAGAACTCGGGGTCCAAGGCGCTTCTCCTGCCGGAACATGGGGAAGCCCATGGTAGCGGGGATGGCGCACCGGTACATGAGGCCCGGCAGGACCGGTTCACGCGTCACGACCTTGTAACCGCTCAGCGGCACACCCACACCGGGCACAACCCGCGGATGCGCCGGGCGGCTATCGGCACTCCCGCAGCTGGGCGCCGTATTCGCGAGCAAGGCGGTCGACGTAGTCGGCGGTTTCGAGCAGGTGGCGGTCGTGCCGCCAGTAACCGCTGCGATAGCCCTGAATGCCTTCGTGGTACGCAATGTAAAGGTGCCGCGGGTCCCACTTGGAGATGCCCAGCTCGCGGTGGATCAGGTCGGTGTACCAGCCGATGAAATCGAGCGAGCTGCCCATGTGCTTGCGGCTCTTGAACCAGTGGCCATTGGCCTTGAGGTACGCGCGCCACACCGGGTCCTGCGCCTGCGCGTAGCCATAGGCGCTGGAACGGCGCGGCAGCGGAATGAACAGGAAGTGCGGTCGTGCCGGACGGGCCTTGGCATGGAAGTCGGATTCCCGCTGCACGAACGCCATCAGCACGTTGGCCGGCGTGCCCCAGCGCTTCTGCGCCCGACGGGCATCACGGTACCAGCTCGGGTACTGGTGGAAGATCGAACATAGGTTGTCAGGGTTGCGCGGCGGGGCGGTGGCACAGCCACCGAGGGCCAACAGACCTATCGCAAGAATCACCAAGCCGACATATCGTGCTGTTCGATGCCCCAGTATTGTTGCCGACACTCTTTGCTCCAGAGAGGATCAAGCCATGCGTATCGCAAGCATAGGGCATGCCGCGTTCGCGGCAACCCTGATCGCCCTGGGCCTGTTGGGTTTGATCGAAGGCAGCTTCACCGCGATATGGCAGCCGGTGTTCGATCACGTGCCCGATGCCACGCTTCTGTCGTATCTGTGCGCCGTGGTCGCGCTGGCATGCGGAGTCGGCCTGTTCGGATCGCGCACGCATTCGCTGGCGGCGCGCGTGCTGTTCATCTACGCGCTGCTGTGGCTGCTGGTGTTCAAGCTGCCGATGATCATCCGCGCGCCGCTCACCGAAGGCTCGTACCAGTACTGCAGCGAAATGGCGGTGGTCGTGGCCGGCACCTGGGTGCTATACGCGTGGTTCGCCACCGACGCGGACCGGCGCCGACTCGGCTTCGCCGTCGGCCAGCGTGGCCTGCGCATGGCGCGCGTGCTCTACGGCCTGGCGCTGCTCGGCTTCGGCTTCTCGCACTTCGTCTATCTCAACCTCACCGCCCCGCTGATTCCCCACTGGCTGCATGCACCGGTGTTCTGGGCCTACCTGACCGGCAGCGCCTACCTCGCCGCGGGCGCGGCGATCCTGCTCAACGTGCTGGACCGGCTGGCTGCCACCCTATCGGCCGTGATGATGGGTCTGTTCCTGCTGCTGATCTGGCTACCGATGGTCGCCAGGGGCCATGTCAGCGCCTTCCACTGGGGCGAGACCTATGCGACCTGGGTACTGACGGCGGCGGCGTGGGTGGTGGCGGATTCGTATTGCGAGATGCGCTGGCTTGGGGCTGACAAGGGGAAGTGACACGTCACTGAGCACCTAATTCCCTCCGCCCTCTTTTGCCGCCCTAAAAAGGGGAAAGGAGCAAGGCAGGCTCTACGAGAAAGTGAACTCTGCCCCCTGTTTTTCCTGCGCGTCCGCCTTGAACGAGTAGTTAGACACGCTGCGATACATGCTCGTGCCACAGTTGCTCGAATGCTGTGCCGGCGATGGGGGTGCCGCTGAACTCAGATGATGCGTTGATCTCCGCCAAGGGCGGAACTGGCAACTCACCAAGCTCGGTACCTTCGGACTGCTGACCAGGGCGTGCGAAGCCGACCGCACCACTACGGAAAAACTCAAGCTTGCGTACTTCATAGCGTTGCGCGTCCAGCTCGGAGACGAGACGGATGGGGTCTTGATTCCTTTCGTGGTGCCACATGACGTCGATGTATTCCATGATGTCTAACGCTGGAGTTAAGCGGTGGCGGAGCCGTCCGCCTTGAACGAAATGTTAGGCGCCACGATCACGATTGTGTCGCCAGACTGCATGGCAAGCTCGTAAAGCCCCTCGCCTTTGTCGCGAAACTCCAACACCGAGATCGACGAACCCCAAGGGTAGGATGCGGGAACAACTAGCTTGGTAACGTTGCCGAAGATGACGCTAAACGGCTCAAGGCTCTGTGGCGCACCTGAAAAATTGAAGCTGCACGTGCGCGCCTTCCAGTCGAAGGCAACGGTGGCCAAGGAAGCGTCATGGAGCTTGTCGATGAATGATGTCATTTCCCTTGACGCCTAACGCTGGAGTTAAGCGGCGCGCGGTACGCGCGTCCGCCTTGAACGGGATGTTAGGCGCCACGCTCGATTTTTGCGCGGAATACCAACATGACTAGCTTAAGGCCAAGGAGGACGCCGGCGGCCATGGCCAGAGGCACCAGTGCCTCAACATAGAACGAGGTTTGTGAGAAGACCAGGCGAACTAAAACGACAAGTGCCTGTGCCAAGCAGATGTAGGCGCCCAAATGGAAGAACTGAAGAGGCTGCCGAAAGTTGAACGGGTTGAGGTGCCATGAAGGGCGAAGCCACGCCTTTGGCGAGCGTGGGTTGATGACTTGAAGTCCGAGAACGAACAGCGGGCCAAGTGAGCAGAATGCGAAGATGGCCAGCAACGCACCCCACCCGATGGGTGGCGATGCCTGAGGACCAAGCGGCACGAAGAATGCGCCAACCGCTGACGCAGCAATGAGTGCCCATCGCACAATTAGCCAAACACGCATGCTTCTAACGCCTAACGCTTGAGTTAAGCGGCGCGCGTCAGCGCGTTCGCCTTGAACGAGATGTTAGCTGCTAGCCTACCAATGGCTTGCTTGCGAGTCGGTAGACCGGCCCTTTTGGAGACAAGCCGGTGTGTTGTTGAATAGCTTCTGGCGTTACACGGACGAAACCAACCTTTTCGTAGAACGTTGAGGCGCTCTCCGGGCATTCGAGCCACATGCCAGAAGTGGCGCGCGGGTCGCTCAGTTGTAGTGCGTGCCGAATGAGCTCAGCTCCAACATGTTGGCCTTGCAGTTCGGGCAGCACACCGACAAAGGCAAGGTAAGGCCGCAGTCGTTCCCATAAGTGCTGACCGTTCGGATTTAGCCCACCGAGCAAGACAGAGATGAAGCCTACGATGGCACCGTCATGAACTGCGACTAGGTTGACCGTGCCCGAGCAAAGGATGTTCCGCGCGTATTCGTACGGATGATCCCGCGCGATGACGGCGTGTTGGACGGCCAACGCCCCATGGAAATCGTTCGGATTTGCGGCGCGAATTTCCACGAAGGCTCCATTTGACAGCTAACTCATAAGTTAAGTTGCCGCGCTTCGCGCGGATAGGTTTTCGCGACATGACGGCGCGCGGTCAACTTGAACGTGTAGTTCGGGAGGGAGAGCGTCGAGCAGCGCGCGATTGAATGCCGTCAGTGTTCCGATCGAAGCGCGCTGCAGCAACTGCGGCGCGCCTCTTTGAACAACGAAGTGCCCTGGCATCCGGATCAACGCCGTTATCCGGATGCCAGGGCACTTCGTTGAGTATCCGTGGTGGCTCGACTCAGTCAATCAGGTTGCTCCGCTTCCTGACGTACGTGTTGATCATTGCGACGGCTCGGCGCTTTCACTGCTGAACTCAAAGTAGATTTCAAAATGCAGTCTAATACAGCAGCATAATCCTGAAAATCAGACCTCAAGCCAAGCTTGAGGCATACATAAATCAATGACTTATTCTTTTCTCCGCAGCCTAACTCGACAACCTAATCCCACTATGCTTTTTGCCAGTCACAAAAAGCAAAAGGGCAGCCTCACGGCCGCCCTTCTTGCTTCACTTCCTACTGCGAGCCTCACTCACCCGCACTTCGAATACCCACAGTTCAAACACGTCTGGCACCCGTCCATCAGCACCAGCGCCTGGGTATTGCACTTGGCACACAGGGTGGCACCGGGCGGGAAGCCGCTGGCGCTGGATTCGCTGCCGCTGCCGGAAGCTTCGGCGGCCGGTTCGCTGCTGCTCGACGTGCCGGCGGTCTGCTGTTCGTAGGCGGCGCGCTTTTCGGCGATGAGCTGGCGGGTGGACTCGTCCATTTCCGGATCGTGGATCAGGCCGATGTTCTTCATGTGCTGCTCGATCACCGCGCCGATCTCGGCGACGATGCTGGGCATGTAGACGCCGCCGGCCTTGAAGTAGCCGCCGCGCGGGTCGAACACGGCCTTCATCTCTTCGGCCAGGAAGGTGACGTCGCCGCCCTTGCGGAACACGGCGGAGATGATGCGGGTAAGCGCCACGATCCACTGGAAGTGGTCCATGTTCTTCGAGTTGATGAAGATCTCGAAGGGGCGGCGCTGCTCGTACTTGGTGCCGGGGTTGAGCACGATGTCGTTGATGGTGACGTACAGCGCGTGCTCGAACAGCGGCGACTTGATCTTGAAGGTGGAGCCGATGAGCTGCTCGGGGCGCTCGACGCTCTCGTGCATCTGGATGACTTCGGCCTGCTTGGGCTCGGCCGGCTTGGCGGCGGCCTTGAGCTGGTCGGTGACGGCCGGCGCGGCCTTGTCTTCGGGTTTGACGACGTTGTAACCCGTGATCTTCTTTTCGATCTTGATCGCCATGATGTTTTTATTCCTGGTTGGGATGGCGGCGCGCGGCACTGGAAAAAGCACGCCCGGCCCGGCTCGCGACCGGGCCGGGCGTGTGGGTGCTTACTTCTTTTTCTTGCCGGCGGCCTTCTTGGCGGGCTTCTTGGCCGCCTTCACGGTCGCCTTCTTGCTGGCAGTGGACCTCTTCACCGCCTTGACGGCGGCTTTCTTCACGGCGGCCTTCTTCGGCGCCGCTTTCTTCACGGCGGCTTTTTTGGCCACCTTCTTGGCCGCCTTCTTGGCGACAACCTTCTTGGCGGCCTTTTTCGGCGCAGCCTTCTTCGCGACGGCCTTCTTCACCGCTTTCTTGGCGGCAGCCTTCTTCGGCGCGGCCTTCTTCGCGGCAGCCTTCTTCACCGCCTTCTTGGCTGCGGCCTTCTTCGGCGCGGCCTTCTTGGCGGCAGCTTTCTTCACCGCTTTCTTGGCGGCGGCCTTCTTGGCGGCAGCTTTCTTCGGCGCGGCTTTCTTGGCAGCCGCCTTCTTCACCGCCTTCTTGGCCGGTTTTTTCTTGGCAGGTGCCGCGACAGCAGCGGCAGGAGCGTCCGCCGCCGCGGGGGCGGCCGGCGCGGCGCTGTCTTGCGCTTCGACTACGGGATCAGTGGACATGCGGGTCTTCCCCTCGGGCAGTGGTTTGATGTTTCCGTGAAACTTCGATGGAGCTAGAACTTGCCGTAATACCCTTCCTTCAGGGCGTCGAAGAGGTTGGCGGCAGTATGCATTTCGCCGTCGTATTCCACTTCCTCGTTGCCGCGAAGTTCGATAACGCTACCGTCTTCCAGTTCGAAGTGGTAGAGGGTGTTCGCAAGGTCGGCTTCCTTCACCAGCACACCCTGGAATGCAGCGGGGTTGAAACGGAAGGTGGTGCATCCCTTCAGGCCCTGCTTGTAGGCGTAGAAATAGATGTCCTTGAAGTCTTCGTAGGGGTAGTCGGTAGGCACATTGGCGGTCTTGGAAATGGACGAGTCGATCCATTTCTGCGACGCGGCCTGAATGTCCACGTGCTCTTTGGGGGAGATGTCGTCGGCGGCGACGAAGTAGTCCGGCAGCTTGGCCTTGGGGTCGTCGGAGAACGGCATCGCGTCGGCGTTGATCAGCGCGCGGTAGGCCAGCAGCTCGTAGCTGTAGACCTCGACCTTTTCCTTGGTCTTGCGACCTTCGCGGATGACGTTGCGCGAATAGTGATGGGCGAAGCTGGGCTCGATGCCGTTGCTGGCGTTGTTGGCCAGCGACAGGGAAATGGTGCCGGTGGGCGCGATCGAGCTGTGGTGGGTGAAGCGCGCACCGGTCTCGGCCAGCTGCTTGACCAGGTTGGGCGCCACGCTGGCGATGCGCTGCATGTAGCGGCTGTACTTGGCGTGCAGCACGCGGCCGGGAATGCTGTCGCCGACTTTCCAGCCGTCGCCGACCATCTCGGGGCGCTTGCGCAGCATGTCGCCGGTGACGGTGTAGTCCTTGGCCAGCACGGGCGCGGCGCCCTTTTCCTTGGCCAGGTCGAGCGCGACTTCCCAGCCGGCCACGGCCATTTCGCGCGAGACGTCTTCGGTGAAGCTGACTGCCTCGGCCGTGCCGTAGCGCATCTTGAGCATGGACAGGGTGGAACCCAGGCCCAGGAAGCCCATGCCGTGGCGACGCTTGTTCATGATCTCGTCGCGCTGCTGCTGCAGCGGCAGGCCGTTGATCTCGACCACGTTGTCGAGCATGCGGGTGAACACCTTCACCACCTCGCGGTACTCGTCCCAGTCGAAACGGGCCTTGGGGCCGAACGGGTCGCGCACGAACCTAGTCAGGTTGACCGAACCGAGCAGGCACGAGCCGTACGGCGGCAGCGGCTGCTCGCCGCAGGGGTTGGTGGCGCGGATGTGCTCGCACCACCAGTTGTTGTTCATCTCGTTGACCATGTCGATCAGGATGAAGCCCGGCTCCGCGTAGTCGTACGTGGAGACCATGATCATGTCCCACAGGTGACGCGCGCGGATGTGGCCGTAGATCTTGCAGGCGACCAAGCCGTCCTCGCGCTCCACGTAGTTCTGGTGGGTGGGCCATTCGCGCCACACCACCTGGGCGGGATCGTCCAGGTCCAGCTCGCCTTTTTCCTTCACGTGCACCGGGAACACCAGCGGCCAGTCCTGGTCGTGCTCGACCGCTTCCATGAAGCCACCGGTGACCAGCAGCGACAGGTTGAACTGGCGCAGGCGACCGTCTTCGCGCTTGGCGCGGATGAATTCCTTCACGTCCGGATGGCTGACATCGAAGGTGCCCATCTGCGCGCCGCGGCGACCGCCGGCCGACGACACGGTGAAGCACATCTTGTCGTAGATATCCATGAAGGACAGCGGGCCGGAGGTGTAGGCACCCGCACCCGACACGTACGCGCCGCGCGGACGCAGCGTGGAGAATTCGTAGCCGATGCCGCAGCCGGCCTTCAGCGTGAGGCCCGCCTCGTGCACCTTCTCCAGGATGTTGTCCATGGAGTCGTGGATGGTGCCGGACACCGTGCAGTTGATGGTGGACGTAGCCGGCTTGTGCGCCAGCGCGCCGGCGTTGGAGGTGATGCGGCCGGCGGGAATGGCACCGTGACGCAGCGCCCACAGGAAGCGTTCGTTCCAGTGCTCGCGCAGTTCGGGCGTGGCCTCCACCTCGGCCAGGGCATGGGCGACGCGCTGCCAGGTGCCGTCGACGTCGGCGTCGACCGGTTCGCCCAGCTTGGTACGCAGACGGTATTTCTTGTCCCAGATGTCCTGCGAAGCCGGCTGCAGTGGAATTTCTGCAACGTCACGCTGAGCGGCTGGAGCACGCACGGTAGTCATCGTTTCACGATCTCCCGGGCGGCTGCGCGCCCGCTGGATTCTAAAATTCCCCCGCCCCGACGACTTGGCGCTTTCCACCTGCATCTGGGCTGGTCATCCTGACGGACACACAAGATGTTGTGGTCACTGGTGATGCTGCAAGTTAAACCCGGGACCGGTCGATGTAAAGTGGTTGACACCAAATTTCCGCAAGGAACCGCAGCCGCCGACGCGAGTCGAAACAGCGCCGCTTTTGATCGCGCATGCAGGAGGAGTCCATGCCCCAACGTCACCGTCCGTCACGCTGGCTTGCCGCCGCGTTCGTCGCCCTGCTCGGCGGCACCCTGTCCGCCGCCGGCCATGCCGGCATGCCGCCCGAGGTGAACGGGCAACCGCTGCCCTCGCTGGCGCCGATGCTGCAGCACGTGACCCCGGCCGTGGTGAACATTTCCACCCGGACCCGCGTGGCGGTGCGCAACCCGTATTTCGACGACCCGGTATTCCGCCAGTTCTTCGGCCTGTCCGGCACGCCGCGCGAGAAGGTGAAGCAGAGTCTGGGCTCGGGTGTGATCGTTAACGCGACCAAGGGTTACATCCTCACCAACAACCATGTGGTCGGCGGCGCCGACGACATCACCGTGACGCTGCAGGACGGCCGCAGCTTCAAGGGGCACCTGGTCGGCACCGACCCGGCCACCGACATCGCCGTGGTGAAGATCGACGCCGACCACCTGCAGGCACTGCCGCTGGCCGACTCATCGAAGCTGCGCGTGGGCGACTTCGTGGTGGCGGTGGGCGAACCGTTCGGACTCAGCGAGACGGTCACCTCCGGCATCGTCTCCGCGCTGGGGCGTTCGGGCCTGGGCGGCTCGGGCTACCAGAACTTCATCCAGACCGACGCTTCGATCAACCCCGGCAATTCCGGCGGCGCACTGGTGAACCTGCGCGGCCAGTTGGTCGGCATCAACTCGATGATCTTCTCGCCGTCGGGCGGCAACGTGGGCATCGGCTTCGCGATTCCCTCCAACCTTGCCGCCGAGGTGATGAAGCAGCTGATCGCGCACGGCAAGGTCAGCCGCGGCACGCTGGGCATACAGACCCGCGACATCAGCCCGCGCATCGCGCGCATGCTGGGCCTGCTCGATGACGAGGGCGTGGTGGTGACCAATGTCACGCGCGGCTCGTCGGGCGACCGGGCCGGGCTGCAGATCGGCGACGTGATCACCGCACTGGACGGCAAGCCGTTGCACGACAGCCAGCAGCTGCACAACACCGAAGGCCTGCAGCCGGTCGGCACCGTGCTGCACCTCACCGTGCACGGCAGGCACGGCGACCATCAGGTGGATGCCACGCTGGCGCTGGAGAAACTGGCCACGGTGGAAGGCCGCGAGCTGGACCCGCGCCTGGCAGGCGTGACCTTCAGCGAGCTGGACGAGAACCAGCGCAACCAGGGCGTGGCCGGCGTCGCGGTGAGCGCGGTGCGGGCCGACAGCGCAGCCGCGCAGGCCGGGCTGGGTGTCGGCGACATCGTGGTCGCGGTGGGCAATTACCGCGTCACCAGCATCCGCGATATCCGCCGGCTGGCCGGCGTGCGACCGCGACAGCTGGTGCTGGTGGTCGCCGGACGCAACGGCCTGAGCTACGTGCCGATTCCCTGAAGCGGCACTCTGTGGGCGGCGCGCAACGCGTCGCCCAAGGCACATCGACAAGCACGATTTTCTGAACGCACCAGTTTGCCTTCGCGCGCCGATCCTTAACGCAAGCTCATGACACGGCTTGATGTTTTCAGGCGCCACGGCTGAAATACCGCGATTGCATCACTGCATGCATGTCGCAATGACGGCACGCTCCGAACTACTCAATCATTCCGCCAGGTCACTCATCCTCATGCCCGTCCGTCCCACCCGCCTGCTCTACGTCGCCCTGCTCGGCGCCAGTGTCGCCACTACCGCCTTCGCGGCCACCCAGACCCTGACCTGGAGCGGCGACATCGTGACCGCCCGCGGCGTGGTCGAGGGCATGGCCAGCGCCTGGCATCGTGCCGGCCACGGCCGGCTGGTGGGCCAGTCGTTCAACACCGCCGCCGGCATCGACGCAGTGAGCAACGGCAGTGCCGACATCGCTGGCAGCGTGCGCGGCAGCGACGGCAGCGCGGAAGACCGCAGCCTGACCTTCACCCCGGTGGCATGGGACGGACTGGTGGTGATCACCGGCCGCGGCAACCCGGTCAGCGGCATCACCCTGAAGCAACTGCACGACATCTATTTCCGCAAGATCACCAACTGGGACCAGGTCGGCGGCCCGAACGCACGCATCCAGGTATATGCGGTGGCCAGTCCCGGTGACGGCGTCGAATACAGCCTGCGCAGCCTGGTGTTCGGCCGCGGCAGCCAGCCGGTGTTCTCGCCGCGCCTGTACCTCAGCACCACCTCGCTGGAACAGGGCGTGGCGCTGGACCCGCATTCGCTAGGCGTGACCACCCTGTCCAGCGCGCTGGGCAACCCGCACCTTAAGATGCTGCGCATCGACGGCAGCACGCCCACGCTGGGCAACGTCGCCAGCGGCCGCTACCCGCTGTTCACGCCGATCTACCTGGTGACGCGTCCGGGCGACCCGCACGCGGCGGCGGTGCAGTCGTTCGTCGACTTCACCCAGAGCGCGCGCGGCAAGGCCGTGCTGCGCGAGCATCACCTGCTGCCGTACAGCGAAGGCACCCGGCTGGCTTCGCTGGACGGTGCACGTCGTGCCCGCATCCTGGCCGAGACCGGCGGCGCCTACGGGCCGACCAGGCCGGCCCGTTCGCCGATCGCCGCGCCGGGCGCCACCTATTCCTCGCTGGCGTCGTCCGAACCGACCTCGCCACAGGCTCTGGCCGCGCGTCGCGCACTGGCCGAGCGCCAGGCACGCCGGCAGGCCGCGCGCACCGCGGCAGCGGCATCGATGGCGGCTGCCACCGAGCGGCGTGCGCATGAGCGTGAGGAAGCGAAGCTGGCCGACGTGCGCAGCAGCGTGATCGCCAAGCCGGTTCCGCCGGCGCCGACCAGTCTCGATCACGTGCATGCCGATGCGGTCACCGTGGCGGATGCGGGCAGCCGTGGCCACGACTTCGCCCATGTGCGCTCGTACAGCTACGTGAGCGCGGATCGCCCGCACACCGAACATCGCCATGTGGCCGTCACGCGGCGTGGTCCGACGTATACGGTGCGCGCCGGCGAGACGCTGTACTCCATCGCCCGCCGGCATTCGGTGGACGTGGCCGAGCTGCGCCGCTGGAACCACCTTGGCAACAACACCGTGCGCCCGGGCCAGGTGCTGCGCCTCAGCGCACGCTGACCGTGCGCATCCTTGCGCTGACGCTCGACCTGGACGACACCCTGTGGCCGGTACGACCGGCGCTGGAACGTGCCGACCGCGAGCTGGACGCGTGGCTGCAGGCGCACCATCCCGAGGTTGCCCGCGCATGGCCGATTCCGGCCATGCGCGAGCTGCGTGCACAGGTCGCCGTCGAGCGGCCCGACCTGGCCCACGACTTCACCACGCAGCGGCACATCACCATGCGCCGCGCGTTCGCTGCCTGCGGCATCGATGAAGCGCCGCTGGAAGCGCTGTGGGACGTGTACTTCAACGCGCGCAACAGCGTCGAGCTGTTTCCCGACGTGCCGGCAGCGCTGCCACGACTGGCCGCACTGCGCCCGCTGGCCAGCCTGACCAACGGCAATGCCGACCTGGAACTGACCGGCGTGCACGCGCATTTCGTCCACCACGTCTGCGCCCGCGACACCGGCGTCGCCAAACCCGATCCGCGCATCTTCCGGGCGGCCGCCGAACGGCTGGGCGTGGCACCCGACACGATCCTGCACGTGGGCGACGACCCCGCGCTGGACATCGCCGGCGCCCGCGATGCCGGCATGCGCACGGCATGGATCAACCGTGCCGGCGAAGCCTGGCCCGACGCCCTGGGCGCGCCGCCCGATCTCGACCTGCACGACCTGACCGAACTGGCCGACTGGCTCGACCGGCACGGCGGCTCCGTCGGCAAGGCATAGGCAGGCCTGCCGAAAGCGCGCATCATGTGCGGTCGAATCAACCGCCTGGCGATCCCCGCCGCCTGGTGTCATGAGGAGCCCGCATGTCCGCACTGATCGACCGCTCGTCCGCCCCCCGCCAACGCATCGCCATCGAAGCGATCGACCCGTCCGGCCTCGCCGCCGCGCGCACGCGCCTCGATGTCGCGCAGGCGCGCTGGCTCGATCTCAACGGATTCGACGCGAAGCCCGGCAGCGTCGCGCTGCTGCCCGATGCAAACGGTCGCCTGGCACGTGTACTGGCAGGCGTGGACGCCCACGCGCCACTGGCCGCGCTGGCCGCCCTGCCGGCCACCCTGCCCAAGGGCGTCTACCAGCTCGCCACCGACGGCATGTCGCTGGACCCGGTGCAGACGGCACTCGGCTGGGCACTCGGCGCCTACGCTTTCACCCGCTATCGCAAGGCCGGGCGCGAACCCGCCACGCTGGCCGTCGACAAGGCCGTGCTCGCCACCGTGCAGCCGCTGGCCGAAGCCACCGCGCTGGTGCGCGACCTGGTCAACACGCCGACCGAGGACATGGGCCCCGAGCAGCTGGGCGATGCCATCAAGATGCTGGGCAAGGCACACAAGGCGAAGGTGCGCGACTGGGTCGGCGACGAACTGCTGAAGGCGAACTTCCCCACCATCCACGCGGTAGGCCGCGCCAGCCACCGCGCACCGCGACTGATCGAACTGAGCTGGGGCAAGGCCGATCATCCGAAACTGGTGCTGGTCGGCAAAGGCGTGTGCTTCGACACCGGTGGCCTGGACCTGAAACCGGCCGACGGCATGCGCTGGATGAAGAAAGACATGGGCGGTGCCGCCCATGCGATCGCCCTGGCCGGCCTGGTGATGCAGGCGAAGCTGCCGGTACGGCTGACCCTGCTGGTGCCCGCGGTCGAGAATGCCGTGGCCGGCAATGCCTTCCGCCCCGGCGAGGTGATCGTGACCCGCGCCGGCCACAGCGTGGAGATCGACAACACCGACGCCGAGGGCCGCCTGATTTTGTGCGACGCACTGGCCTACGGTGCCGAGCAGAAGCCCGACCTGATGGTGGACTTCGCCACCCTGACCGGTGCCGCCCGCGTGGCGCTGGGCCCGGACCTGCCGGCCCTGTTCGCCAACGACGACCGCCTCGCCGACGCCGTGCTGGCCGCCGGTCAGGCAGTGGAAGATCCGCTGTGGCGCCTGCCGCTGTGGCGTCCCTACCGCAAGATGCTCGACTCCTACCTGGCCGACTTCGCCAACAGCGGCCCGTCGCGCCATGGCGGCGCGATCACCGCTGCGCTGTACCTCGAACGCTTCGTGCCCGACGGCCTGCCCTGGCTGCATCTGGACACCTACGCCTGGAACGACGCCAATCGTCCGGGCCGACCGCGCGGCGGCGAGGCGATGGGGTTGCGGGCGCTGTTCGCGTTGCTGCAGCAGCGCTACGGGAAGGGTTGAGGTTTCGCTTTTGTCCGTGTGGGACGTGGGCGAGTTCGAATCGCTGCCGCAAAGAACAAAGCGGTTTCGTGCTGCTGCCGCAGCCCGAGTTCCTTTCTCTTTGTGTGCCCAAAGAGAAAGGGCACCCCGGTGCGGCGCTCTCCGGGCATCCTGCCCTACGAGTCCGTGAGGCGTAGCCGGGCTTTTCGGCCAGGCTTCCTGCCCGGTCGAAAAGGCACCGCCATCCATGGCGGCGCCCGCTGTGCGGCCTGATCGTCCCCACCTCACCACCCGACGAGCAGCGCGCATCCTGCGCACAGAAGCAACAGCAGAGCGCAGGGCGTTATGCACGGTGGCTCTTGCTTCGGCTCTTCTGAAAAGTGCGCGCTGGGAGCGCGCTGCTCTACCCGGGGCCCCTATGGCGCGGCGGGTGGGTGGAGGAAAGTCCGCAGGATGGCCGGCAGGGAAGCCGGCCAGTTTTTCGCCGGGACAGGAGTCCCGTCGAAAAACCCCGCAACCCGCCCGCGTACCCGCAGAGCAGGATGGCCGGAGGGCGCGCCATCGTGGTGGCTTCTCTTTTGGTTAGGCGGTGTCAATCTAGAAGTGCACCATCGATGGCATCGGCCAGATCATCTCTGCCCATGGCACGGATGAACATTTCTGCAGGGCAGTGGTAATCGAGAGTGGCACGTGGCCGGAGGTTCATGCGTCGGGCGATCGCGTCGAGCTGCTTCTGGCTGTAGACCGACAAGTCCGTACCTTTAGGCAGGTATTGGCGCAGCAGGCCATTGGTGTTCTCGCAGATGCCGCGTTGCCAAGGGCTACGTGGGTCGGCGAAGTAGATCGCTAATCCAGTGCGCTCCGATAGCGTCCGGTAGAGCGCCATTTCCTTGCCCTGATCGTAAGTCAGCGTCTGGCGCAGTTCCGGTGGCAGCGGCCGGAATGCGCGGCTGAAGCCTTTCAGCGCATCCTCCGCCAAACACCCCTCCATCCTCACCAGCTTCAGGAAACGTGTCCGACGATCCACCAGTACGCCCACCGAGGATCGGTTACGGGCGCCTTTGATGAAGTCGCCTTCCCAGTGGCCGGGCAACAGCCGTTCATTGGCTTCGAGTGGACGATCATGAATGCTCGGCAAGTCGTGCATCCGGCCGCGCCGGTTCGCACCCTGACCACGCGGCCGACGCGCACATTTGTGCTGCCGCAGAAGTGCGACCAGGCCCCGCCGCAGTTCGCCGCGTGGCGCGGCATAGATCGCGGTGTAGATCGTCTCGTGCGACACGTGCTTGGCTCGCTCATCCGGGTGATGACGCCGCAGTGTGCGACTCACCTGTTGAGGTGACCAGCCCTTGCCCAGCAAGCGGCGCACGAGGCACCACAGCTGACCGTCCCGCCGCAATTTGCGCTCGCGCCGCGGCTTACGTGCCAGGCGCCGGGCGCGTTGGCCGGCTCGACTGGCGTCGTAGCTCAACCTTGGCCGACCCATCCGAGGCAGGACGGACGGTTCCTGGTGACCATTGCGAGCCAGCTCCCGCGAAATCGTGCTGGGTGAGCGACCCAGCATCAGGGCGAGCTGCCGGGCACTCTCCCCCCGAGCCTTGCCGACCATGATCGCGCCCCGTTCTTCGGCGCTCAGATGTCCATAGTGCTGACCCATGCATCACCTTGTCGTGGGGTGGTGCACTTGATCATAGAAACCGCCTTACTTTTCTCTGGCCATGCAGAGAAAAGTGACTCGGGCGCCGAAAGGCGCTCGAAAACACCCCGTCAACACGGCAGCACGCCCCCTGTGACCTGCCCAGGCAGAAACCACCCCAAGTCATGACTTCCGGCGATACCGCCCCAACAGCCGCCGTGGCATGGTGCAGGGTTCGTACCCGTGGAGAAACACACCATGCGCCCTCACCTGCTCGCGCTGAGTCTGGCCCTCGGACTGGGCAGCACCACACTCGCCCATGCCGCGACGTCGCAGACCGTCCAGCAGCCGCCACTGACTGCACTCACCCGCGACTCCGGCACACCGGAACCAGCCGCGCAGAGGCTCGTGCATTTCGACCATGCCGTGCTGCGCATCGCGGTACACCCGCGCACGCAGAGCATCGACGGCAAGGCCACGCTCACCTTCAGCGCACTACAGAGCACCGACGTGCTGCTGGTGGACCTGGATCGCAACCTGCCGGTGCGCGCGATCAGCGTGGACGGCAAGGCCCTGCCTGCCGGCGCATGGAGCAATCCGGAAGGTCGTCTGCGCATCCAGTTGCCGCACAGCGTGGTCCGCGGCGGCAAGGTCAGCGCCACCATCGTGTATGGCGGCAAGCCGCACGTCGCCAGGCACGCGCCATGGGACGGCGGTTTCGTATGGAGCCACACGAAAGACGGCCAGCCCTGGGTCGGCAGCGCAGTGGAAGGCGAAGGCTGCGACCTGTTCTGGCCCTGCATCGACCAGCCTGACGGCAAGCCCGACCTGGTGGATTTGTACGTGACCGTACCCAAGCCGCTGGTGGCACCAGGCAATGGCGTGCTGGTGGACGTGACCGAACAGGGCGACACGCGCACCTACCACTGGCGCGCGAAGCACCCCACCACCTATGCCGTCTCGATCAATGTCGGCCCGTACCACGAGCTGAAAGGCAGCTACCACAGCCGCTTCGGCAACACGATTCCGCTGTATTACTGGTACCTGCCGGGCGAGAAGGCCAAGGCCGAACAACTGTTCGCCCAGTTCCCGAAGATGCTGCGCTTCTTCGAGGCCAGAATTGGACCGTATCCGTGGGGCGACGAGAAGATGGGCGTGGTGGAAACGCCGTACCTGGGCATGGAGCACCAGACCATCAACGCCTATGGCAACCACTACGCACTGGACGGCAGCGGCTTCGACTCGCTGCTGCAGCACGAGTTCTCGCACGAGTGGTTCGGCAACCAGATGACCAATGCCAACTGGGACGACATGTGGCTGCACGAGGGTTTCGCCACCTACATGCAGCCGCTGTACGCGCAATACCTGGACGGCGACGCCGAGTACTACAGCTGGATGCACCGGCTGCGCCTGCTGATCCGCAACCATCACCCGATGGTCTCGGGCACCAGCCGCACCGAGGAGCAGGTCTACGACGACGCGCGCGGCGGCCCCGGCCAGGACATCTACAACAAGGGCGCGCTGATGCTGCAGACGCTGCGCCACCTGATCGGCGATCAGGCGTTCTGCGACAGCATCCGCCTGCTGGTGTACGGGCGTCCCGATCCGAAACCCGGCAACTTCATGCCGCAGTACGCCACGACCCACGACTTCATGCGCATCGTCGACAAGGTCACCGGCCGGAAGCTCGACTGGTTCTTCAACGTCTACCTGTACCAGGCGGCACTGCCGAAGCTGGAGACGCAGCGCCATGGCAACACGCTGGACCTGCGCTGGGTAGTACCGCACGACCTGCCGTTCCCGATGCCGGTGGACGTGCAGGTGAACGGCCGCGTGCATACGGTGGCGATGACCGATGGTCACGGCAGCCTGTCCGTGCCGGCAGACGCCTTGGTGACCATCGACCCACACTCGATGCTGCTGCGCGACGAGCCGCGGATCACCGCCTTCCAGCACTGGGAAGCGGAGCAGCGTGCCAGGCGCAAGGCTGCTTCACACCACCGTTCCTGAGTTCGGCGGACCCGACGGAGGGGACCCACAAAAAAGGCGGCGCTGAGCGCCGCCTTTTTTGTTGCCGGACCCGGGCGGGTCAGTGCGTGGTCGATGCCGCCGCGGCCGGTGCCTTGGCCGCCAGCGTAGCGACGGCGACATGGTCGAACTTGCCGCCGTAGGGTTCCACCTCGGCCGCCAGCTTCGGGTCGTGCTGGATCAGGCCGATCGCGTCGAACAGAATGTGCGCGGTCTCGTGCAGGACCGGATCGGGCGCCTTCTTGGCGTCCTGCTCGTCCTTCAGCTCCTGCTTCAGGCTGCGCTCGCCCGGATTCAAGCCGTCGTCGAGGTTGGTGTCCGCGTCACTGAGGGCCGCGTCGTTGCCACTGATCGCCTTCTGGCGAGCACGGAAGCTGGCCTGGATGGCATCGAGCTGCTTGCGCTCGGCCTCGCGCTTGGCGAAGTTCAGCGACACCGTGGTGCGCGCCGCCATCTTCCTGTACTGCGCCAACTCGTCGAGCATCAACTGCCACGCCGGCGATTTGGCCACGCGCGCCTGGTGCATCTGCCGCAGCTGCGGCAGCCATGCCTGCATGTCGGCCACCGGCTTGTAATTGGCCGGCGCGATATGCGTCCACGGCAGGGCATTGTCGTAGGTCGACTCGCCGAATTCCTTGTCGTCGCCGCTCTTCGGATACTCGATGTCAGGCGTCACGCCCTTCAGCTGGGTGGAGCCGCCGTTGATACGGAAGAACTCGGCAATGGTCATCTTCAGCTCGCCATACTGCGGCTTGCCGGTGGTGTTCGGCGCGAAGCGGTCAAGATCGACCAGGTTCTGCACCGTGCCCTTGCCGAAGGTCGGCGTACCGATGATCAGGCCACGACCGTAGTCCTGGATCGCCGCGGAGAAGATCTCCGACGCCGACGCCGTGCCACGGTTCACCAGCACCGCCAGCGGACCGCTCCAGGCCATGCCCGGGTGATCGTCACCCTGCACGTCGACCTGGCCGCGGGCATCGCGCACCTGCACCACCGGACCCTTGTCGATGAATAGGCCGGTGAGCTCGTTCGCCTCGTACAGCGAACCGCCGCCGTTGTTGCGCAGGTCCATGACGATGCCCTGCACACCCTCGGCCTTCAGTTCGCCGATCAACTTGGCCACGTCGCGGGTGGCGCTCTTGAAGTTCTTGTCGCCACGCATGCGTGCGGCGAAGTCCGAATAGAAGGCAGGCAGCACGATCACGCCGATCTTGCGGGTCACGCCGCCGTCGGTGATCGTGATGACCTTCTTCTTGGCCGCCTGCTCGGCGATGGTGACCTTCTTGCGCACCATGGTCACCAGCACATGCTTGCCGTCCAGGCCGGTGCTGGCGGGAATGATCTCGAGCCGCACCACGGTGTTCTTCTTGCCGCGGATCAGGTTCACCACGTCGTCCAGGCGCCAGCCGATGACATCCACCATCGGTCCGCTTTCACCCTGGCCCACCGCCACGATGCGGTCGCCCACGTGGATCTTGCCCGACTTGATCGCCGGGCCGCCCGGCACCAGCTCGCGGATCTGGGTGTAGTCGTCGCGCGCCTGCAGCACCGCACCGATGCCTTCCAGCGACAGCTTCATCGAGATGTCGAAGTTCTGCGCCTCGCGCGGGCCGAGGTAGTCGGTATGCGGATCGGTCGACTCCGCATAGGCGGTCATGAAGGTCTGGAACGCGTCTTCGCCATCGAGCTGCTTCACGCGGTCGATGTAGTTGCTGTAGCGCTTGTCGAGGATCTTGCGGATCTGGTCGTCGGTCTTGCCGGCGAGCTTCAGGCGCAGCCAGTCGTTCATGGTGCGCTTGCGCCACAACGCGTCCAGCGCGGCCTGGTCCTTCGGCCACTGGGCGTGCTTGCGGTCGTAGTTGTAGGTCTCGTCGGTGTTGAAGTCGAAACCCTTCTTCAACAGGCTGCGCGCGTACTCCATGCGGTTGACCGCACTGAGGATGTACTGGTTGAAGATGTCGAACGGAGCCGACAGGTCCTCGTTCCAGATCGCGTCGTCGAGCTTGTCCTTGTACTGCGCGAACTTCGCCATGTCCTGCTGGGTGAAGAAGACCTTCTCACCGTCCAGCATCTTGAAGTAGGCCTTGTAGATCTTCTCCGACATCGCGTCGTCGAGCGGCTGCGCGTCGTAGTGGAAGCGGGTGAGGAAGCGCGCGGAAAGCTGCGCCGCCTGTGCTTCGGTGGCCGTGGGCTTGAGCGGCAGCGTGGACGCCTGGCGGGGCTTGCTGGCCCCCAGGTCGGCCGCGGACTGGGCGGCACAGACGGGAGCGGCAACGACAAAGGCAATCAGGAGGGCGAGCGCGGGGCGGAAGGTCATGGAGGTCTCGTTCAGGCGTGCTCGGTAACGCCGGCCGCATGGGCCTGCAGGTCGGCGTGGTAGGACGAACGTACCAGCGGGCCGGAGGCGACGTGATGGAAACCCATCGCCTCGCCTTCCTTGCGCAGATCGTCGAATTCTTCGGGGGTCCAGTAGCGCACCACCGGGTGATGATGCGGCGTGGGCTGCAGGTACTGGCCGATGGTGATCATCTCGACGTCATGCGCGCGCAGGTCGCGCATGGTCTCCAGCACCTGGTCGCGGGTCTCGCCCAGGCCCAGCATGATGCCGGACTTGGTCGGCACGTCCGGATGCTGCGCCTTGAAGCGCTTCAGCAGGTCCAGCGACCACTGGTAATCGGCACCAGGGCGCACCTCGCGATACAGGTGCGGCACGGTTTCCAGGTTGTGGTTGAACACGTCCGGCGGGAAATCCTTGAGCACTTCCAGCGCGCGCTCCATGCGCCCCTTGCCGCGGAAATCGGGGGTGAGGATCTCGATCTTGATGTCCGGGCTGGCATGACGCACGGCGCGGATGCAGCTGGCGAAGTGCTCGGCACCGCCGTCGCGCAGGTCGTCGCGATCCACCGAAGTGATCACCACGTAGCGCAGGCGCATGTCGTGGATGGTTTCGGCCAGGCGTGCCGGTTCCAACGGATCGGGTGCGGCCGGGCGGCCGTGGGCCACGTCGCAGAACGAGCAGCGGCGGGTGCACACCTCGCCGAGGATCATGAAGGTGGCGGTGCCCTTGCTGAAGCATTCGTGGATGTTCGGGCAGGACGCCTCCTCGCAGACGGTCACCAGCGAGCTGTCGCGCAGGCGCGATTTGAGCTGCTGCACGGCATTGCCCTGCGGCAGCCGCACGCGGATCCACGAAGGCTTGCGCAGGGTCGGCACGGCCGTGTCGAAACCGGCGCGGTTGAGCGCGATCTTGTCGTTGCCGAGCTGCTTGTCCGCCGCCGGGGTACCGGCGACGACACTGATCGGGATGGTCTTGTTCGGGGAGAGGGGCGCTTCGCTCATTAATAGCTTGCTCAAACCGCTACGCGAGCGGGGAGTTCGGGGATGACGGGGGCAGCCGGCTCGGCATGGAAACCGAACTGGCGGCAGAACTCCTCCACCAGCACGTCCTCCACGTCGACCAACCGCGACGGGCCGCCCAAGTCTAGCACCTGCGTGACCTCCAAACCCTTGTAGCCGCACGGATTGATGCGGTGGTAAGGCTCCAGGTCCATATTCACGTTGAAGGCCAGACCATGGAAGCTGCAGCCACGGCGCACGCGCAGCCCCAGGGCGGCCACCTTGGCGTCGTCCACGTACACGCCCGGCGCTCCTTCGCGGCGCACCGCATCGATGTTCCAGTGCGCCAGCGTATCGATCAGCGACTGCTCGATCCGGTTGACCAGCTCGCGCACGCCCACCCCGACCCGGCGCAGGTCGATCAGCGGATAGCCCACGATCTGCCCGGGCCCGTGATAGGTCACCTGGCCGCCCCGGTCGACCGGAACCACCGGGATGTTCCCCGGCGCCAGCACGTGTTCCATCTTGCCGGCCTGGCCCAGGGTGAACACGGGGTCGTGTTCCAGCAGCCAGAATTCGTCCACCGTGTCCGCGGTGCGGTTGTCGGTGAACGCGCTCATCGCCTTCCAGGTCGCTTCGTAGGGCTGGCGGCCGAGGCGGCGGATCTTGAGCGGAAGGGACATGGCAAAACCTGGTGTTGACGACGGACCGGGGAAAGATGCGGCCACCGATACGCCCGCACAAGGCGATCGGCGGCCCCGGCCGTCAGAGCGTGTAGCGGATACCCGGATCGGCCCGCAAGGCGGCATGCGCGGCGTCGTACTGCTCGCGCGTGTCGCAGCGGAAGCTCACCGTAACGGAGAGAAAATTGCCTTCACGTGAATGGCGGTGCCGCACGGTCTCGTGCAGCACATGGAGACCCAGGCCCTCGAGGATCTGCGGTACCCGCGTCTTAAGGTCGGCATCGGCCGCGCCCATCGCGGTGATCTCGAACTCGCCCGGAAAGACGAAGCCCTTGCCGTCACGCTTGGCCTGGGTGAAATCGATTTCCTGCATCATTTTCCGCCTGCCGGCTTCGCGCCGGACTTGTCGCTGTCATGATGGAACCACAGCAGGATAGCGTCCCACAGGCGCTTGAAGAAACCGCCCTGCGGTGCGTCCTCGAGCGCGACCAGCGGCACGGTCTCCAGCGGCTTGCCGTTCATGCTGATGTCGAGCGTGCCGATCTTCTGCCCTTTCTTGAAGGGTGCGATCAGGGTCGAGGGGATGTCCATGTCGGCCTTGAGCTTGTCGTACTGGCCGGTCTTGACCGTCACCATCACGTCCTGGGTCACGCCGATCGGCAGCTGGTTGGCTTCGCCCTTCCACAGACGCGGCGAGGCCAGCGGCTTGCCCGCTGCGTACAGTTTGTGGGTCTTGTAGTAGCGGAACCCGTAGTTGAGCAGGGCCATGGCCGAATCGGCGCGCGCGTGCTCGCTGCTGGCGCCCATCACCACCGCGATCATGCGTTCGTCGCCGCGCTTGGCCGAGGCGTCCATGCAGTAGCCGGCAGCCGCGGTGTAGCCCGTCTTCACGCCGTCCACGCTGGGGTCGCGCCACAGCAGGATGTTGCGGTTGGGCTGGGTGATGCCGTTGAGGGTGACTTTCTTGATCTTGGAGACCGCATAGTCGGTCGGGTAGTTGTGGATCAGCGCCCGGGTCAGGATGGCGATGTCGCGTGCCGACGAGTAGTGATCCGCGATCGGGTAGCCGTTGACGTCGGAGTAATGCGTGTCGGTCATGCCAAGCTGCTTGGCATAGGTGTTCATCAGCCCCACGAAGGCCTGCTGGGAACCCGCGGTGTGCTGCGCCAGCGCGATCGCGGCGTCATTGCCGGACTGCACGATCATGCCCTTGAGCAGATCCTCCACCGAGACCTGGCTGCCTTCCTTGAGGAAGCTGGTGGAACCGTCGGTGGCCGCGCCGCCCTCTTCCCAGGCCTGCTTGCTGATGGTCACCATGTCGGTGGCGTGGATGTAGCCGGCGGCGATCTCGGACGAAACCACGTAGTCGGTCATCACCTTGGTCAGCGAAGCCGGCGCGCGGTGCTCGTCCGGATTCTTCGAGGCGATGATCTGGCCGGTCGTGTAGTCCATCAGCACCCAGCTCTGGCCGTCCACGTCCGGCGGCGGCGGCACCGGCATCTGCGGCACCGTCGGATGCGGCACCGGCATCGGCTTCGGCATGGGCTGCGGCGGCGTCTGCTGGGCGGCGGCGGCACTGACGGTCAGCGCGACCGCGGCGAATGCGACAAGTGGGCGGCGGAACAGGTTCTTCACGATGATCTATCCGGTCTTTAGAGATGAATCGTCGGCTCGCGCCGCGATCAGTTAATGCATCAGTCTACCGCGACCTCGGGATGCGGCAGCCCCATCCGCTCGACCCGGCTTGCGACCCGGTCGGCCGTGTCCACGTCGGGCAATGGCCCCAGCCGGACGCGCTGTACACGCCGGCCACCGACCACGGCCTGGACCACATGTACCGGCGCCAGACCGGCTCGGCGCAGCCGGCTGGCCACGCGTTCGGCGTTGGCCGGATCGGCGAAAGCACCCACCTGCAGATAAAGGCCCGGAGGCGCGGACCCGCGTGAGACCACGGGCGGCGGCGGCAGTTCCCGGGTATTGCCGGACGTGTCGATACCCTGCACCTCCACCAGACCGGTACCCCGCGGCCAGATGCCGATACGCACCGCGGCGGCATAGGAAAGGTCGATGATGCGGTTCTCGTGGAACGGCCCGCGGTCGTTGACCCTTACGATCACGCTCTTGCCGTTGGCCAGGTTGGTCACGCGCGCATAGCTGGGCAGCGGCAACACCTTGCTGGCGGCGGAGAACTTGTACATGTCGTAATCCTCCAGATCGGAGGTCTTGTACCCGTTGAACTTGCTGCCGTAATACGAGGCGATGCCGCGCTGGTCGTAACCGGCCGCCGTGCGCAGCACGTGATAGGTGCGGCCACGCACGCTGTAGGTCGACTTGTTGCCGTAGGGCGAACGCGGCTCCGCCTTCGGTACCGGCTCGGGCAAGGTGGCGATGAAGGCTGGTGGCGGTCCGCCTGGGGTGCTGTCGCTGCGCTCGCTGTAGCGTTCATCCTGCGGCAGGCTGGTGTCATCGTGGAACAGGTGCCGGTGGAGCCAGCCATGCTGCTGGCTGGCCGGTACGGACGCCGGTTCGGCCACCGGGCGGGTGGCCTTCTGTCCGGCACACCCGGCCAGCAGCGCCAGGCCTGCCAGCACCGCCAGGCGTGCGATGGCCTGCCTCACCGACGCTGATCCGTGCCGGCCATGTCGTCGCCGACGCCTGCGGCAATCGCCTGCGCCAGCTGGTAGACCGCCATGGCGTACAAGGGACTGCGGTTGTAGCGGGTGATCACCTGGAAATTGTGGAAGGTGAACCAGTATTCGGGCCCGTGGCCGCCCTGCAGGGTCAGCAGGCTGGTCGGCTCGCCCGGATTGATCATGCGCAGCGGCGCATAGCCCCAGGCCTCCAGTTGCTCCAGCGGCCACTGCGGTGCCGGCGTCCACGTCAACGATCGGGCCGCCACATCAGGCTGCGCCTGCGCGGCCACCGCCCCGCCGTCCACCCAGCCGTGCTTCGCGAAATAGTTGGCCACGCTGGCCAGGATGTCCGGCAGCGACGATTGCAGGTCGATGCGGCCATCGCCGTCGCCATCCACCGCATAGTCGCGGATGCTGTCGGGCATGAACTGGCCCCAGCCCTGCGCACCCGCGTAGGAGCCCGTCAGCGTGTCCAGCGGACCACCCAGCTTGTCGGCCGGCAGCTCCAGCAGGGTCTTCAGCTCGGCACGGAAGAACTTCGCCCGCGGCGGGTAGTGGAAGCCCAGCGTGACCAGCGCATCGAGCACCTTGTAGTGCCCGGTATTGCGTCCGTAATAGGTTTCCACGCCCAGGATCGCCACGATGATCTCCGGCGATACCCCGTACTGGCGGGCGATGCGCTCGATCAGCCCGCGATGGGCCTGGTAGAAGGCGATGCCTGCGTCGATACGCGCCTGGGTCAGGAAGATCGGCCGGTAGGCGCTCCATGGCTTGCTTTCGGCCGGGCGGCTGATCGCATCGAGAATGCTCTGCTGCACTTTCGCGCCATCCAGCAGTGCATTGAGCGCGGCCGGGCTGCGACCGGTATCACGCGCCACCTCGCGCACCAGCGCGGCCTGGCCGGGGTGCGTATCCGCCCAGGCCGGCAATGCGACGGACAACGAGAGGGCAAGCAGGATGAACAGGCAACGGCGCGACGCGGATCTCGATGGCATGAACGGCAGGGCTGTCGTGGACGGCAACGGGCCAAGCCTAGCATGCGTGCCGGCGTGTTCTGCGGCCCCGGCATGGCCGTCGTGTGGCAGCTCAGTCATGCATCTTGCGATGCGCGTGGATCGACATCAGCACACCGAAGCCGACCAGCAGGGTCACCGCCGAGGTGCCGCCGTAACTGACCATCGGCATCGGCACGCCCACCACCGGCAGCATGCCGGCCACCATGCCGCCGTTGACGAAGACGTAAACGAAGAAGCTCATGCCGATCGCCCCCGCCAGCAGGCGCGAATAGCTGTCGCGTGCCTGCATCGCGATCCACAGGCAACGGCCGATGATGAAGGCGTACAGCACCAGCAGCAGGCACACGCCAACCAGACCGAATTCCTCGGAGTACACCGCGAAGATGAAGTCGGTGGTGTGCTCGGGCAGGAAGTCCAGTTTCGACTGCGTGCTGTGCCCGAAACCCTTGCCGAAGATACCGCCCGAACCTACCGCGATCTGCGACTGGATGATGTGCCAGCCATTGCCCAGCGGGTCGGACTCGGGATTCAGCATGGTCAGCACGCGGTCGCGCTGGTACTGGTGCATGAAGTGCCAGCCGACCGGCGCCAGCGCCACCATCACCAGCAGCAGGGCAGCGATGCGCCACCAGCTCATGCCGGACAGGAACAGCGCGAAGGTGCCCGCGGCCGCCACCAGCACGGCGGTGCCCAGATCCGGCTGCTTGTAGATCAGGGCGACCGGCATAGCGATCAGCAGGCCGACCACCGCCGTGTCTTTCCAGCTGGGCGGCAGGGGCCGCGTGTGCAGATACCAGGCAACCATCATCGGCATCGACAGCTTGAGCAGCTCCGAGGGCTGGAAGCGCATCACCCCCAGGTTGAGCCAGCGGTCGGCGCCGCGTCCCTCGCCAAGCACCGCGACCACCAGCAGCAAAGCCGTGCTGCCGGCGTAGAACCAGGGCGTCCAGGTGCGCAGCGTGGCCGGCGGAATGCGCGAGACCAGCAGCAGCAGAACGCCGCCGAGCACGAAGCGGATGGCCTGGCCGACCACCATCGACAGCACGCCACCATCGGCGCTGTACAGCGTCGCCAGACCGATGCAGCCGAGCAGGAACAGGCCGGCCGCCAGCGGCAGGTCGATCCGCGGGCGGGTCAGCACGCGGGCCACGAAGCGACGCAAGCGCACGTTCAGGATGTCGATCATGGCTTTGCCCCCGAGGCCGCAGGTGGCGCTGGCGGCGCCTTGGTCATCGCGTCGGGCAGCAGCGTATCGGGCAGCGGATGCTTACGGGTGGCTTCCCACGCGTCCAGTATCCGGCGCGCGATCGGACCCGACGACGAGGCACCCCAGGCGCCCGCTTCCAGCACCACCGCCACCGCGATCTTCGGGTCGTCGGCCGGCGCGAACATCTCGAACCAGGCGCGGTGGCGGCTGGCCAGATAGGCAGTGTTCTTGTCATTGTTATAGGCGTTGGTGGTCCGCGAATAGCGCTCGGCGGTACCGCTCTTGCCGGCGATGGTGTACGGGAACCCCTTGCCCAGGCCGTAGCCGGTTCCGCGCGGATCGTTCACCACCATCTGCATGCCCTGCTCGACTGCCTCCCAGTCCGACAGGTTGGTCACCAGCGAAGGCCCGCTGGGCGGGTTCGGCAGCATGGTCTCCGGCCCCTTGCCCTGCTGCTCGGCCATCACCAGCCTCGGCTTGTGCGGCAGGCCGCGATCGGCCAGCGTCGCCAGCGCATGCGCCAGTTGCAGCGGCGTCACCGCCCAGTAGCCCTGCCCGATGCCGGCAATCACCGTCTCGCCGGGATACCACGGCTGGCGGAAGTGTCTCGCTTTCCAGGCACGCGAGGGCAGCACGCCGGACGCCTCGTTGTCCAGGTCGATGCCGGTGGGCTTGCCGAAGCCGAACCGGCTCATCCAGCCGCTGAAGCGGTCGATACCCATGTCCAGCGCCAGCTTGTAGAAGTAGGTGTTCACCGACCACATGATGGCCTTGCGCAGGTCCACCGTGCCGAAACCGCCGCGGCGGTCGTCGCGATAGCCGCGTTTCTGTCCCGGAATATAGAACGTGCCGGTGGACAGCACCGTGTCCTGCGGGGTGCGCAGACCCAGCTCCAGGCCGCCCAGCGCAATGAACGGCTTCACCGTGGAGCCGGGCGGGTAGACGCCACTGATCGCGCGATTGAACAGCGGCTTGCTGGGTGCGTAGAGCAGGCTGTGGTAGTCGATGGCACTGATGCCGTCGACAAACAGGTTGGGATTGAAGCTGGGCACGCTGACCATCGCCAGCACCTGGCCATTGCGCGGATCGATCGCCACCGCCGCACCGGGACGACCGTCGAAGGCCTTCATGGCCGCCATCTGGATGCGCGCGTCGATGCTCAGGTACAGGTTCTTGCCCGGAATCGGCGGATGGGTCTCCAGCACGCGCTGCACGCGGCCGTCGGCATTGACCTCGTCCAGCTCGTAGCCCGGCGTGCCGTGCAGCACCGACTCGTAGGCACGCTCCAGCCCGGTGCGCCCCACATGGGTGGTGCCCTTGTAACTGGCCTCGTTGAGCTTGCTCAGGTCCCTGGCGTCGATCCGGCCCACATAGCCCACCACATGCGCGAACAGCGGACCCAGCGGGTAGTTGCGGGTCAGGTAGGGCACCACGTCCACGCCGGGGAAGCGCCAGCGGTTCACCGCGAAACGGTCGATCTCGTCCTCGGTCAGGTGCAGCTTCAGCGGGATGCTGTCGAAGCGACGGCTGATCTTGACCTGCTTCAGGAAGGTGTCGATGTCCTCGTGGCTCAGCGGCACGACCCGGTCGAGCCGGGCCAGCATCGCCTTCATGTCCGTCACCTGCTCGGGTACCACCTCGAGCCTGAAGGCCGGCACATTGTCGGCCAGCAGCACGCCATTGCGGTCGTAGATCAGGCCGCGCGGCGGCGGCAGCACGCGCGGCTTCACGCGGTTGTTCACCGAACGGGTGACGAACTCGCTGTGGCGCACCACCTGCAGGTAGACATAGCGACCGACCAGCGTGCTCAGGCTGAGCAGGATCAACGCGAAGCCGGTCAGCGCGCGCCGCCGGAACAGCGCACTTTCCCTGCGGTTGTCCTTGATCGACTGCCGCCGCATCAACGGTCCCCGATTGTGCCGGTGGTTGCCATGCCCGTCGGTCGCCTCACTGGATGCGCAAGCGCATGCGCAGGTCGTCCATCAGCAGGAACAGGAACGGCCACAGCGCGGCGCCCACGAAAGGTGCGATCCACCACGTGGCCGGCGGCAGCGCCTCGCCCGCAAACGCACGCACGATCAGCAGCAGCACGCGGTCGTTAAGCAGCAGCGCCAGCACCGCGAGGGTCTGCTGCCACATCGGGAAGAAGCGCAGGCGCGAACGGAAGCGCAGCGCAATGAACGCCAGCGCGGTCAGGCGCAGCGCCTGTTCGCCCAGCAGCACGCCGTCGAGCAGGTCGGCGCCCAGGCCCAGCGTGAATGCCAGCCCCAGCGTCACCCGGTCGGCGGACTCCAGCGTCCAGTACAGCAGCACCAGGGCCGGCCAGTACGGCTTGAGCGGTTCCAGCGCCACCGGCAGCGGCACCAGCATCAGCAGCAGCGACACCAGCAGCGTGCCGACGAACCACCAGCGGGCGAATCGTGAATGGTTCATCGCTGCGCTCCACTGGCAGGCACAGCCGCTTGGGCCGGGGATGCGGCAGAGGATGCGGGCGCCAGCGAGGCCGGTGGCCCCACCGGTGCGGCGGGGGCGGGCGGACCGGCCGGCGCGGCCAGGTCATGCAGGATCAGCACGTCCTGGCTGCGGTTGATGTCGGCGCTGGGTTGCGCATGCGCCTCGAGGAACATGCCGGTCGGTGCCGGCGCCACCGCCTGCACGTCGCCCACCGGAAAGCCTGGCGGAAAGCGTCCGCCGATGCCCGAGGTGAGTAGATGGTCGCCCACCCTCACGTCGGCCGCGCGGGGAATCGTCGGCAGCACCAGCTGCCCGCCAGCATGCGAGCCATAGGCCACGGTACGCAGGCCGGTGCGTTCCACCACGACCGGAATCGCGCTGTCCGGGTCGGTAACCAGCATGACCACCGAGGTGGACGGCAGCACATGCACCACCTGGCCCATCACCCCATGCGCATCGATCACCGGCTGCCCGGCCTTGACGCCCTGATGCGCACCCACGTCCAGCATCAGGCGATGCCGGTAGGCTCCCAGGTCGACACCGACCACGTGGGCCAACTGGACCTTCAGGTTGAGGTAGCGACGCGTATCGAGCAGCTCCTTCAGGCGCTGGTTCTGCTCGGCCACCGCCGCCATGCGGTTGAGCTTGGCGTTCGCCAGCAGCAGGTCCTCGCGCAGCTGCCGGTTCTGTTCGGTGAGCTGCTTGCGGTCGGCGAAGGCCACGCCCAGCGAGTGCAGGCCCTCGGACGGCAGCCCGGCCAGCCGGTAGACCGGTTCCACCACCACAGCCGCGCCGTAGCGCACCCGCCACAGCCAGCCATCGCGGTGATCGAGCACCATCAGCACCATCGACAGCGCGAGATAGAAGATCAGCCGCAGGGTGCCTGCGACCGACGTGCTGAACAGGGGCGAAGACTCCTGGCCCATCACATCAACCCTGAAAGATGGCGGTAGCGCCCGAGATCAACCGGGCGCGTGCCCGTGCCAGCCATCAAGGCCTCCGGCGCGACGCGGCGGAGGCCCGGACATGCCCCTGCCACGGGGCGCGCGCTCATTCCGGCGCGAAGAAGTCGCTGCCGTGCTGGTCGATCAGTTCCAGCGCCTTGCCGCCGCCACGCGCGACGCAGGTGAGCGGATCGTCCGCCACCTGCACGTGCAGGCCGGTTTCCTCCGACAGCAGCCGATCGAGGTCACGCAGCAGCGCACCGCCGCCGGTGAGCACGATGCCGCGCTCGGCCACGTCCGAGCACAGCTCGGGCGGAGTCTGCTCCAGCGCGGACTTCACCGCCGCCACGATGCCGGCCAGCGGTTCGTGCAGCGCTTCGAGGATCTCGTTGGAGTTGATCGTGAACATGCGCGGCACACCCTCGGCGAGGTTGCGGCCGGAGATCTCGATCTCCTTCACGTCGGCCTGCGGGAAGGCGCAGCCGATCTCCAGCTTGATCCGCTCGGCGGTGGATTCGCCGATCAGCGTGCCGTGGTTGCGGCGCACGTAGTTGATGATGGCCTCGTCGAAGCGGTCGCCGCCGACACGCACCGACTGCGAGTAAACGATGCCGTTGAGCGAGATCACCGCCACTTCGGAGGTGCCGCCACCGATGTCCAGCACCATCGAGCCGCGTGCCTCGTGCACCGGAATGCCGGCACCGATCGCGGCAGCCATCGGCTCCTCGATCAGGAACACGTCGCGGGCGCCGGCGCCTTCGGCCGATTCCTTGATCGCGCGACGCTCGACCTGGGTCGAGCCGCACGGCACGCAGACCAGCACGCGAGGGCTGGGGCGCAGCATCCGCGATTTGTGCACCTGGCGGATGAAGTGCTGCAACATCGCCTCGGTCATGGTGAAGTCGGCGATCACGCCGTCCTTCATCGGGCGCACCGTGGCGATGTTGCCCGGGGTACGACCCAGCATGCGCTTGGCATCGCCGCCTACCGCAGCCACCGCACGGGGGCCGCCCGGGCCGCGTTCCTGGCGGATCGCCACCACCGAGGGCTCATTCAGGATGATGCCCTGCCCACGCACGTAGATCAGCGTGTTGGCCGTGCCGAGGTCGATGGAAATGTCGTTGGAGAAGATGCCGCGAAACTTCTTGAACATGAGGGATGCGCCGCGCGTCGACCTGGCTAAAAAGTAAGCGCGCCAGTCTAGTCAGCACAGGCCCGAACCGCAAGGATAGGAACGTTAAGAAATCCTTGTGCAACGGGACGATATGCTCATTTTCTGCCATCCATGGCGAACTTGTGGCCATGGCAGGAAGTCGCCATGGCAGGACGATGGCGTTACGATGGAACCTTTGGACGGCCCCCGGCATGCCGCGCTCGGGCCCTTCGGCCGTGTGCCACACGGCAATTTCCACCCCATCAAGGCCACGACACGACCATGCCTGCCGTTATCTGCGGATCGCTCGCCTACGACACCATCATGGTGTTCCAGGACCAGTTCAAGAACCACATCCTGCCGGACCAGATGCACATCTTGAACGTGTCGTTCCTGGTTCCGCGGATGCGTCGCGAGTTCGGCGGCTGCGCGGGCAACATCGCCTACAACCTGAAACTGCTCGGCGGCGACCCGCAGCCGGTAGCCGCGGTGGGCCAGGATTTTGCGCCGTATCGCGCACACCTGGAACAGTGCGGCATCCGCCTGGACAGCGTGCGCGTGTTCGAAGACCAGTTCACTCCGCAGTGCTTCATCACCACCGACCTGGACAACAACCAGATCACCGCCTTCCACCCCGGCGCCATGTCCAGCGCGCACGACAATCACGTGCGTGACATTCCCGGAATCGACTTCGCGATCGTGGCGCCCGACGGCCGCGAGGCGATGCTGCAGCACGTGGATGAATTCGCCGCACGCGGCGTGCCCTTCATTTTCGACCCGGGCCAGGCCATGCCGCTGTTCAACGGCGACGAATTCCGCTCGATGATCGAGAAGGCCACCTACGTCATCGTCAATGACTACGAGTCGCAGCTGCTGCAGGCCCGCACCGGCTGGAGCGCCGAGGAAATCGCGTCCAGGGTAAAGGCCTACGTGGTGACGCTGGGCCCACGCGGCTCGGTGATCCATGCCGACGGCACCTCGCACGAGATCCCGCCGGCACGCGAGCGGCGCATCGTCGACCCGACCGGCTGCGGCGACGCGTACCGCGCAGGCCTGATCTTCGGCATCATGAAGGGCTACGACTGGCCCACCGTGGGCCGCATGGCCTCGCTGATGGGCGCGCTGAAGGTGGAGCACCCGGGCACCCAGAACCAGCATTTCGATTACGCCCAGTTCGCCGCGGAATTCCTCGACCAGTTCGGCTACGCGCTGGCCTGACGCCGCCCGGAGAACCGCATGTCGCTCGCCGCGGATGTCGTGATCGCCATCGTCGCCCTGCTGCACCTGTGGTTCCTGGTGCTGGAAATGCTCCTGTGGAACCGGCCGACCGGACTGCGCGCTTTCGGCACTGACGCCGACTTCGCGGAACGCTCGAAAGCGCTGGCGGCCAACATGGGCCTGTACAACGGCTTCCTCGCCGCCGGCCTGGTCTGGGGCCTGCTGCTGGGCGCCGACGGTCGGCCGGAGAAACTGTTCTTCCTCGGTTGCGTGCTGGTCGCCGGCCTGTACGGCGGCCTCACCACCTCGCGCCGGGTGCTATGGATACAGGCCCTGCCGGCGGCCATCGCGCTGGCACTGCTGCTGGCATGAACCGGACCGAAGCCAGCATGCGCCAGCCCACCCGTGAGGCCGTCGGCAAGCGCTTCGACCCGGCCCTGATGCAGCAGGCCCGCGCCAAGAGCTGGGCCGCACTGCACGCCATCAGTGCGCGGATGCATCCGGGCATCAGCGAACCCGAGGCGCACGCCGAGGCCGACGCGGTGTTCCGCGCGCTAGGCGTCGAACGCCTGTGGCACCCGGTAATCATCCGGATCGGCGAAAACACCACCCGGACCTTCCGCCAGCGCTCGAAGCCGGATGTCCGCCTGGGTGAAAACGACAGTTACTTCATCGATCTCGGCCTGGTCTTCGACGGCCACGAGGGCGATGTCGGCGACACCTTCGTGACTGGCCGGGCGCCCGAACGCAAGGCCTGCGCCGAAGCCGCGCGCACGCTGTTCCACGAGGTCGCCGCCGCCTGGCGCGAGCGCGACCTGAGCGGACAGGCGCTGTACGCCTTTGCCGCCGAATGCGCCGAGGCCATGGGCTGGCGCCTCAACCATGCGATCAAGGGGCACCGCGTCGGCGATTTCCCGCACTCGATCCACAAGGCCGGCGACCTTGGCGACCTGGACAACCCGCCAGCGGACGGCCTGTGGATCCTGGAAATCCAGCTAGCCCACCCGAGCGAGCCGTTCGGCGCGTTCTTCGAGGACCTGCTGACGCGGCAGCCCCTGACTGACCCGCCTGCAACCTGAACGTCCTCGAAAAAGCCGCCCAGCCGAGTCCTGGCCGGCCTGCCGCGAACGCCCGAGTGCCCTGAAGCCCCACCACGACAGCACCTGCAGAGCCCACCGGCGCCCGGTCCGCCCTCTCGGCCCGGACCGTACCGGGCACCCGATCTGCCCGCGTGGAACACCCTCGCCTCAAGCGCTGCTACACTTATGGATCAGCTAAGCGAGGCAACCGGGCGAAACGACGCCTATTTCGCGCAGCTCGGCTGATTCGCCCTTTACCCGTTGGTTTCGCGCACGCGCCCGCCCCATTGAAAAATGTCGCGGCGGCCGGCACGTGAGCGGTCCGACTCGCGCCTGTGTCCGCGCAGGCATTCACGGAACTCCACATCATGGCCCGCCAGAAACCGCTGAACCTGTACCGCAACATCGGCATCATCGCCCATATCGACGCCGGCAAGACCACCACCACCGAGCGCGTGCTCTATTACACCGGCAAGAAGCACCAGATCGTCGACGTGCACGACACCAAGGACGGCAAGGGCTCGACCACCACCGACTATCTGGAGCAGGAGCGCAAGCGCGGCATCACCATCCAGTCGGCCGCCGTGTCGACCGAGTGGAAGGGCCACCAGATCAACGTGATCGACACCCCCGGGCACGTGGACTTCACCATCGAGGTGAACCGTTCGCTGCGCGTGCTGGACGGCGCCGTGGTGGTGTTCGACGGCGTGGCCGGCGTGGAACCGCAGACCGAGACCAACTGGCGCCTGGCCGACCAGTACAACGTGCCGCGCATGTGCTACATCAACAAGATGGACCGCATCGGCGCCAGCTTCGCGCATTGCGTGAAGGGCATCCGCGAGCGCCTGGGCGCCAACGCGCTGCTGTGCCAAGTGCCGCTGGGCAGCCATGACGACTTCATGGGCATGGTCGACCTGATCGCGGGCGTCGGTTACATCTGGCTGGGCGACGACAAGGACAGCAAGTGGGAAACCATTCCGCTGGACGAAGTCGCCGCGCACCCGCGCGTGCAGGCCCTGAGCAACGCCGCCGACAAGCAGTGGGTGGCCGACCTGGCCAAGCTGCGCGAGCAGAGCATCGAGAGCGCGGTCGAAGCCGACGACGAAGTGATGGACGCCTACCTGTCCACCGGCGAGACCCCCTCGCTGGAAACGCTGAAGAAGTGCATCCGCAAGGGCTGCGTGGCCGGCAATATCGTGCCGGTGTTCTGCGGCTCGTCCTACCGCAACAAGGGCGTGCAGCAGCTGCTCGACGGCGTGATCGACTACATGCCGTACCCGGGCGAGAACGGCGGCATCTCGATGGTGGACGAAGACGGCAACGTGATCGGCGAGCAGATCGTCACCGACGACGCACCGGTGCGCGCACTGGCGTTCAAGGTGATCAACGACCAGTTCGGCACGCTCACCTTCACCCGCATCTACTCCGGCGTGATCAAGAAGGGCGACACCCTGCTCAACGTCACCCGCGACAAGAAGGAGCGCATCGGCCGCATCGTGGAAGTGCAGGCCAATGCCACCAAGGAAATCGACGAAGTCCGCGCGGGCGACATCTGCGCCTTCGTGTCGCTGAAGGAAACCGAGACCGGTGACTCGCTGACCGACCAGGCCCATCCGGTGCTGCTGGAGCGCATGCGCTTCCCCGACCCGGTGATCAGCGTGTCGGTGGAGCCGAAGAGCCGCAACGACATCGACAAGATGTCCACCGCGCTCTACAAGATGGTGAAGGCCGACCCGTCGCTGAAGATGGAAGTGGACAAGGAAACCGGGCAGACCGTGCTGAAGGGCATGGGCGAACTGCACCTGGAAATCACCATCGACCGCATGAAGACCGAGCTGGGCGTGGAAGCCAACATGGGCAAGCCCAAGGTCAGCTTCCGCGAAGCCTTCGGCAAGACGGTCGAGCACACCTACACCCACAAGAAGCAGTCCGGCGGGTCGGGCCAGTTCGCCGAAGTGAAGATGATCTTCGAGCCGGGCGAGTCGGGTTCGGGCGTGGTCTTCTCCGACGAGATCGTCGGCGGCCGCGTGCCGCGCGAATACATCCCGGCGGTCGAGCACGCGATCCGCACCGAGGCGCTGCAGGGCCAGGTGGCCGGTTACGAAGTGCTGGACTTCAAGGCACGCCTGGTGGACGGCAAGTTCCATGACGTCGACTCCTCGGCACTGGCCTTCGAAATCGCCGGCCGCGCCTGCTTCCGCGAAGCCCAGCGCATGTCGAACGCCAAGCTGCTCGAGCCGGTCATGAGCCTGGAAGTGGTAACCGAAGCCGACTACCTCGGCGACGTCATCGGCGACATCAACCGTCGTCGTGGCTCGGTCAGCGAACAGGGCCACCGTGGCGCGCAGGCCTACGTGCAGGGCTTCGTGCCGCTGTCGGAAATGTTCGGCTACATCAACTTCCTGCGTTCGGCCACCAGCGGCCGCGGCAACTTCACGATGATCTTCGATCATTACGAGGAAGTGCCGTCGCACCTGGTCGAGAAGCTTATGGAGAAGGAGGCGAAGTAAGCCTTCGCTCTTCCTGTTCCACAAAAAGCCCGGGGCACCACCCCGGGCTTTTTGCTTGCCGCCGCCGCAACCATCTGGCATTCCGCCGGTCGGTCGCATCAATCCCTCCCCTTCCCTGCTAGCGTTCGCGCATGAACACCCCCACCGACCTACCCGACCTGCACTCGACGCTGCGGGACAACGGCTTCGCCTTTGTCGACGCCGATGCCATGCGCAACGCACTCGACGCGATTTCGCTGGACGACTGGCCCGCCTTCGCGGCCAGCTGGAACGACCTCGGTGACGACACCTATCTCGCTGCCCGCGGTCGTCATCGCCGACGCCGGCACGCAGTGTTCGCCGCGGCTGCCGACGGCACGATCCGTCGCCAGCCGCACCAGCCGCATTACCAGAGCCTGACCTACAACCGCCTGCAAGGCGACATCGAACGCTGGTTCGCGCCGGTGGAGCCCGCCATCACGGACAGCCGCAGCCTGCAGCGCGTCCTGGCGTTCTGTCGCGAAAGCTTCGGCCCGCTGTCGCCCGACGCCCGCAACTGGCACATCGAAGTCCACCAGTTCCGCATCGAGGCCCGCGCGGACGAGGCCGGCGAACCCACGCCCGAAGGGGTCCATCGCGACGGTGTCGATTACGTGCTGGTGCTGCTGGTCGACCGGGTCAACATCGAACGCGGCACCACCACCATCCATGCGCCGGACGGACGGGAGCTGGGGCAGTTCACCCTCACCCATGCATTCGACGCCGCGCTGGTGGACGATCACCGCGTGTTCCACGGCGTCACCGCCGTGGTGCCGAAGGATCCGCTCCAGCCCGCCTACCGCGACGTGCTGGTGGTGACGTTCAAGGCGGCCTGAGCCGCTGCCCGGCCCCGCTGCCGATCCACGCTACAATAAGCGGTTCGCATACCACCGAAACGCCCATGTCCACCCACCTCGACGAAACCCGCCGCCGCCGCACGTTCGCCATCGTCAGCCACCCCGACGCCGGCAAGACCACGCTGACGGAAAAGCTGCTGCTGTTCGGCGGCGCGATCCAGATGGCCGGCTCGGTGAAGGGCCGCAAGGCGGCGCGGCATGCCACTTCGGACTGGATGGCGCTGGAAAAGGAGCGCGGCATTTCGGTGACGTCGTCGGTGATGCAGTTCCCCTACGAGGGAACCATCGTCAACCTGCTCGACACCCCAGGCCACGCCGACTTCTCCGAGGACACCTACCGCGTGCTCACCGCGGTCGACTCCGCGTTGATGGTGATCGACTGCGCCAAGGGCGTGGAGGAACGCACCATCAAGCTGATGGAGGTGTGCCGCCTGCGCGACACGCCGATCATGACCTTCATCAACAAGCTGGACCGCGAGGGCAAGTCGCCGATCGAGCTGCTCGACGAGGTGGAGTCGGTGCTGGGCATCGCCTGTGCCCCGCTGACCTGGCCGATCGGCATGGGCAAGCGGCTGAAGGGCGTGTACCACCTGCTGCTGGACGAGGTGCACATCTTCGAGCCGGGCAAGAACTTCACCCGGCAGGACTCGACCATCTTCAAGGGGCTGGACGCTCCCGGGCTGGAGGCCGCGGTCGGCGCCGAGGCCATGACCGAACTGCGCGAGGAACTGGAGCTGGTACAGGGTGCCGCGCCGTCATTCGACCTGGACGACTACCTGGCCGGCAAGCTGACCCCGGTGTTCTTCGGCTCGGCGGTCAACAACTTCGGCGTGCAGCTGCTGCTGGACTTCTTCGTCAAGCACGCGCCCGCACCGCGGTCGCGCACCACCACCAGTCGCGAAGTACAGCCCGGCGAGGAAAAGCTCACCGGCTTCGTGTTCAAGATCCAGGCGAACATGGACCCGGCCCACCGCGACCGTGTGGCCTTCATGCGCGTGTGCTCGGGCACCTATACCGCCGGCATGAAGATGATCCAGACGCGCACCGGCAAGGAAGTGCGCATCGCCAATGCGCTGACCTTCATGGCCAGCGACCGCGAGATCGTGGAAAGCGCCTATCCCGGCGACGTGATCGGCCTGCACAACCACGGCACCATCTCGATCGGCGATACCTTCTCCGAAGGCGAGGCGATCTCGTTCACCGGCATTCCCAACTTCGCGCCGGAACTGTTCCGCCGTGCGCGGCTGCGCGACCCGCTGAAGATGAAGGCGCTGCAGAAAGGCCTGGCGCAGCTTTCCGAAGAAGGCGCGACGCAGTTCTTCCGTCCGCTGATGTCGAACGACCTGGTGCTGGGTGCGGTTGGCGTGCTGCAGTTCGACGTGGTCGCCTACCGCCTCAAGGACGAGTACGGGGTCGACGCGACGTTCGAGCCCGTCAGCGTGGCCACCGCCCGCTGGATCCATTGCGACGATGCGAAGAAGCTCGAGGAATTCCGCGAGAAGAACGCGCTGAACCTGGCCATCGATGCCGCCGGCGAGCTGGTCTACCTGGCACCGTCGCGGGTCAACCTGCAACTGGCGCAGGAGCGCTGGCCGCAGGTGCGCTTCTCGGCGACCCGCGAGCACGCAAGCGCAACCGAGATCTGAGACACAGCATCGCCATTCGGCGGGTGGTAATCGCTTCCTGCGGCTACCCACCACGCCGAACGGCGGTTAAGCTGCCTGCTGCCGCGGCGACCGCCGCCCCTGTGGCGACGGCCTTGCGTGGCGTTCCATCCAGGCACAGGTTGCAGGCATGAACGGTTCGAGCAGCGCGAGACCCCGTCGATATTCCTGGCTTGCCCACCAGCCGATGCAGCACAAGATGCTGCTCGCAATCGGCCTGCTACTCGGCCTGTTCATGCTGGACAGCACCGTCACCCTGCATTCGCTGAACCAGGAAAGCTACAGCCGTCACTGGACCCAGCATACCTACCGGGTACTGCTGGAACTGGGCCAGGCGCAACGCGCGGCGGAATGGAGCGAAGGCTCGGTCCGAGGCTACCTGCTGAGCCCCGAACCGAACGGGCTGAGCGAGGTGCGGCAGAGCCTGGCGCTCATCACCAGCGACCTCGCCCGCCTGCGCAGCCTCACCTCGGACAACGCGCTGCAACAGACCCGCCTGGACCATATCGACACGATTGCCTCCGAATGGCGCCAAAGCGTGCAGCAGCAGGTGATCGACCCGATCAGCCGGCTCAGCGTGACCGCCGCGACCCGTTCGCAGGTGCTGGCGCCGATCCAGGATGCTTTCTGGGCCAGCAGCAACACACGTATCGGCAACCTTTCCAGCGACCTGGAGCAGATGGCCGCCACCGAGCATGCCCTGCTGGCAAAGCGTGATGCACAGCTGGACGACAACTTCAGATTCACGCAGCTGGCCAACGGGGTGTTCGCCGTGCTCGGGCTGCTGCTGGGGCTGGCGGTGCTGTCGATGACCGCCAGCATGATCACGCGGCCGCTGCGCCGGATCACTGACCTGATGAACCGGCTGACCCGGCAGGAACGGGACGTCCAGATCCGTGGTGTCGAACGGCGCGACGAGATCGGCGAGATCGCGCGTGCACTCGAAGTGTTCAAGCAGATGGTGATTCAGACCCATGACCGGGTCTGGCTCAAGGGGCGCATCGCGGAAATCGCCCACAACCTGCAGGAAACCACCACGCACCGCGACTTCGGCACGACCCTGACCGCCAAGCTCGGCCCGCTGCTGCAAGCCGGCGTGGGGCTGTTCTACAGCTACGACGAAAACTCGCAGCGACTCGATCTGCTGGGCAGCTACGGCCTGCGGCTGGGCAGCCCGGCATCGCCCAACTACGTGCCGGGCGAGGGCCTGGTGGGACAATGCGCGCAGAGCAGGCAGCTGATCGAACTGGACGAGGTGCCACCGGACTACGTCGCGATCGATTCCGGCAGCGGCCACGCCAGACCCGGGCACATCACCATTCTGCCGGTACTGCTGCGCGACCATCTGCTGGGCGTGTTCGAAGTGGCCGGCTTCCACAAGCTGACTCCGCTGCAGCGTGAAATGCTCGACGAACTGCTGCCGACGGTGGCCCTGACCCTGGAGAACCTCAACCGCGCAGTCACCACGCAGGACTTGCTGGAACAGTCCCGCGAGCAGGCCAACGAACTCCGCCTGTCCGGCGTGACCCTGCGCCAGCAGCAGGACGCGCTGCGGACGGTCAACGACAACCTGCATCACAAGACGCTGGAACTGGAAGAGCAGTCGCAGCGCCTGCTTGCTTCGGAAGAGGAGCTGCGGGTGCAGGCGGAGGAGCTGCAGGAATCCAACGACGAGCTGCGCGAAAAGAGCCAGGCGCTGCACGAACAGACCCGTACCCTGCAGGTGCTGCAGCAGGAAACCGAGCAGAAGGCGCAGGAACTGGCCCAGGCCAGCCGCTACAAGAGCGAGTTCCTGGCCAACATGTCGCACGAATTGCGCACCCCGCTGAACAGCCTGCTGATCCTGTCGCACAGCCTGGCCGAAAACCGCGAAGGCAACCTCGATGCCGAACAGGTGGAGTCGGCGCAGATCATCCATGGCGCCGGCAGCAGCCTGCTCAAGTTGATCAACGACATCCTCGACCTGTCCAAGATCGAGGCCGGCAAGATGGAACTGGTACTGGAAGACCTGCCGCTGACGCAGTTCACGCGACGCCTGCGCCGCACCTTCGAGCACGTCGCGCGCGAGCGCAGCCTGAACTTCACGGTGTCGCTGGACGAAAGCCTGCCGGAATCCATCCATACCGACCCCACGCGATTGGAACAGGTGATCAACAACCTGCTGTCCAATGCGTTCAAGTTCACCGCGGAAGGCTCGGTGCAGGTGGCCATTGGTCGCCCGACCGAAGGCCAGGAGATCCCCGCTGCACTGGCCGACAAACCGCTGCTGGCGATACGCGTGCGCGACACCGGCATCGGCATCCCGCAGGACAAGCAGGCCCGTGTGTTCAACGCCTTCGAGCAGGTCGATGCCAGCACCAGCCGCCAGTACGGTGGCACCGGCCTGGGCCTGTCGATCTGCCGGCAGATGTGCGCGCTGCTGGGTGGCGAACTGCACCTGCGCAGCCAGCCCGGCGAAGGCAGCGAGTTCACCGTGCTGTTGCCCGAGCGCATCGAGGCACCGGCCGCAACCGCAACGACGACGGACCGCGAGACACCCGCGCCGCTGGCCACGCCGGCCCTGCAGACACCGCTATCCAACGGCATTCCGGACGACCGCGAGCGCCTCGCCGCAGGCGACGAGCCGATCCTGATCGTGGAAGACGACCTGGCCTTCGCGCGCATCCTGGCCGGCATGGTCCGCGACAAGGGCTACAAGGTGCTGCATGCCGCCGACGGCGAGAGCGGATTCGGGCTGGCCCGACGCTACCGTCCGCTGGGCATCCTGCTCGACGTGATGCTGCCGGGCATGGACGGCTGGGCCGTGATCGAGCGCCTCAAGGAAGACCCCGCCACCCAGCACATCCCGGTGCATTTCCTTTCCGCCACCGGCGAGGTCTCACGCGGACTCGAGCTGGGCGCGGTCGGCTTCCTGACCAAACCGGTGAGCCGCGAGGCCATCGAGGAAGCCTTCGAGCGACTGCAGCACTTCGCCGCCGGACGCACCCGTCGCCTGCTGGTGGTGGAAGACGACGGCGGTGCCCGCCAGGTGGTGCGCAACCTGTTGCGGCACGACCAGGTGGAGATCGACGAAGCCGGCACGGCGGAACAGGCGCTGGAGATGATCGCGAGCACCGGCTACGACTGCATGGTGCTCGACCTCGGCCTGCCGGGGCTGTCCGGCCTGGAACTGCTGGAACGACTGGCGCAGCGCGGCAACGTGCCGCCGGTGGTCATCTATTCCGGCCGTGAGCTGAGTCACGAGGAAAACCTGCGGCTGCGCCAGTACACCGACAGTATCGTGATCAAGGGGGCCCGTTCGCCTGACCGGCTGCTCGACGAAGTCAGCCTGTTCCTGCACAGCATTCGCCGTCCCGGTGGTGCCCCGGCCGCACCGGAAGGCGATCCGGCCACCGACGGCGAACTGCAGGGTCGCCGCGTGCTGCTGGTGGACGACGACATGCGCAACCTGTTCGCGCTGTCCAAGGTGCTGCGTAGCTGGGGTCTGCAGGTGGCGATGGCGCAGGACGGCTACAAGGCGCTGCAGGCTCTTGACCAGGAACCTCTGCCCGAGCTGGTGCTGATGGACATCATGATGCCCGGCATGGACGGTTTCGAAGCGATCCGCGCGATCCGCGAACAGCCGCGCCTCGCCGCGCTGCCGGTTATCGCGCTCACCGCCAAGGCCATGCGCGGCGACCGCGAGCAATGCCTCGAGGCGGGTGCCAACGACTACCTGTCCAAACCGGTCGACCTGGACAAGCTGGCTTCGATGATCCGCGTGTGGCTGCGCGGCTCGACCCCGGCATGATGCGCGACATCGCCGCCATCGAGCGCGAGGTCATCGAAGTCGACTTGTTCGTGCGCGCCCTGCAACGGGCCTACGACTACGACTTCGGCCAGTATGCACCCGCGTCCCTGCAGCGCCGGATACGCCAGCTTGCGGTACAGCTGGAATGCCCCAGCATCAGCGCACTGACCGCGCGTGCGCTGCACGAGCCCGAGCTGCTGCCGCGCCTGCTGGAAGGGCTGACGGTGCCGGTATCGGAAATGTTCCGCGACCCGGCCGTATTCCGCGCACTGCGCGAGCAGGTACTGCCGGTGCTGGCCTCGTATCCGCACATCAACATCTGGCAGGCCGGCTGCGCCCGCGGCGAGGAAGCCTATTCGCTGGCGATCCTGCTGGAAGAAGCGGGACTGTACGAACGCAGCCGTATCTACGCCACCGATCTCAGCGCCGACGCGCTGCGACGTGCCGAGGAAGGCATCTACTCGATGCAGGAAGCGCAGCAGTGGTCGCGCAATTACCAGGCGTCCGGCGGCACCCATTCGCTGGCCGACTACTATCGTGCCCGTTATGGCCTGCTGAAGCTTGACCAGCGATTGCGCCGCAACATCACGTTTGCCCAGCACAACCTGGTTTCGGACAAGGTGTTCTGCGAAGCGCACCTGGTGATGTGCCGCAACGTGCTGATCTATTTTTCCAACCCGCTGCAGAACCGCTGCCTGGGGCTGTTCCGCGATTCGCTGGTGCGCGGCGGCTTTCTCTGCCTCGGGCTGCGCGAGAGCATCGACTACGCCAGCAATGCCGCACACTTCGTCGCACTTGATCCGCGCTTGCGCCTTTATCGACTGACGGGCCTACCGACTGCCACAGGCCTCGCCCGATGAAGCAACCGCAGGCCATCGTCATCGGCTGCTCGTCCGGCGGGCTGGACGCGCTGCGGACCGTACTTGCCGGCCTCGACCCCGATCTGCCGCAGGCCGTGCTGGTGTGCTGCCATACCGGCTCGGAAACGGTGGAACTACTGTGCGGCCTGCTCGGCCGCGTCTCGACACTACCGGTCATCGAGGCGGAGGAGCGGCATGCCGTGCTGGGCGGCACCGTGCAGCTCGCACCCAGCGGCTACCACCTGCTGATCGAGCGCGACCGCCACTTCGCACTTTCCGCCGACCCGAGGGTCAACCACTCCCGGCCGTCGATCGACGTACTGCTCGCCTCCGCCAGTGCGGTATGGGGCGAGTCGCTGATCGGGGTCGTCATGACCGGCGCCAATGCCGACGGCGCCGACGGCCTGCGCCGGATGCGCGAGGCCGGCGGCATCGCCATCGTGCAGTCACCGGCCGACGCGGAGGTGTCCGCCATGCCACAGGCCGCGCTCGACCAGGCCGGCGCCGACTACTGCGTCGAACTTCACGCCATCGCTCCACTGCTCAACCGACTCTGCCTATCATGAATCCTGCACGCCCCAAGATCCTGGTCGTCGACGACACCCGCGCAAACCTGGTCGCCATGCATCACCTGCTGGCCGATTCGGGTGCCGAACTGGTCGAGGCCAACAGCGGCAACGAAGCACTGGCACTGTGCCTGGACCACCACTTCGCACTGATCCTGCTCGACGTGAACATGCCGGACATGGACGGCTTCGAAGTCGCCAGCCTGCTCGGCGAGGCCGAACAACTCAAGGACACGCCGATCATCTTCGTCACCGCCGCATATGCCGACGACCTCAACAAGCTCAAGGGATACCACTCCGGCGCGGTGGACTACATCGCCAAACCCATCAACGATGCCATCCTGCGCTCGAAGGTCCGTGTATTCCTGGACCTGTACAACGCACGCATGCAGCTCGAACAGGCCATGGGCGAACTGGCCGAACGCAACCGCCAGCTGAAAGTGGAGATCGACGAGCGCGAGCGGATCGAGGCACAGGTGCGCCATCAGGCGACGCACGACATGCTGACCGGGCTGCCCAACCGGGTGCTGTTCCACGAACGGCTATCCACGGCGCTGGACACGTGCCGTGACTCGGCAGACCGGTTCGCCCTGGCCCTGCTCGACATCGACGGCTTCAAGGGCGTCAACGACACCTGGGGGCATCCGGCAGGCGACGCGCTGCTGAAAGCCATCGCCGGACGCCTTCGCTCACATGTGCGCGAACACGACACCATCGCACGACTGGGTGGCGACGAGTTCGCACTGGTCGTGGCCGAGATCGGCGACGAAGCGGCCCTGCTGGCACGCTGCCAGGAACTGTGCGGCATGCTCGGACGCCCCTACGCCCTGCAGGGTCCGCACGGCGCCTTCCTGGCGCATGTCAGCGCCAGCATCGGCATTGCCGTGAGCGACAACGAGTGCGACGACGAACAGTTGATCCAGGCGGCAGACCGTGCCTTGTACAAGGCCAAGGCCGACGGCAAGAACCGCTGCGTGCTGGGACCGCCGGATGCCGGCTGAAACAACCCAGTCACAGCCTCGCTATTGATCGCGCAGGGCATGTGTGAGCCTAGCGGGATGACAACCGTCACTATGGCCGACGTGCCGCGTCGGTCAGACTGAAAGCCGTCCACCGCATGGAGCCGCGCATCATGTCTACCGGAATGCCCACCTCAGTCGCCTTCGTCACGCCGGCATCGGCACCTGCCTGGAAACGCTGGCTGCTGTATTCGCCGCTGGCCCGCATGCTGATTTTCGCGGTGCTGTTCGTGGCCGGTTCGATGGTGATGGGCGTCCTGCTTCACCTGTGGCTTGGCATGGACAAGGCCATGCTGGCAGGCAAGGGCACCATGACACTGAAGTTCGCCCTGGCCCAGTTGCTGATGCGCGTTCCGCCTGCGCTGCTCGCCTACCTGGTGCTGGTCAAGCTGGTCGAACGCCGACCCATGACCGAGCTGGCACCACGCCGGCTGGTGCCGGACAGCCTGCGCGGCATCGCAGCGGGCACGCTGCTGCTGACGGCGATCGTCGGCGTGCTGTGGCTGCTGGGCAGCTACCACGTCGTCGGCTTCAACCCGCATGCCGCATGGTTGCCGGCCTTGCTGATGGTGGGCATCAGTGCTGGCATCAGCGAGGAACTGATCTTTCGCGGTGCACTGTTCCGTATCGTCGAGGAAGGCCAGGGCACCTGGGTGGCCCTGCTGGTCTCGGCGCTGTTCTTTGGTTTTGCGCATACCTTCAACCCCGGCGCCACGGCATGGAGTTCGATGGCCATCGCGATCGAAGCCGGTGTGCTGTTCGGGCTGGTCTACCACGTCACCCGCTCGCTGGCGGTCTGCATGGGCCTGCATGCGGCCTGGAATTTCTGCGAAGGCACGCTGTACGGCAGCCCGGTGTCGGGCCTGAAGGCCAATGGCTGGCTGGTGTCCACCCGTACCGGCCCGGACTGGCTCAGCGGCGGGGTGTTCGGGATCGAAGCCTCGGTCGTGGCACTGGCGCTGTGCATCGCATGCTCGATCGCGCTGCTGCTGCTGGCCTTGCGCAGGCATTCCATCGTGGCACCGGCCTGGCGCCGACGCTGATCTTTCCGCACATGCAAACGGGGCGCCCGATGGGCGCCCCGTTTGCATGTGCGACGGCCGGGGAAACTCAGGCGGCCGCGTCCAGTTTCTTGCGCTCGTCCGCACGGGTCACCGCCGCGCGCAGTTCGGACGGGTCGAAATCGTCCACCGAAATGAACTCGAACACGGCCGCGTGCACACGCTTCAGCAGGTCGTGCTCGGCCTGGCTGAGCACGCCGGCCTGCAGCGCCTCGGCCAGCTGGCCGTCATATTCGTGCGCCGTGAACTGGCCGGCTTTCAGGCCCTTGATGAACTTCCGCTCCACCGGCTCGGCAGCGATCACATCGGGCAGCAACGCATTCATGCGACCCACCGTGTTGTGCGTCGACGGCGTCAGGTAAACCCACTCGGTGAGGCGACCGCGCGCCTCGTTCGGCGTGGTCAGCAGGGCGGCGACGCGGCGGCCCAGACGATCCGACGGCGGCACTTCGCGACGGCCCAGCGGAAACACCAGCACACGCAGCAGCCATGCCACCGGGCGTACCGGGAAGTTGCGGATGGCACCGTCGAGAGCGTTCTGGATCAGCCACATGCACTCATGGAAACCCCAGGCCAGGAACGGACGATCGGCCTCGGGACGGTCAGTGTCCTCGTAGCGCTTCAGCATGCTGCTGGCGATGTACAGGTAGCTGAGCACGTCGCCCAGCCGCGCGGACAGTTTCTCCTTGAACTTGAGCTTGCCGCCCAGCACGCCCATGAAGGTGTCGGCGCACAGCGCCAGCGCGGCGGAATAGCGGTTGAGCTTGCGGTAATAGCGGCGGGTATAGGCATCGCCCGCGGCATCGCCCATGCGGCCACCGGACAGCCCCATGGCAAAGCTGCGCACGGCGTTGGAGATGCCGAACCCGATATGGCCGAACAGGGCCTTGTCGAAGGTGCGCAGGCGCTCGCCGTAGTCGGCGATGGACAGCGCCTGCATTTCCTTCAGCACGTAGGGATGGCAACGGATCGCACCCTGGCCGAAGATCATCAGGCTGCGCGTCATGATGTTCGCGCCTTCCACGGTGATCGCAATAGGCACGCTCGACCAGCCGCGCCCGGCATAGTTCTTCGGACCCAGCTGGACCGCCTTGCCGCCGTGCACGTCCATGGTGTCGCCGGCGACCACGCGCGCCCACTCGGTCGCGTGGTACTTGGCGATGGCCGAGGGCACGGCCGGCTTCTCGCCACGATCCACCGCGGCAGCGGTGGCCCGCGACAGTGCGGCGGTGGCGTAGGTCAGGCCACCGATGCGGCCCAGCGCTTCTTCCACGCCCTCGAAACGGGCGATCGCCAGGCCGAACTGCTTGCGCATGCGCGCATAGGCTCCGGTGGCAGCCGCCGAGGCGCGCATCGCACCGGTGGCATTGGAAGGCAGCGAGATCGCACGCCCCACCGACAGGCACTCCACCAGCATGCGCCAGCCGTGCCCGGCCATCTGCGGACCGCCGATCAGGGTACTGATCGGGGCGAACACGTCCTTGCCGTGGATCGGGCCGTTCTGGAACGGGATGTTCAGCGGGAAGTGGCGACGGCCGATCTCCAGCCCCGGCGTGGAGCGCGGCAGCAGCGCCAGGGTGATGCCGAGGTCGTCCTTGTCGCCCAGCAGGTGCTCCGGGTCGTACATGCGGAAGGCCAGACCGACCACGGTGGCGACCGGCGCCAACGTGATGTAACGCTTGTCGAAGGTGAGCTTCACGCCCAGCGTCTCGACACCGTCGACCACCTGCTTGCAGACGATGCCGTAGTCCGGGATCGAGGTCGCGTCGGAGCCTGCATACGGACCGGTGAGCGCGAAGCAGGGAATCTCCTCGCCGACCGCCAGCCGCGGCAGGTAGTAGTCCTTCTGCTCGTCGCTGCCGTAGTGCAGCAGCAGTTCGGCCGGACCCAGCGAATTGGGTACAGCGACCGTCGACGACAATGTGGCCGATACCGTGGACAGCTTCTGCAGCACCGCCGAATGCGCCAGCGCAGAGAACTGCAGGCCGCCGTACTGCTTGGGGATGATCATGCCGAAGAATTTGTGCTTCTTGACGAATGCCCACACCTCCGGTGGCAGGTCCGCCAGCTCGTGGGTGATCTGCCAGTCGTCGACCATCGCGCACAGTTCTTCGACCGGGCCATCGAGAAAGGCCTGTTCCTCGGTGCTCAGCTCGGGACGTGGCTGGCGCAGCAGGTTGCTCCAGTTCGGCTTGCCGGAAAACAGCTCGCCCTCGAAACCCACGGTGCCGGCTTCCAGTGCGGTCTGCTCGGTCTCGGAAAGCTTGGGTGTGACCTTGGCGAACATTTTCAGCAGCGGCGCGGTGATCTGCCGGCGCCGGAACACCGGCATCAACAGGGGCAGACCGATGGCCAGCTCGATCACTACCAGCAGGGCCATGGTCCAGGGTGCGTGCGCCAGCAGGCCGACCACCACGGTGGCGACCACGGTGGCGACCGCCCAGGTGCGCAGGCTGGTGCGATGGTAGGCGCAGGCGCCGCTCGCGATGAGCGCGGCCAGCAAGGTCAGTATCACGGACATCTCGACATCCTCGTTGCGTTTAGCCGACGCCCTGGCCGATCCGGGCGCCCTCGTCGTTCTTCAGTGTGTTGATGAAGCCTGCGATCTCGCGCGTGAACGCGTCGTTCGCATCGCCGGCCACCATGTGCGTGGCACCGGCCACCTGCACATGGCGCGCATGCGGCACCAGGTGCAGGAATTCCTCGACAGTGGCATGTGATACCACGTCGCTGCGCTCGCCGGACAGCAACAGCACCGGCACGTCCACGTTCGCAGCCGCAGCCAGCAGGCGTGGCTGGTAACGCTCGCTTTCGCGCACCAGATCGCCGGCCAGCAAGGCCGGATCCCAGTGCCAGCGCAGACGACCATCCCGGCCTTCGCGCAGCAGCGGCTGCAGCTGCGCTTCGCTCTTGCGTCCGGCACGATGCGGCAGATAGGCAGCGATCTGCGCCGCGGCGTCCGCATAGTCGGCAAAGCCGTCCGGATGCGCCTGCATGAAGGCGAGAATCCGCTCCACGCCGGAGGTCTCCCAGCGTGGCGTGATATCCACCAGCACCATCGCACGGAACGGTGACGGTCGTGTCTCACCGGCCACCACCAGGCCCAGCAGGCCACCCATCGACGCGCCGACCAGCACCGGCGGCTGCACCTGCGCGCTGGCCAGCGCCAGCAGGTCGTCGGCAAATTGCTGCATGTGGTACCTGCCATCGGCCACATGGGCACTTTCGCCGTGACCGCGCGCATCGTAGGTCACGCACGGATAGCCCTGGCGCGCCAATGCATTCGCCGTACCGCCCCAGGCACCCCGGGTCTGGCCAAAGCCATGCGCAAACAACAGCGGCAGCGCACCGGCAGCATCATGCGACTCCACCGCCAGCTGCGTGCCGTCGGGGGATGCGAAATGCTGCATCTGGCCAGTGAACTTATCCATACGCATGAGTATGGATTGGTCAGGCCGACATCGTCAACCGTCGGTATTAGGGCCCCCTGTGCAGACAGCCCTGCCCGGCCCACCCGGTCTGGGCTACCATACGGCCATGAATGTCACCAGCAAACCGGAACGCTCCCGCCTCTCCGCCGAGGATTGGGAAGAAGCTGCCCTCGTCCTGATTGCCGAACAGGGCGTCGGCGCACTGGCCGTCGAGGCCCTGGCCCGCCAGCTTGGCGTCACCAAGGGCAGTTTCTACTGGCACTTCCGCACCCGCGAAGCCTTGCTTCAAGCCGCACTCGAACGCTGGGAGCAGTATGGCGAGCGCGAGGTGCTGGGCCAGATCGAGGCCATCGCCGATCCACGCGAACGCCTGCCGGAGCTGTTCCGGCGCGTCGCGCACGAACTGCAGCCGCATCGGGTGTACGCCGCCCTGCTGAAAGCGCTGGACCACCCGCTGGTGGTGCCGGTGATGGCGCGCGTGTCACAGCGACGTACCGAGTTCCTCAACACCGCGTACCGCGAAGCGGGTCTGCCGCCCAAGGAGGCGATCAACCGCGCACGCCTCACCTATGCCGCCTACGTTGGTTTCCTGCAGCTGAACTTCACGCTGGGTCTGCCGCGTCTGGGGCACGACGAATTCGATGCCTACGTCGAACACATGATCCATACCCTGATCCCGTCGTGATCGAGGCAAGCCTCTGATCCATCGCAAAAAGGCGCCCTTGCGGCGCCTTTTTGCTGCGCACGACCTTGCAATGCCAATTTGCGTAACTTAGCGTTTTAGCTCTTTTTTGGCTAAAGACCATCCGAGGAGCACGCATGCCGAGCACGCTGGAAGCACTTACCCGCTGGGTCGACAAAGTAGCCTCGCTGACCCAACCGGCACAGATCCACTGGTGCGACGGTTCCGAGTCCGAGTACCGCGCACTGGTGCAGCAGATGCTGGCAGACGGCACTTTGATCGAGCTGAACCAGCAGAGCCACCCGGGCTGCTATCTGCACCGCTCGAACCCGGGCGACGTGGCACGGGTGGAACACCTCACGTTTGTCTGCCATGCCAGACGCGAGGACGCTGGCCCCAACAACCACTGGATGGACCCAGCCGAGGCGCACGCGAAGATGGACGCGCTGTTCGACGGCTGCATGGAAGGCCGCACCCTTTACGTGATCCCCTATTGCATGGGCCCGATCGATTCACCGCTGTCGCGTTGCGGCGTGGAGATCACCGACAGCCCGTACGTGGTCGCCAACATGCGCATCATGACCCGCATGGGCGCCGCCGCGTTGAAACGCATCGAACGCGAAGGCACGTTCGTGAAAGGCCTGCACTCGACCGGCGAGCTCGACCCGGAACGCCGCTTCATCATGCATTTTCCGGAAGAGCGCACTATCAAGTCCTACGGCTCCGGTTACGGTGGCAATGCCCTGCTCGGCAAGAAGTGCCATGCCCTGCGCATCGCCAGCCACCAGGCCCGCGACGAGGGCTGGCTGGCCGAGCACATGCTGATCGTGGGCATCGAAAATCCGCAGGGCGAGACCCACTACATCGCCGCAGCCTTCCCTTCCGCTTGCGGCAAGACCAACCTGGCCATGCTGATTCCGCCCGAAGGCTATCGCCGCGATGGCTGGAAAGTATGGACGGTCGGCGACGACATCTGCTGGATGCGTCCCGGCCAGGATGGGCGCCTGTACGCGATCAACCCCGAAGCGGGCTTCTTCGGCGTGGCACCGGGCACCAGCGACAGCACCAACCCCAATGCGCTGGCTACCGTGGCACACGACACCATCTTTACCAACGTCGCTGTCACCGCCGACAACCAGCCCTGGTGGGAAGGCCTGCCGGGGCAACCGGTCACCGACTGGCGGGGCCGTCCCTACGACCCCGCCAACGGCCCGGCCGCGCACCCCAACTCACGCTTCACGGTCAGCGCGAAGCAGTGCCCCACCTGGTCGCCAAAAGCAGAGGATGCCCAGGGCGTGCCGATCAGTGCGATCGTCTTCGGCGGTCGTCGCCCCTCCTTGCTGCCGCTGGTGATGGAGGCGCGCGACTGGTCCCATGGCGTGCTGATGGGCGCCGCCATGGGCTCCGAAACCACCGCTGCCGCAACTGGTGCAGTCGGCGTATTGCGCCGTGACTCGATGGCGATGAAACCGTTCTGCGGGTATCACTACGGCGACTATTTCGCGCACTGGCTTTCCTTCGACAAGGCCGGCGCTGTCTTGCCGAAGGTGTTCCACGTCAACTGGTTCCGCAAGGACGCCGAGGGCCGCTTCCTGTGGCCAGGCTTTGGCGAGAACCTGCGCGTGCTGGAATGGATGATCGCCCGCGTGAAAGGCGACGCACCTGGTGTCGACACGGCCATCGGCATCCTGCCGGCCCGCGACGAGCTGAATCTCGATGGCCTGTCGCTGACGCCCGGACAGCTCGACGAACTGCTCGCCGTGGACAGCGAGGGATGGCAAGCCGAGCTGGAGGCGATTGGCGATTACCTGCAGAGCTTCGAACCGCGCCTGCCGACCCGCCTGCGTCGCGAGCAGCAGGACATCGCCACGTCACTGGAAGGCCGGACCGCTGCCGCCAGCGCCTGACCAGCCATGCCGTGCACCGCACGGGACAAAGCCGATGAACCAGTCCGGCCCGCCCTGTCGAAGGCGGTGACCGGACTCGTCACGATCATTGATCACAAGCAATCGTCGCCGCGGACTTAAACCTTCGTGCGCATGGCGGCATCCAAGCTGGCAAGATGGATACAGCCTGCCTTGCCACCGGACACTTGATGCCAGCTGCGACCGTCGCGGAATACCCGGATGCGGCCGACGTACTGGCTGCGGCCGGTGGTGACCGCCTGGCATTCAGGCGGCTTTACCAGCGCCATGTCGCGCGTGTGCACGGCGCCATCTACCGACTGTGCGGCTACGATCACGCCCGCGCCGAGGACCTGACCCAGGAAGCCTTCGTTCGCGCCTGGCAGAAGCTCGGCAGTTTTCGTGGCCAAAGCGCCTTCGGCACCTGGCTGTACCGACTTGCGGTGAATGTCGCGCTGATGGACCTGCGGGCGCGTGGTGCCGATCCGGTCGGCTTCATGGACGAAGAGGATCTGCCCGAACCGGGCGAAACGCCGTTCTGCGCAGCCGAACGCGACGAACTCGCGCGCGCGATCAGCCAGCTTCCGCCTCGCGCCCGTGCCGTGCTCGTGCTGCACGACGTGGAAGGCTGGACACATGAAGATATCGGCCTCGAACTGGGTATGGCGACAGGCTCGTCGAAAGCGCAGCTGCACCGCGCTCGTGGCCTGCTGCGCAAGCTACTGGGAGCATCGTGATGAACGAATTCGAATGGCTACGCCAGATGCGCGAACTGCGCCAGCCGGTCGCGCCCAGCAACGATCTGTGGGAACGCATCGATGCCACGCTCGTCAATCCAGACGCGCCCGCCGTCGCGCCCCGCCGTCGCCATCCTTGGCGGATCGTCGCCGGCATGGCCGCCGCGCTGGTGCTGGCGAGCGGTATCGGCTGGCGTCTCCAGCATCACGCGGCATTGACCGCGGCACCTCCCGTCATCGCCAGCGTCACCCCATGGAAACCGGCCGACCCGCGGCTGGCCGGTGCGGCGATCGAACTCAATGCCGCGCAGATCGAACTGCGCCAGGCCATCCAGCAGGCGCCTCGCTCGCCCATGTTGCGCCGCCTGCTCGCCCGCACCCAACAACAACAAACCAGTCTGCGCCTGCTCGAACGCAATGCCAGCTGAGCTTACGAGGATTGCCATGAAAACCGCCCGCCACCTTACCCTGCTGCTTTTCCTCGCCGCCACGCCGGCCCTCGCCGACACACCGATCCAGTTGCAGCACGCCGCTTCGCCCTCGGTACACGTCAGCATCAGCAATACGGTGGGCGACGTGCACGTGACCGGGTGGGACCGCAATGAAGTCCAGGTGACCGGCGACCTGGGCAATGGCGCACGCCCGCTGGCGATCACCGGTGATGACAGCCACCTCGAGATCAAGGTGCAGCCCAAGGGCGGTGGTGGCTGGTTCAACTGGAACAGCAGCAACAGCATGGGGTCCACCACGCTGGACGTACATGTTCCGGTCGGTGCATCGCTCCACGTGAATGTGGTGAGCTCGTCGGCCGCGATCGACGGCCTGCGCGGCGGCAGCATCAAGCTCGACTCGATCAGCGGACGCGTACGCATAGACGCGCGGACACCCTCGCTGGAGGTCGACAGCGTGAGTGGTGGCGTCACCTTCTCGGGGCATGCGGATCATGCCGACCTGCAGACCGTCAGTGGCGATATCGTGGCGCCCTCGATCGGCCTCGATGCCAGCCTGCAGACCGTCTCCGGACACATCCAGGCCGGCGGCGGTCCATGGAAGCAGTTCAAGCTCAGCACGGTTTCCGGGGACGCCAATGTCAACGGCAGCATGGCCCCCGATGGGCAGATCGACATCGACAGCATGAGCGGGGATATCGACCTACGCCTGCCGACCGATCTCTCCAGCACGATCCACGCCAGCACCTTCAGCGGCGACCTGCATAGCGACTTCGGCACGCCGAAGACCTCGCAACACGGGCCCGGCAGTTCACTTGTCGTGACGGTCGGCCAAGGCAATGGGTCGGTCAAGGCGGAAACCTTCAGCGGCGACCTGCGGATTCACAAGCAGAACTGACCCAGCGGCAGCGTGCCGCAACGGGAACGGCCGACCACTCAGCGTCGGCCGTCGTGCTGCACAGGCTGTCCGCCTGGCAACGGGACGACATGACGCAACGAACGCCCACCCTGTCGCGCAGCGACACAAGGGCCCGCGGACGATCAGGCGGGAAGGAACTCAGAGATCCTGATGGTATTGCACGTAGGGCGTGCGCGACTGGTCCGGCTCGGGGCCGACGGGGGTAGTCGCCGACGTGCCTGACGACCACACGTTCTGAGCGCCGAAGCTCAACGAACCCTGCCATGGCAGATGCCAGGTGACACCCAGGTCGATGCTGCTCCAGCGACGATCGCCATTGAACGTACTGTTCACGCCCGCTTCCGGTTGCATCACGCGGCCGATGATGTTGCCGCTGATCGGGCCGTGGTCGACACCGAAACTCAAGGCCTTCTGGTCCAGCGTATTCAAGCCGAGGGCATTGCCGGGCAGCAGACGGATACGACCCACGCTGGCGCCGATGTCGATGCCGCTGCCGATGCCGAGAGCCAGGCGCCCACGGGCATTCAACTGGGTGCTGCTGTCGAAGTCACTCAGGCCATTCACGCTGGGCGTGATGCCCGGTAGGATCCGGGGCAGTGCGGCACTGTTCGGCGTGCCGTTGGCACCCACGCTCACACCGAGGCTGTAGCGACCGGCGTCGTAACTGGCGCCCAGCTCGCTGCCGATGATGCGGGGCGCGGGGTTGGCCCACGACCGCTCGCTGACGCCTGCATGGGCGGTCAGATGCGACGTCAGGCCATAGTTGAGGTTGCTGGATGCCACCGTGCCGCCATCCAGCGGCCGGAACGACAGCGGGGTCCCACTTTGTGCCTCGGCCTCGGTTTCGAGGCTCGATTGCAGAGACAGTGTGTGATTGTCCGCGCCGGGCCACATCGGCAGCGCCGACGCATCCGCAGTGGCCTGGGCAGATGGCGCCTGCAGCAGGTCATCGGCCATCGACGAAGCCGCATTGCCGCCCAGCGACTGGCCTGCCGCACCCAGCGACATGAACAGCAATGGCAATGTGATCAGCGAGCGACGCATGATGATCTGAAAAAGCAGCCCCGGTAAAACACGCACCCCCTGCAAAGGCAGGAAGTCCCACACCGCAAGCTTACAACTTTTTACTTCTTTCTAACACCCTGAAATTGCGCCGGACAGCACGAAAAAAGGCTTCCACGGCAACCACCGACGACGCCCCCGAAGCCTTGCCAGGCATACAAACTCACCAAAGTTGGCGCTTCCGGATATATAGTCATGTCGACATCCGGTTACACAGACCCGATCGCACCCGATGAGTTCAGTGCCTGACAGCGGTTCCGACCCGACCTGCCGGCTCACCGGGGCTGAGACAGCAGTGCTGCGCGAGTGCGCGGAAAAGCTGTGCTGCGCATCCGACGCATCATCGATCCAGGACATATGCGCCGGGGCCGTGCAGCAGTTGGGCATTGCCGGCTACCTGCGCTGGCGGAAAACGCATGAAATTGCGGACAGCGCCGCACATGCAGTGGACCTGGCAACCGACCCCCAGGGCACCCGGACATTGTCACTGGTCACAGACCAGCCGCTCGAAGCGGCACATCGCGAAAACATGACCTGGCTGGGACGTCTGGCCACGAACCGGCTGCGTCAACAGGCCGAAACCGGACGTCTCTACGAGGCCATTTCCCGGCTTGCGTTGGCCGAACGCCTGCAGCGGGCGCTGTATGCGATTGCCGAGCAGGCCGCATCGTCGCACTCCATGCCTGAGATGATGCGCGCGCTGCACAATATCGTGGCCAGCCTGATGTACGCGGAAAATTTCTTCGTCGTGCTGCAGGACCCCATGACCGGCGCCGTGCGCTTCCCCTACTACGTGGACACGCTCGATCAGCACCCGCCCGGAGCCGAGCAGGACATTCCGTTCGAGGACATCCGCTACAGTCTGAGCTGGAACCTGCTCGAGGGCGGGCAGCCCATCATGGGCTCGATGCAGGAGCTCAAGCGCCAGTTCCACGGCCGCTTCAAGCTGATCGGCCCGGCCTGCGAGCACTGCCTGGCCGTCCCCTTGCGGCGCAACGACCGGGTCGCGGGCGGCATTGTCATCCAGAGCTACCGCACCGACACCCGCTACAACCAGCAGGACATGGAACTGCTCGGCTACGTGGCGCAACACGTGCAGACCGCGCTCGAGCGGCGCGAGGCCCAGTCTGACCTGGAGCACCGCGTCGCCGACCGCACGGCAGCGCTGCGCGCAGCCAACCGCGTACTTCGCCAGCAGGTCCTGCAACGGCAACGCGGCGAACAGCTGCAGGCGGCCCTGTTCCGCATTGCCGAACTGGCCAGCACGCCGGAAAACCGCGAGGATTTCTATGCCGCCATGCACAGCGTGATCGGCAGCCTGCTGTACGCCCGCAATTTCTACATCGCCCTGTACGACAGCAAGGAACAGCAGATCACCTTTCCGTATTCGGTGGACGAAATCGACACCGACCGGATGCCGCGCAAACCCGGCCGTGGTGCCACCGAATACGTGATGCGCCACGGCAAGCCGCTGCTGGCCGACCGCGAAACCTTCGACCGGCTCGCCGAAGATGGCGAGTGCGTACAGACCGGGGCGCGCTCGGTGTGCTGGCTGGGCGTTCCGCTGGTCTGGGACAACCAGGTGAAAGGCGCGCTGGTGGTACAGAGCTATTCGCCCGAGCATGTCTACGATGAGCGCGACCAGGAGCTGCTGACCTTCGTTGGCTACCACGTCGCCAATGCCCTGCAGCGCAAGCACATCGCCGACTCGCTGAAACAGGCCTATGCCGGCCTCGAGCGACGCGTCACCGAGCGCACCCGCGCACTCGCACTGGCCAACCGCGACCTGCGCGAACAGATCGCCGAACGTGAGCGCGTGGAGCGGCGGCTCAAGTACGAGACCCTGCACGACTCGTTGACCGGGCTTCCCAACCGCACCTTCCTGCTCCAGCGGATGGAGCATGCGCTGCAGAAATATCTGAAGGATTCCGCGGCGTTGTTCGCGGTGCTGTTCATCGACCTGGACCGATTCAAGGTCATCAACGACTCGGTCGGCCACCTGGTCGGCGACGACCTGCTGTTCCAGGTCGGTGGCCGTATCCGCGCCTGCCTCAAGACCCGCGACGTGGTGGCCCGCCTGGGCGGCGACGAATTTGCCGTCTTGCTCGGCAATGTGGACAGCCAGGCCACTGCCGTGCAGGTTGCCGAACGCATCATCAGCGAGCTGCAGATGCCTTTCCGGCTTGGTGCCAAGGAGGTATTCACCTCCGCCTCGGTCGGCATCGCCATCGCGGGCCCGCACTACCAGCGTCCGGAGGAACTGCTGCGTGACGCCGACTCGGCCATGTACCGGGCCAAGGACGCCGGCCGTCACTGCACGGCCGTGTTCGACGACCGCCTGCGCTATGAGGCGCTGTCGTTGCTGGAAATGGAGGGCGACCTGCGACGTGGGCTCAACCGCCGCGAATTTGTGCCGTTCTACCAGCCCGTGGTCACACTGGAAGATGGTCGCACCGTGGGTTACGAAGCGCTGCTGCGCTGGCGCCATCCCGAGCGCGGGTTGCTCACGCCCGGCGATTTCCTGGCGGTGGCCGAGGAGAGCGGCAGCGCCGAAAGCATCGACTGGCAGATCTTCGAACAGGTCTGCGTGCATGCGCGGTCGCTGGCCAGTGAACAGACCTTCATCAGCTTCAATGTCTCGGGCCGGCATTTCCGTTCGCCCGATCTGGACCGTCGACTGCTGGACCTGTTCAAGGCCCACCAGGTGTCGCCCAGCCATCTGCGCATCGAGGTCACCGAGCACACCCTGCTGGAAAACCCGGCGCAGGTCAGGCGCATCCTGGGCAACCTGCGCGCGCACGGCGTCGGCATCGCGCTGGACGACTTCGGTACCGGCTATTCGTCATTGAGCTATCTGCACCAGTACCCGATCCAGACCCTCAAGATCGACCGCTCGTTCATCGTCGAGATGGAGCACGAGGGCGGCATCGCGGTGGTACGCGCAATCCAGGTGCTGGCGGACTCGCTGGGCATGCAGGTGATCGCCGAAGGCATCGAGGAAGAGCAGCAGCGCGAGGCGCTGCTGCAGATCGGCAGCCGTTACGGGCAAGGCTTCCTGTTTTCCGTACCCCGCGCAGCCGAAGACTGGATCGGACGCGCGCTGGTGGCGGCCAGCTGAAACGACGCGGTTACTGCACCGTGGACGCGGTCGAGCCACCGCCGCCGGTCAGCAGGTGCTCCGCATCGATGCGGTCGAAGGTGTAGCGCTGGGCGCAGAATTCGCAGATCACCTCGATCTCGCCATCGCGCGCCTCCAGCGCGGCCTCCACTTCGGCACGGCCCAGCGAACGCAGCATCGCCTCCACCCGCTCACGCGAGCAACTGCATCCGAAGGCCAGCGGTCGCGGCTCGAACAGGCGCACCGATTCTTCGTGGTACAGGCGGTACAGCAGCTGCTCCGGCGGCGTCGACAGCAGCTCTTTTGAGCCCAATGTCGCCGTGAGGTGCTCGATGCGCGGCCAGGCATCCGCATCTTCCTCACCGGCGTCATGGCCACCCTCGCCGGGAAGCTTCTGCAGGATCAGGCCTGCCGCGTGCTCGCCGTCGGCCGCCAGCACGATCTTCGCGGGCAACTGCTCGGACTGGCGGAAATAGCCTTCCAGGGCACCCGCCAGATCGGCCTGGCGCAGATCGACCAGACCCTGGTAGCGCTGGCCGCGTTCGGCATGGCCGATGGTGATCGCCATCACCGCTTTGGCCAGCTCGTCCAGGCGCAGCGGCGTTGCCACGTCGCCGTTCCAGCGGGCCAGCCCACGCAAGCGCCCCTGGTCGGTGCATTCGGCGAACAGCAGGTGCGGCGCACCGGCACTCTTCAGCTCGATCGAAAGTGCGCCATCGAACTTGATGTTGCCGGTAAGCAGCGCGCTGGCCGTCACGGCCTCGCCGAGCAGTTCACGCAGGGCCGCGGGGTAGTCGGCACGTCCGGCGATCTCGCGCCAGGCCGGCCCAAGCCGCACCAGCACACCACGCACACCGGCACGCTCGAGCAGGAAGCGATGCAGCACATCTTCGACAAGCACGGTTTCCACGTCGGACACCTCGATCAGGACAAGCCAGCGTACATGGGGGCAGCCTGACACATGGCAATACCGGCGCCATGGGAAATCATCGGCAGGCCCCTATACTTTTGCGAGCTTAGCTGCTTCGCCCGCCATGTCCCTGCATCCCAAACTCCGCCGCCCGCTGCGCTGGCTGGCATACATCGCGCTCGTCTGGGTGGCGCTCACCTGGCTGCTGGTGCTGGTGATGCGCTTCGTCCACCCGGTCACCTCGGCAGTGATGATCGAGCGCCGGATCAGCGCCTGGCGACACGGCGAGAAAGACTTCCACCTGCATCAGCACTGGGTCCCGTGGTCACAGGTCTCGCCCTGGGTGCCGCTGGCCATGGTGGCCGGCGAAGATCAGAAGTTCCCGTTCCATCATGGTTTCGACTTCGGCTCGATCCACCAGGCCATCGACGCTGCCGAGGACGGCCACCGCCTGCGCGGCGCCAGCACGATCAGCCAGCAGACCGCGAAGAACCTGTTCCTGTGGGAAGGCCGCAGCTACATCCGCAAGGGTCTGGAAGCCTATTTCACCGTACTGCTGGAGGCGACCTGGCCGAAGTGGCGCATCCTCGAGGTCTACATGAATATCGCCGAGCTGGGAAACGGCATCTACGGCGTCGGCGCCGCCAGCCGGATCTACTACCACGAGCCGCCTGCACACCTGACGCCCGAGCAGGCCGCCCGGCTGGCCGCGGTGCTGCCCAGCCCGCGCCGATTCCACGTGGATCATCCCAGCCCCTACGTGCAACGCCGCGTCGACTGGATCGAACAGCAGATGCGACAGCTTGGCGGCCCCGCCTATCTGGATGCCCGGCACCCACCACGGGACATCAGGCGCCAGTGAGCGACGCCGGCCATTCGCGATCCCGCCCCGGCTTTCGCTAGCATGTCGGTCTGCCCTTCCTGCGACACCACCATGTCCAAGCTCACCGTTGTCGTCCCTGCCTACAACGAAGCCGCCGTGCTGGAGGCTTTCCATCAGCGGCTATGTGCCGTGCTGGGCAGCCTGCCGCAGACCTGCGACGTGCTCTATGTGGATGACGGCAGCCACGATGCGACCTGGACCATCATCAGCCAGCTGGCCGCGCGCGACGCGCGCTGCGGCGGGCTCAAGCTGTCGCGCAATTTCGGCAAGGAAGCCGCCCTGACCGCCGGGCTGGACCAGGTCGACGCCGATGCCGCAGTGGTGATTGATGCCGACCTGCAGGATCCGCCCGAACTGATCCCGCAGCTGGTGGCCCGGTGGCAGGAAGGTTACGACGTGGTGTACGCCACTCGCAGTGCGCGTGCAGGCGAGAGCCGGCTCAAGAAGTTCACTGCCGCCGCGTTCTACCGCACCATGGAAAAGATGTCGGACACCAGCGTGCCGCGCGACACCGGCGACTTCCGGCTGATGTCGCGCCGGGCGCTGGACGCGCTGCACCAGCTGCGCGAACGCCAGCGCTTCATGAAGGGCCTGTTCGCCTGGATCGGCTACCGCCAGACGGCGGTCTACTACCAGCGCGACCCACGCCTGGCCGGGCAGACCAAGTGGAACTACTGGCGACTGACCCAGCTGGCGATCGAGGGCATCACCTCGTTCTCCACCGCGCCGCTGAAGCTGGCCACCTGGGTCGGTTCGGCCACGGCCCTGCTGGCCTTCGTCTACGGCCTGGAGGTCATCGTCAAGGCGCTGCTCTACGGCAACAACGTGCGCGGCTACCCCTCGCTGATGGTGGTGATCCTGTTCCTGGGCGGCATCCAGCTGCTGGCCCTTGGGGTGATCGGCGAATACCTTGGCCGCAACTACGCCGAGAGCAAGCGACGCCCGCTCTACTTCATCGAGGAAAAGCACGTTGCGCGCGACACCACGCCGGCTTCACATCCGCTCCGCACCAGCGCGCTAGACTGAACCGCACGCGGTCCGCCCGCGGCCGCCGGGGAGGCTTCGACATGCGTCAGGTCAGGCATTTGCTGGAACGAAAAGGCAGCGACATCTACGCCATCGCACCCGAAACACCCGTGCTCGAGGCGATCATGCACATGGCCGAACGAGGCGTTGGCGCACTACTGGTGATGCGCGGCGAACACCTGCTCGGCATCGTTTCCGAACGCGATTACGCCCGCAAGGTGATCCTGCAGGGACGATCTTCGGCGCAGACCGCCGTGGCTGACATCATGACCGGCACTCCGCTCACCGTGGAGCCGGGCACGGATGTATTCGACTGCATGCGCCTGTGCACCGACCGGCGAATCCGCCACCTGCCGGTGGTCGACGGTCACCATGTGATCGGCGTGATCTCGATCGGCGACCTGGTCAAGGAAGTGATCGACGCCCAGGCCGAGCAGATCGAACAACTGCAGCGCTACATCACCAGCTGAAAGCACCCGGCCCGAAGCCGCTAGACAGACAGGCACTCACGTACCCGATGCCGCCGTCGCCGATCGACCGGCATCGTCCGGCAGCAGGTCGGGCGAGCGGCCCGCCCTGCGGGCGACCCACGCCGCCAGACCGGACACGCCGGCTCCGACCGCGGCCATGCCACCGATGCCGATGCCCACCGCCGCGAATACGTTGACGCCGCTAGTGACCACCACATCCCCGAGACGCCAGATCAGCGTCTCCACGACATTCTTGCCCTTGTAACGGGTTTCGCGCGGCACCCGGGTGTACAGCGCATCGGACGCCGGCTTGGTCATGCCATAGGCGAAACCGCGGGTCACGGCCATGGTCATCGCAAGCATCGGTATCGTCATGCCCCACAGCATGAAGGTGCCGCTGCCGTACACCATCACGACGACCATCAGCGCCAGGTTGACCAGCGCCGGCAGCACCAGTCCCCAGATCGCACCGCGACGAACCAGCAACCAGCGGGTCAGGGTCAGCTGCAGCACGATGCCGATCGTGTTGGTCACGCCGTCGATATGCGCATAGAGCTCGGTACGCTGCATGCTGGTCGCCAGGTGCACCTTCGCGTAGTTCGCCACGAACGCGTAGGCCAGGGTGCCGATACCGTCGCCGAGCAGCATCAGGATCGCCATGTAGCGAAGGAACGGGCGTGTCCACAACTCGCGCACCCCGGCCCACAGCGAACCGCCGATGGCTTCCCCGGCGCCGCCTTCATGCATCTGGACGTCACGCACCGACAGCCGCAACAGCAGCAGCAACGCAACCCCGAGCATCAGCGCCGAGACCAGCAGCAGCGGTGCCACGCCCAGCACGCCGACCAGCAGGCTGGTCACGCCCGGGCCGCATACCGCACCGGCCATGCCACCCAGCGCAATCATCGGAAACGTGCGACGCGCCTGCGCGCTGTCGAAGATGTCGGCCATGAAGCTCCAGAACAGCGACACCACGAACAGGTTGAACACGCTGACCCAGATGAAGAACACCAGGCCCAGCTCGCGTGCGCCGATCCGCGCCTGCGCCATGAACGCCGGCACGAAGGCGATCAGGCAGGCAATGAAGAAGGAATAGCTCCAGCCCAGCAGGCTGCGGCGCGGGAAACGCGCCACCATCGCGCCGAACACCGGCGTCAGCACCACCATGGCCACCAGCGTGCCGGTGTAGAACAGCGGCAGTTCAACCGCGCCGACAGCGCCGCTCAGCTGGTCGCGTACCGGGCGGATGATGTAGTACGACGTAAGCACGAAGAAGAACGCCAGTGCGGACAGCATGGCGGTCGAGCGCTCGCTCGCGACAACTTGTGGGGACGAGCTCACCAATGGTATCCAGCGTGGGTCCGCGCAAGCCTAGCATGCACGGCCATCATTCACGCCAGCAGGGGGCATATGGACTACGACTACATCATCGTCGGCGCCGGTTCGGCCGGCTGCGTGCTGGCCCATCGACTCAGCGCGATGCCGGGGCGGCGCGTGCTGCTGCTCGAAGCCGGACCATCGGACTGGAACCCGCTGATCCACATGCCGGCCGGCATCGCCCGCCTGGTCAACAACCGACGGCTGAACTGGAGCTACGTCACCGAGCCGGAACCCGCGCTGCAGGGACGTCGCCTGTGGTGGCCGCGCGGACGGACCCTGGGCGGCTCCAGCGCCATCAACGCGATGTGCTACGTTCGCGGCGTGCCCGGCGACTACGCGCGCTGGGCCGAGGCGACCGGAGACCCCCGCTGGGCGTGGCGCGACGTGCTGCCATGGTTCCTGCACAGCGAGGACAACAGTCGCGGTGCCGGCACGCTGCACGCGACCGGTGGCCCGCTTGGCGTCTCCGACCTGCGCCATCACAACCCGCTGTCGGCCGCACTGATCGACGCGGCCAGCCTTGCCGGCCATCCCCGCAACGACGACTTCAATGGCCCATCGCAGGAGGGCTTCGGGCTGTACCAGGTCACCCAGCGCGACGGTGCCCGCTGCTCGACCGCCACCGGCTTCCTGGACCCGGTCCGGCACCGCCCGAACCTGACGATACGCACCCACGCCCTGGTCGAGCGCGTGCTGCTCGACGGCGACCGTGCCGTGGGCGTGGAGCTGCGCCACGGCCGTCAGCGGCAGCGCATCGAGGGCGGCGAGGTGATCCTTGCCGGCGGCGCGATCAATTCGCCGCAGTTGCTGATGCTGTCCGGTATCGGTCCGGCGGACGCGTTGCGCACACATGGCATCGCGATAGCCGCCGACCTTCCGGGTGTCGGCGGCAATCTGCAGGATCACCTGGACATCTGCACGCTGGACGGCTGTCGCCAGCCGGTCACCTACGACCATCTCAACGAGCTGACTACCGGCTGGCGCTGGTGGCGCCATCGCGATGGACCCGGCAGTTCGAACGTGGCCGAGGCCGGCGGTTTCGTGCGCAGCGCCCTGGCCGAGGACGAGCGCTGCGACCTGCAGTTCCATTTCGTGCCGGCCCTGCTCGACGATCATGGCCGCCATCGCCTGCCTGGCCACGGCTACACCCTGCATGCCTGCTACCTGCACCCGCACAGCCGCGGCCATCTGACATTGCAGTCGGCCGATGCGACACAGCCGCCAGCCATCCACGCCAACTACCTGAGCGATCCGGAAGGACTCGACCTGAAGCGGATGATCCTGGCTGCCCGCCTGTCGCGGGAGATTCTCGACCAGCACACGTTCGACAGCTACCGCGGCGACCCCATCTTCCCGGAGCGTCGCCTGCACTCCGACGCCGAGTATGCCGACTTCATCCGGCGCAAGGCCGAGTCGATCTACCACCCGGTAGGTACCTGCCGCATGGGACACGATGCCCATGCCGTGGTCGACCACGCGTTCCGCGTGCACGGTATCCACGGCCTGCGCGTGGTGGATGCCTCGGTGATGCCCAGTCTGCCCACCGGAAACACCAATGCGCCGACCATCATGCTGGCGGAACGGGCCGCCGAACTGATCTGCAACGACAGCGCCGCCCACGACACGCCGACGGTCACAGCAGCCACCCCTCCGTCCTGAACCCCGCGTGCACGCAGGCGCATGTCGTCGTTGTGAACGGCATGGGCCTGCATGACAATCGGAGGATTACGGAGTCGATGCAGCCCGGTCCCTCCGTCACCCGACACGCCCAGCCGCCAGCCAATATCGACCACTCATGCCGCTCCGCCCCAAGTCTCTGCTCCTTGCCTGCCTGCTCGGCTTGGCTGGCGCTTCTGCCAGCACCCATGCCGCCGAACCCATCCGCCGCACCGCACCCGCCGAGTCGAGCCACGAGGCGATTCCGCCAGCCCGGCTCAAGCGTGCGCTGGCCGACTACACGCGCTGGCTCAACACGCTGCAACAGCGCAACGAGGTGGCCGGCATGGCCACGGCGGTGGTGTACGACGACAAAGTGATCTACGAGCACACGACGGGATACGCCGACACGACCACAGGTGCCCGGGTGACACCGAACACGGTGTTCCGGCTGGCGTCGCTGTCCAAGGCCTTCGCCACCGCACTGGCCGGCCTGCTGGTCGACGACGGCCGCTTCAGCTGGGACACCCGACTGATCGACATACTGCCGTTCTTCAAGCTGAAGGACGCGCAAGCCTCCAGCGAGGCGACGATCCGCGACATCCTCGGCCAGCGTCTCGGCCTGCCGCGCAACACCTACGACAACCTGCTCGAAGACAACGTCCCCTACGAGGAACTGGTCCGCAAGCTGGACCAGGTCGACCTCGCCTGCAACGTCGGCCAATGCTACGGCTACCAGAACGTGGCATTCAGCCTGATCGGCGACGTGGTCTACGCCGAAACCGGCGACTTCTACTATCACCAGGTCGACAAGCGCCTGTTCTTTCCGCTCGGCATGCACTCGGCCAGCTATGGCCGGTCCGCACTGGAGATGAACAAGAACTGGGCCCGCCCGCATCGCAAGCTGCATGGCCACTGGGTCCCGTTCGAGCCGCGCGAAGCTTATTACCGCGTGGCACCGGCAGCAGGCGTCAATGCCAGTCTGCGCGACATGGAAAAGTGGCTGATCGCACAGATGGGTGGCCGACCCGACGTGCTCTCACCTGCACTGCTCAAGGTGCTGCACACGCCAGGCATCCCCACACCACCGGAACTGTATTCGGAACCGTGGCGCCGGGCCCGGCTGACCAAGGCCTATTACGCGCTCGGCTGGCGCGTGTTCACCTATGCTGACCAGACCCTGATTTTCCACACCGGCGCCGTGGAAGGCTACCGTACCTTGATCGGCTTCTTCCCCAAGTACCGGTTCGGCGTGGTGATGTTGCGCGACTCGCCGGGACTCGCACCCTCGGACGTCGCACCGATGCTGTTCGACAGCGTACTCGGCCTGCCGCATGAGGACTGGGCCGGTGTGGAGCACGCGCTACCGAAGCCGCGCCCCGAACGTCGGCGTCGGCGCCACATCAGGCACATCCGCCACCATCATCACTACCGCGGGCATTGATCACGCTGTTTGTGCATCGGGGGCGGGACATCTCGATGTCCCGCCCCCGATGCGAGTCCCGCAGGACTGATGGTCAGCGGTTGTTGCCCAGTTTGAACTCGATGCGGCGACGCAGCTTGCTTTGCACCAGTTCGCCGTTGCGCATGGCCGGCTGGAAGCGCCAGCGATTGACGGCCTCGAGTGCCGCATGGTCGAACACATGGCGTGGCTGTGCATGCGCGACCCGTGCGTCATGCACTTTGCCGTCGGTCCCGACGGTGAAATCCACTTCCACCCAGCCTTCGACACCGGCACGTTGCGCCGAGGTCGGATAGCGGGGCAATGCCTGTCGGGTCAGGACTGCAGGACGGGTCTCTACGGTGGTAGCGGCCGGCGTGGCAGCTGCAGCTGTCTGCTGCGTCGGTTGCGACTTGCTCGCTTCCTCACGCTGCTGCTGGGCCAGCGCCGCTTCCTTCTGCTGCACCACCTTGGCCTGTTCTGCCTGCTGCTGTTCGAGCTGGGCCGCAGCTGCCTTCGCTGCAACCGCCTTCTGGGCGGCCAGCTGCTGCTGATGCTGCTGGTCGAGCTGCTGTTGCTGCTCCTGGTCCAGCGTCTTGCGCTGGGCATCCAGCTTGGAACGCAGGATGGTCAGGGTGAAGTTGGTCGGGTCCGCCTGTGCCAGCAGGTTGATCTCGCGCTGCGCTTCGGCGAAGTTGCGCTGGTTGATCGTCTGTTCGGCGGCCGAGGCGGCGAACGGGAAGGTTTCGCGCAATGCGTCACTGGCCACCCGGTTGCCTGGCTGCTTCTGCAACACGCGCAGGTAGAACTCGAAGGCATTGTTGCCGGCCGGCGCCAGGTAACGCTGCTCCTTCATGGCCTTGGCAGCCTCGGACAGCAGATCGTTGACGCTCATCGCCTCGACATTGACCGGCGTCGCAGCGGCATGGCTGACGGTTACCGGCGAGGACGGATGACCGCCATTGTCAGTCGCGACCAGTTCCTGGTGCGGCCGAAAAATGAGGACCCATGAAGCCACGGCCAAGGCGGCAATGACGGCGATGACGGCTATCACTACGGGCCGTGCGGCCCCGCGCGCATGCTGGCGCGCTTTCAACGTATATCGGGTATCCATGATCTCTCGCTGAGTGGCATCAGATACCCGCGCTTTCCCCCCTGTAATCCAGGAGCGGCGCATTCTTCGATACGCCGCAGCGCGGATTGCGGAAAGGTAGCTCTATTGGATCAACTCGGCAAATCGAAGCCGCAGCGACCATGCCCGCGAGATTTCGTTTGGCTGTGACCGCAGAAACGAAACGTCCCGGCAAAGGCCGGGACGAAGCTTTTCGAAACATCTCCCCGCGCTGGGCACCGCGGGGAGACAAGCTCGATACGATCTAGTTCTTGTGCTTACTTCTTGCTGGTTTTCGCACGCGGCTTGGCGGTACGGGTGGCCTTGACCACACGAGCCGGCGCAGCCTTCTTCACGGCAGCCTTCTTGCCGGCGGTCTTCTTCGCGCCGACCTTCTTCACCGCGACCTTCTTGACTGCAGCCTTCTTGGCAGCAGCAGGACGCTTGGCAGCCGCCTTCTTGGCGACCTTCTTCACGGCAGCCTTCTTTGCTGCCGGCTTCTTGGCCACCGGCTTCTTGGCGGCAACCTTCTTCGCGGCAACCTTCTTGACCGCGACCTTCTTCACCGCAACCTTCTTTGCGGCGGTCTTCTTTACGGCTTTCTTGGCGGCCGGTTTCTTGGCGGCCGGTTTCTTGGCAGTGGTTTTCTTGGCGGTAGTAGCCATGGTTCGTCTCAGCTCCTCATCAGTTGGCAGTGGTTGCCCAGTAAAAGCGTGCAGGAACGCCTCGACCAGCAGATCGCTGTTGGTGGCGTGCCGAAGATTGTTGACCTGGCGGTAGGTACGCAAATCGGAAAGCAGCCTCAGTACGTGCATCGGAATGGAGACCGTGATCTTTCTTACTGACCCGGCCTTCTCTCCGTGCTCTACATAAGGCTCGACGAATTTCGATGTTGCCATGACGCCTGTTCCCCGTAACTTGAAGCGAAAGCTATTCCTGAAGGTTTCTTCTGTCAATTGATTTTAGCCTTGAAATCAACCTGTTTCATCCACCTTCAAATACCCTGAAAATGGCTTTGCCATCGAATGGAAAAGGATTTTGAGTAAATAGTCATATGGACGTCTATACGCCCATTTTATTTACACCAAAAAACATGGCGAATCGCCAAACCCCGCACCACACAAGGCTTCACAGCCAACTACCAAGAGCGTGAACTGGCAAATCCACGCATCACCAACTGGTCAAAGCACATGCCAGGAAGTCGAAATGACCGCATGCGAGCCACGCCACGCGCATGAACGGGAAGCGACCGATCCGCACATTTCGCGGCATCGGATCATCGTGCAAATCGTACCCGTACGATGACATCCGGCTCGCTGCAACCATCACGAAAACGCCGCCGGCTGCTTGCGCGGCCGGCGGCGTCGGAAGAAACGACTCGCTCAGTGATCCTCGTTTTCGATCAGCTCGGCATAGGCATCTGCGTCGAGCAACTCATTCAACTCGGCGCGATCGCTCATGCGTACCACGAAGATCCAGCCTTCGCCGTACGCGTCTTCATTGACCGTCTCCGGCTTGTCGCTCAGCATCTCGTTGACCTCGACCACCTCGCCGGACACCGGCGAATAGATGTCCGAGGCCGCCTTGACCGACTCGAGCACAGCGGCGCCATGGCCAGCCTGCACGCTTGCGCCGATTTCCGGCAGCTCGACGTAGACCAGGTCGCCCAGCTGGCTCTGTGCATGGTCGGAAATACCCACGCGCACCAGGCCGTCGTCTTCGACGCGGGCCCATTCGTGGGACTTGAGGAATTTCAGATCGCCGGGAATCTCGCTCATGATCGGGTTCCAGTCATGGAGGTTGGGGATGGGGCGACGGCGATTCTAGCCGCTTACGTCGCCCAGCAATATGTCGACGTGATGGATCGCGCGGTTTCAGATGCCTTCGCAGGGCTTGCCGTCGCGCACGAACGGATACTTGACCACGCGCACCGGTACCTCGCGACCACGGATATCCACCCGCACCGCACCGAGTTCGCCCGCCGGCACGCGTGCGAACGCCACTGCCTTTTCCAGCGTCGGAGCGAAGCTGCCCGAGAGGATCTCGCCCTCGCCGGCCTCGGTCAGCACGTTCTGGCCATGCCGCAGAACCCCTTTTTCGTCCAGCACCAGGCCGACCATCACACGCTTCACACCGGCAGCCTTCTGCTGCTCCAGCGCGGCGCGGCCGATGAAGTCACGTCCTTCGTCCAGCGCGATGGTCCAGCCAAGGTTGGCCTCCCACGGCGAGACGTCCTCGTCCATGTCCTGGCCATAGAGGTTCATGCCGGCTTCCAGGCGAAGCGTGTCGCGCGCACCGAGCCCAGCCGGCTTCACACCCGCAGCCACCAATGCCTCCCACAACGCCACGGCCTGCTCGGCCGGCACGATGATCTCGAAGCCGTCTTCGCCGGTGTAACCGGTACGCGCCACGAACAGCGGCATGCCGTGCGGCCCCTGTGCGGCGGCGGCGGCGAACTTGCCGAGCTTTTCGATCCGCGGGCGATCGCCCTCGTGCAGCAGGCCGAACACTTTCGCCCGCGCATTCGGGCCCTGCACCGCGATCATCGCGAAATCGGGACGCTCCTTGACCTCGACGCCGAAGGCCGCGGCCTGCTTCTCGATCCAGGCCAGGTCCTTCGCACGCGTGGCGGCATTCACCACCAGGCGGAAATGACTGTCGTCGAAGAAGTACACGATCAGGTCGTCGATGACGCCACCCTGCTCGTTGAGCATGCACGAGTACAGCGCCTTGCCCACCACCTTGAGCTTGTCCACGCTGTTGGCCAGCAGATGGCGGAGGAATTCGCGCGTGCGCGGACCGTGCAGGTCGACCACAGTCATGTGCGAGACATCGAACATGCCCGCGTCGCTGCGCACGGCATGATGCTCCTCGATCTGCGAGCCGTAATTGATCGGCATGTCCCAACCGCCGAAATCGACCATGCGTGCGCCATGCGCACGGTGGACGGCATTGAGTACAGTCTTCTCGGTCATGCGGGGATCGCCCTGAGGAAAGCGCGATTATCGCCTGTCGCCGGAATCCAATCCAAGCGCAGCGCAACATAGTCAGCGCGGCGCGATCAGCCGAAACGTGAGATTGATGCGTGGCGCGTCGACCCGACGCATCGCCGGCAGATCGTGCCGGTACAGACGCTGCGTGTCGCCCGCCATGCGCAACAGACTGCCGTGCGGCAGGCGCCACTCGCACGCATCGCCCGGTTGCGATGCCTCGCCGCGTGCCCGACGCCGCCGGAACCGGAAGCGCCGTTCGGCCCCCAGGCTCAACGAGGCGATCAGCGGCTGCGGCCCCAGTTCCGGCTCGTCGTCGCTATGCCAGCCCATCGAGTCATGTCCGTCGCGATACAGGTTCGCCAGCACGCTGTTGAAGCGTGCCCCGCAGGCCTGTTCTATGCGCTGCCGCAGGGCCAGCAGCGACGCCGGCCACGCTCGCGGCTCGAAACGCCGTCCCGAGTAGGTATAGCTGGCACCGGCATCGCCGATCCAGCAGCTGAGACGCGGCGATGCCACTTCACGGCCGAACATTCGCAGGCGATGCGTTTCCCATGGAATATCCGCGCGCAGCTGCTTGAACAGGGCATCGGCCTCGGGCGCAGGCAACCAGTCTGCCGCGAGTGTGACGTCGGCACCGGGAAGGTCGAGCCTGATCCATGAAACGGTGAACTCAAACATGCGACACCGCCATATGCGTCCTCGGCCGACCACTTCGTCGGCATGCCGGGATCACGGAATGGGACGCTACCGGATAAGTGCGCATGCTGACGACGTCACAAGCAAAAGCACGCATCACCATGTGCGCACCCGGAACATGCTGGCGTGGCTTCCGGCGCAGCTTCTGCGCCGGAAGCCCGGGCATCAGCCCTTCGACGCCGGCTCCAGCAGATAGGCCGACAGCTGCTCGACCAGCTGCTCGGTCCGCTGTCCGGACGTATGCAGGTGAACTTCGGGCGTCTCGGGCTGCTCGTACGGCGAGTCGATGCCGGTGAAATTGCTGATCTCGCCCGCCCGCGCCTTGCGGTACAGACCCTTCGGGTCGCGTCGCTCGCACTCTTCCAACGGCGTGTCGACGAAAACCTCGACGAACTCGCCCTTGTCGAACAGCTCGCGGGCGAAGCGACGTTCGCTGCGGAATGGCGAGATGACGCACACCAGCACGATCAGGCCGGCATCGGCCATCAGGTGAGCCACTTCGGCTACGCGCCGCACATTCTCCACGCGCGCCTCGGCGGTGAACCCCAGGTCACGGTTCAGGCCATGGCGCAGGTTGTCGCCGTCCAGCAGGTAGGTGTGGTAGCCGAGCGCATGCAGGCGCCGTTCCAGCAGATTGGCAATAGTGGATTTGCCGGCACCGGACAGGCCGGTGAACCACAGGCAGCGGGGCTGCTGGCCCTTGCTCAGGCCACGCGTCTGCTTGTCGATATCGGTGTGCTGCCAGTGCACGTTGGCCGCACGGTGCAGGGCGAAGTCGAGCATGCCGCAGGCCACGGTGGCATGGGTCTGGCGATCGATCAGGATGAAACCGCCGAGCACGGTGTTGTCGGCGTAGGACTCGAAAGCGATCGCATGGTCCACATCGAGGTTGCAATAGCCGACCTCGTTCAGCTCCAGCCGATGGGCCGCCAGTTCCGCCTGTGTGTTGACGTCCACCTTGTGCTTGATCGCGGTGACCCGGGCATTGACCGTGCGCGTGCCGATCTTCAACCAGTAGCTGCGGTTCGGCAGCAGCGCCGCATCGCCCATCCACAGCACGTGCGCCGCGAACTGATCGGCCTCCGGCGCGGGGTGCGCGGCCGTGGCGATGACATCGCCGCGACTGGCATCGAGCTCGCGATCGAGCGTCAGCGTGACCGCCTGGCCGGCATGCGCCTCGGGCAGGTCGCCGTCGGCAGTCACCACGCGCTCGATCCGTGCGCGCCGGTTGCCCGGCTGCACCACCACTTCGTCACCGGGTGCCACGCGGCCACCGCAGATCGTGCCCGCATAGCCGCGGAACGACTGGTCCGGCCGGCTTACCCATTGCACGGGCAGACGGAAATGGGCCGAGGTGGCCACTTCGGTGTCCGCGGTTTCCAGCGCCTCGAGCAGGGTCGGCCCGTCATACCAGGGCATCTGCGCGGAGCGGCGCCCCACGTTGTCACCAAGCAGGGCCGACACCGGCATGGCGACGACCGACTGGATGCCCAGACTGCTGGCCAGCCCGCGGTACTCGTCCACGATGGCCGAGAAGACCGACGGGTCGTAACCCATCAGGTCCATCTTGTTGACCGCCAGCACCACCTGGCGGATACCGAGCAGCGCACATATATATGTGTGTCGACGGGTCTGGGTCAGCACCCCCTTGCGTGCGTCGATCAGCACCACGGCCAGCTCGGCCGTGGATGCGCCGGTCGCCATGTTGCGGGTGTACTGCTCGTGGCCGGGGCAGTCGGCCACGATGAAGCTGCGCCGCGCCGTATGGAAGTAGCGGTAGGCCACGTCGATGGTGATGCCCTGCTGGCGTTCGGCATCGAGACCGTCGGTCAGCAGGGAGAAATCCAGCAAACCGGTATCGCCGTGATTGCGCTTGCTGTCGCGCTCCAGCGCTGCCAGCTGATCGTCCGGCAGCATGCCGGCGTCGTACAGCAAGCGGCCAAGCAGCGTGCTCTTGCCGTCGTCCACGCTACCGCAGGTGATGAAACGCAGCAGGCCGCGCTCCTGGTTGTCGGCAGCGGCGTTCACCCCGGCCTGATCCGTCTGCGCCGTCATCAGAAATAACCCTCCTGCTTCTTGCGCTCCATCGAGGCGCTAGGATCCTGGTCGATCACCCGCCCCTGCCGCTCGGAACTGCGCGTGTCGGCCATTTCCTCGATGACCTTGTCCAGCGTGTCGGCCTCCGACTCCACCGCCCCGGTCAGCGGGTAGCAGCCCAGCGTGCGGAACCGCACCATGCGCGTGTGCACCTGCTCGCCCTCGCGCAGCACGAAACGCTCGTCGTCCACCATGATCAGGGCGCCATCGCGCTCGACTACGGGGCGCGGCCGGGCGAAATACAAGGGCACCACCGGAATCGACTCGCGGCGGATGTACTGCCAGATATCCATCTCGGTCCAGTTGGACAACGGGAATGCGCGCACGCTTTCGCCCTTGTGGATATGCGTGTTGTACAGGTGCCACAGCTCCGGACGCTGCTGCTTCGGGTCCCAGCGATGCTGGGCGTTGCGAAAGGAAAACACGCGCTCCTTGGCACGCGACTTCTCCTCGTCACGGCGTGCGCCACCGATGGCCGCATCGAAGCGGTACTTGTCCAGCGCCTGCTTCAGCGACTGGGTCTTCATGATGTCGGTGTGCACGGTGGCGCCATGGGTCAGCGGCGAAATGCCCTGCCGCACCCCTTCCTGGTTGATGTGCACCAGCATCTGTACGTCGCCGGTTGCCGCGACCTCATTGCGCATCGCGATCATCTCGCGGAATTTCCAGGTGGTGTCCACATGCAGCAGCGGCATCGGCGGCTTGGCCGGAAAGAACGCCTTGCGCAGCAGGTGCAGCAGTACCGAGGAATCCTTGCCGATCGAATACAGCATCACCGGCACCTGGAAGCATGCAGCCACCTCGCGGAAGATCTGGATGCTTTCGGCTTCCAGCTCGTCGAGATGAGAGCGGGAGGGTATGAGGCTTGCGGTCATCGAAAATCGCTCCTGCTGAAACATGCGCGATGGGGCCGCACCAGGTCAGTGCTCCATGGTAACGGCGCCAGCATCGGCCCTGAAACAACCAGCCGCCATCGTAAGATGAAGACAAGGCATATCCAACGTTTGCCGCGACGATGGGATGACGCCCGAAGCCAAATCAGGCGATCGCAGGGTATCTGGGCTCGGCGTCCAGCGTGGCCGCACAGACGGACGCCAGCTCCAGCAGACGCAGGTCCGAACCGCGCGCACCCACCAGTTGCAGGCCCACCGGAAGACCGTTCGGCAAGGTGCCCATCGGGATGCTCACCGCCGGACAACCCGCAAGACTGGCGAAACTGGTCAGGTCGGCCTGCGACTCCGGCACCGGGCCGTCGAGCGGGAAGGCACCCTGCGGCGTGGTGGGCAACACCAGCACATCGACCTGGGCGAACAGCCGGCGCATCTTCAGGGTGGCAGCATCGAGCACGCGATCGGCCACCGCGTAATCGGCGGCACTCTTGCGCGCGGCGTAATCGAGCATCGTGCGGAAACGCTCCGAGACCGGGTGCGCGTCGTCGGCCAGATCACCGGCGAAGGTACCGAGCATTTCCGCTTCCATCAGCAGCAGGCCGGCACGGCGCGTGCGCGCAAACGGCCAGTCGTCGAAATCCACCGTGCGCCGCTCGCCCAGCTCGCGCGGCAGCTTCGCCAGCGCAGCCTCGAAGACATCCACCACCTCCGGCTGCACGCCGATCGCGGCCAGGTCCGGCAACAGACCGCAGCGCAGGCGGCCCGGCTCCCAGTCCGGCGGTGCCAGCGCCACCCGGCGTCGGCGCGAACGCGCGTCGTCGGCATCGTAACCGGCCAGCACCTGCAGCAGCACGGTCAGGTCGGCCACGCTGCGTGCCAGCAGGCCCACGGCATCCAGGCGCCGGGCGGCAGGCACCATGCCGCGCGCGGAAATTTCGCCGTGGGTGGGCTTGAGCGCATAGATGCCGCAGTAACTGGCCGGAATACGTACCGAGCCCAGGCTGTCCGAACCCACCGCCGCCGCCGCCAGGCCAGCCGCCACCGCCGCCGCCGCGCCGCCCGACGAACCGCCGGCGCTGAAGCCGTGCTTCCACGGATTGTGCGTGGCACCGAAGTGCGGATTGTCGGTGGCCGCACCCAAGGCGCCTTCGTCCATGTTGGTCTTGCCGACCAGCACCGCACCGGACGCACGCAGGCGCGCCACCACATGGGCATCGTTCTGCACCGGCTGCGCGCGCCCCGGCAGGCCGGCGCGCGTGGACCAGCCAGCGATATCGAAGTTGTCCTTCAGGGCAACGGGAATGCCGTCCAGGCGACCGATCACCCCCTCGCGACGGCGATGCTCGGCCGTGCGCGCCTGCTCTTCCAGCATGCCGGCACTCAGGCCCACGTAGGCATTGAGGGAAGGATTGATGCGATCGATCGCCGACTGATAGACCTCGGCAAGCACGCGCGGCTGCACCCTCCCGATGGCCAGCCAGTGCAGCAGCTGGCATACGGTGGCTCGACGCAGGTCGAGGTCGGCGATCGGCGGCAATGCGTTCATGAAATCTCCCTGGGCACGGGTCCGATTATCGCCATGTCCCGTGAAGCGATTGCAAGTGTTGACGCAACACGCGTTGCCGCCCGGGGCGCGAACCCGGACAATGGAGCGTCTGAAATCCATACTTCGACGCACGGTTGTGTCCGTGCCTGTCCATATCGCATCGGGAGTCCGCCATGAGCGAACGCGAAACCATGGAATACGACGTTGTCGTCGTCGGCGCCGGCCCATCGGGGCTGTCGTTTGCCATCCGTCTGAAGCAGCTCCAGCCGGAAACCACGGTCTGCGTGATCGAGAAGGCCTCGACCATCGGTGCGCAGATTCTTTCCGGCGCGGTGATCGAACCGCAGCCGCTGGACGCCCTGCTGCCCGGCTGGCGCGACAACCCGCCGCCGATCTGCGTGCCCGCGGGCGAGGACGAGTTCTGGCTGCTCGACAAGACCGGCGGCCGCAAGCTGCCGGTTCCGCCGGGCATGCGCAACCACGGCAACTTCATCGTCTCGCTGGGCGCAATGTGCGCATGGCTGGCGCCGCAGGCCGAGGCGCTGGGCGTGGACGTGTTTCCGGGCTTCGCCGCGGCCGACATCGTGTATGCCGAGAACGGCGCGGTCGCGGGCGTGCGCATCGGCGACATGGGCGTGGCGAAGGACGGCTCGCACAAGCCGGGCTACACCCAGGGCATCGACATCCTGGCCAAGGTCACGGTGCTGGCCGAAGGCGCGCGCGGCAGCCTCACCAAGCAGCTGATCAAGCACTTCAAGCTGGACGCCGACAGCGACCCGCAGAGTTATTCCATCGGCATCAAGGAACTCTGGCAGCTGCCGGCCGGGCGCGTCACGCCCGGCAAGATCGTGCACAGCTTCGGCTGGCCGGCCGACAACCACACCTACGGCGGCAGCTTCCTGTACCACCTGGACAAAGACCGGGTGGCGCTGGGCTACGTCAGCGGCCTGGACTACACCGATCCGAATTACCAGCCCTGGGAAGCCTTCCAGCAATGGAAGAACCACCCGCATGTGAAGGACCTGCTGGAAGGTGGCAACATCCTCTCCGCCGGCGCACGCGCCATCGTCACCGGCGGCTGGCAGTCGTTGCCCAAATGCGAGATGCCCGGCGCGCTGCTGATCGGCGATACCGCCGGCCTGCTCAACGTGCCCAAGGTGAAGGGTACCCACCAGGCGATCCGCAGCGGCATGCTGGCTGCCGAACACCTGGCTGGCAGCGGCCTGGATGCCACCGGCTTCGATGCGAAGCTGCGCGGCTCGGAGGCCATGACCGAGCTGAAAAAGGTGCGCAACATCAAGCCCGCCTTCAAGAAGGGCCTGTGGTTCGGCATGTTGAATGCCGCGTGGGAAACCGCCATCGGCGGGCGCTCGCCGTGGACGCTGAAGAACAAGGCCGACTCCACATCGCTGCACAAGCTGGGCCAGTGCGAGGAACCGAAGCGCGACTACGTGCAGCGCGAACTGCCGCCGCGCGATCGCCTGGCCGGCGTCTACTTCGCCGCCACCGAGCACGACGAAGACCAGCCGGTGCACCTGCAGGTGGCCGACACCTCGGTCTGCGTGACCCAGTGCGCCGAGGAATACGGCAACCCCTGCACCCGCTTCTGCCCCGCCAACGTCTACGAAATGGTGCAGGACGAAGCGGGCAAGCGACTGCAGATCAACGCCGCCAACTGCGTGCACTGCAAGACCTGCGACATCAAAGACCCGTACCAGATCATCAACTGGGTCACGCCCGAGGGCGGTTCCGGGCCCAATTACCAGAACATGTGATTCATACCCACCGTGCGAATGAATCGCCTTCTTTACCTCGTGAACAGGGCCAGGGGCAGCATTGCCCAGCGTGGGTGGCGCGGTGCTTTCAAACGCTTCCTGGCACAGCACCGGACCGCATCTCCTTCGCCTGTCCCATCTGATACCGATCTGTCATCGACACACGTGGATGACAGCGGCTGTACGCGCCGCCTGCTTGTCATTGACAGCGCCGCACCCGATCCGATGCGCGATTCCGGTTCCATGCGACTTGCCCACGTGCTCAGCCTGCTGCACGCAGCAGGCTGGCGGATCGACTTTATAGCCGCGGATGGCTTCGTCAGGCCCGATGATGTCAAGCGTCTCGCCCGCATGGGGGCACATTGCCAGACCGGTAGTCCGGCCGAGTGGTTGGCCCGGAGGGGCGACACGGTGGACGCCGTCATGCTCAACCGCCTGCCCGTTGCATCTCAGTTCATCGATGCAACGCGTCGGCATGCACCGAAGGCCATGGTCGTGTTCGATACCGTGGACCTGCACTACGTCCGTGAAGAGCGGGCAGCCGCATTGACCGACAACCCGCGTCTGCGGCGCCATGCGATGCGATCGCGGAGAAAAGAGCTGGGCATCATCGCGCGATGCGACACCACGCTCGTCGTCAGCCAGGAAGAAATGACAGTTCTTGCGAACGAGTTGCCCAAAGCCCGGATCGAGCTGCTCAGCAACATCCATGACGTACACGGTCGTCTGCAGGGTTTCGTACCCAGGCGTGACCTGCTCTTCATCGGCGGATTCGGCCACCCCCCCAACGCAGATGCCGTACGCTGGTTCGCCGAATCGATACTGCCACTGCTGCGTACCGAAGAACCAGCCATGATCCTGCATGTGGTTGGCGACATCGACAAGGCATCGCGCAATGCACTGAAGCACGACGGGCTGCAGATCCATGGCCGCGTCCATGATCTGGAGCCATTGATGCGATCCTGTCGCGTATCCATCGCCCCCCTACGCTTCGGCGCCGGGGTCAAAGGCAAAATCAACCTTGCCATGAGCTACGGAATTCCCGTTGTAGCGACGACGGTGGCAGCCGAAGGCATGCATCTCGAAAGCGGAACCAGCGCGATGATCGCCGATGAACCACGCGCGTTCGCACAAGCCGTGCTGGAACTGTATCGCAACGAAGCGCTCTGGCTACGCATATCGGATGCGGCCATCGAGAATGTTCGCGACCATTTCTCGGTCGAACATGCGCGTATGGCACTTCAGCGCATATTCCCCACTCAGACGCCCACGCATCGGCCAGCTGCATGAAGCCGCTTCTGCTCTTGTTTAGGCAATGGCTGACTGCTCAGCCAAGACTCCGCCGCCTGATCACCCGTACTGTCTACCGGTTCCCGGCGCTGGACATGCACATACGCAAATTGCTGCATGCCGGTGCACATCAACGCTCGTCCCAGGGGCCCTGCAGCTCGCACCTGAGCGAACCGGTCCGGGCTGTCCTTGACCGCCTCCAAGCCAGGCTTCCTAAATCATGAAAATCCTGCTGGAAATGCAGGGCGTCCAGTGCCAGAGCCGTCATCGTGGCATCGGCCGCTACACCCTCGAGCTGTCCCGAGCCTTCGCGACACTGGCCTCACCGCAGCATGATGTGCATTTTGCTTTCAACAGCGTGTTCGGCAATGTCACCGACCCGGTCATTTCGACCCTGCTGCCGCATGCGGATCGCGATCACCGGATGGTCTTCACATCGTTGCATGACGTGGCCGCACAGAACATCGGCGACCGCCGGCGCCGACTGGCCGCCGAACAGGTCGTACGCCACGCCCTGGCCCAGGCATCTGCCGATGTGGTCTGGTACAGCAGCATGATCGAGGGCTATGTCGACGATGCGGTGATCCCGAAGCCACCCATTCCCGGAGCGCTGTCTGTTGCCACGCTCTACGACCTTATTCCGCTGCACGACCCTGATGCTTACCTGGGTCACCCCCGTGTCCGGTCGTGGTACGACACCCAGATCGAGGCACTGGCCCAATGCGATCTGTTTCTGGCGATATCCGACTGGGTTCGCGACGACGCCATCGCCAGATTGGGCCTTTCGCCCGAGCGGGTGGTGAACATCGGCGCAGGTGTCGACCCGCGTTTTGTTCCAGCGACCGACGACCCGGCGACATCCGTCCGACTGCGCAGCGAACTGGGCATCAAGCGGCCGTATGTGCTGTACAACGGTGGCTTTGATCCACGCAAGAACGTAAAGAGCCTTATTCACGCATATGCGGCTCTGCCTGCGGAAATCCGCAATCGTCACCAGCTTGTGATCGTCGGACGAACGGCCGCCGAACAGCTGGCACAACTGAAGGCTGCAGCACGCAAGGCGCGACTTGGCGACTCCGAGGTTGTCTTCACCGACTTTGTCACGGATGAAGTGCTGATCCGCCTGTATTCGGAGTGTGCGCTCTTCGTCTTTCCATCCGTGATGGAAGGATTCGGGTTGCCACCGCTCGAGGCCATGGCCTGTGGCGCTCCTGTCATAGCGAGCAATGCCAGCAGCCTGGCGGAAATCGTTGGCGATCCGGACGCCATGTTCGACCCACGTTCCCGCGAGGCGATTACTCGCCGGATGCGTGAGGTACTCGAACAGCCTGCGCTGGCAGATACTCTGCGCCAGAACGGCAAACGCCAAGCCACGAAATATTCATGGAGTGCCGTGGCGCAACGTGCACTGCATGCCATCGAGCAACTACCCCGCAAACAGCACGCCAACCCCACGGCGCAATCCTTGTCCCGGCTCTGCTGTGTTCATGCATGCATGCCGCCCGCATGGCTAGACGGACTTTCGGCACACTACGAAGTCGATCGGGTTGATCTGGCCCCATACATCGGACACGCCCCGCGGGACCTGGCCGACCGCCTGGGCAAGGCTGATCGCATCTTGTACATCGGTGGGCAGGATCAGCTGGAATCACTCGCCCAATGGATGCATATCTGGCCCGGTGTGCTTCTGGGCATGGGCTCCTGGAACGCATGCCATCCGGCACCAAGTACTCCCGCAGATGCTCACGCAACCTACCTTTCGCAGGGCTACGCTGGATTGCTTGGGGAAACACTTTGCGTGTTGGCATGTGCCGCCGTCGACGGCTGTCTGGGGCTGCTGCTTTCCGAAGCCATGCCACCCAACGTCACGGGTCCGGATGAGACTCGCAAAGTTGCGGTGCTGCGATCCTCGAACGAAGCCGCCAACTGCCGACACCATCTCGAAGACTGGTATGCCACGTCGCAGTTGCCTGTCGAGGCGCGCCTGCTGGACATCCTCGCGCAGACTTTTGCTACCTCATCGAATGAAGACGTCCTGACCCAGGTCAGCGATTCCATCGTTGCCGCACGCCCAGCCGGCAAGATCCGCCAGTGGCTGGTCGATGTCACCCAGATCGCACAGGACGATATCGGGACCGGCGTACAACGTGTCGTACGCTCGATATTGACGCAGTGGCTGCGACGCCCCCCTGAGCACATCCGCATCGAACCGGTGGCGTTTGTGGATGGCAGCTACCGCTATGCCAGACGCTTTGCACTCGGACTTCTAGGGCTTCCGGGCAATCTCTTGTCCGACGGCTTCGTCGCCATGAATGCCGGCGACACCTATGTGGCGTTGGACTGGTGCCCGCATGCCCTGCCAGCCAGCGAACCGCTGCTGCGGGACTGGCATCGCCGCGGGGTCGAAATGCACTTCATCGTGCACGATCTATTACCGATCACCCTGCCTGCAAGCTTTCACCCCTTTGCACGTGATCTGTTCACGAACTGGTTGCGCCTGGCGTGCGGCGTGGCAGACCGGCTGCACTGCGTATCAGGTGCAACCGCCAGTGAGCTGGAGCGCTGGATGAAAAATTCCGGACCGGCCTATCAGTTCAACCGCCCCCCGTCGATCTACAACTTCACGCTGGGTGTCGACCCGGCACCGGTCAATAACATCCCGCGGGTGCTCCCGACCCCACTCGCCCAGGCTGTCGACCATCGCGCCACACTGCTGATGGTGGGCACGCTCGAACCGCGCAAGGCACATGCCTTCGCACTCGATGCCATCGAACGCCTATGGGCAACCGGGCACGACGTCAACCTGCTCATTGTCGGCCGTCATGGCTGGATGATGGAGCACTTTGTCAAGCGGCTTGAAGCACACCCGGAACGGAATCGCCGGCTGTTCTGGATCGACGACGCCGATGACTCCCTGCTCAATGCCAGCTACCGCGCAGCCACGGCGCTGCTGGCGACGTCGCTAGGCGAGGGCTTCGGCCTGCCGCTCATCGAGGCCGCCCGACACGGTTTGCCGGTGATCGCACGCAATCTGCCCGTTTTCCGCGAGATCATGGGCGAATACCCCTGTTATTTCGAATCCACTGACCCGCACGAGCTGGCGCAGGTGATCGCCGGCTGGCTTGGATCCCGCCCGCAGCCGGGTCCACACCGGCCATGGACCCGCTGGGCCGAGTCCGCTGCTGCTCTGGCAGCGGCCATTCAGGGAGAGATGAGCACCCACGGGGTTCAAACGACCGTTTGAACCCCGTTACAATGCATAATTGAGGCTTTCGGTCGCCTCCGCTCCCCGCGGAAACGCAACTCAAGGATACACACATGAAGATTCTGGTCGGCTACAAGCGCGTCGTGGACTACAACGTGCGCATCCAGGTGAAGCCCGACGGCACCGGCGTGGTGACCGACGGCGTGAAGCTTTCCGCCAATCCGTTCGACGACATCGCGCTGGAAGAAGCGCTGCGCCTGCGCGAGAAAGGCATCGCCGATGAAGTGGTGGTCGTGGGCATCGGCCCGGCCGACCTTACCGCGCACCTGCGCAACGGCCTGGCCATGGGCGCCAACCGCGCCATCCACGTGGTGACCCCGAATGCGATGCAGCCGCTCACCGCCGCCCGCGTGTTCCAGAAACTGGTGGAGAAGGAACAGCCGGGCCTGGTGATCCTGGGCAAGCAGGCCATCGACGACGACGCCAACCAGACCGGCCAGATGCTCGCTGCGCTGTGGGACCGCCCGCAGGCCACCTTCGCCAGCAAGGTCGAGATCGCGGACAACAAGGCCACGGTCACCCGTGAAGTGGATGCCGGCCTGGAGACCATCGAAGTCGACCTGCCCGCCGTGATCACTACCGACCTGCGCCTCAACGAGCCGCGCTTCATCAAGCTTCCCGACATCATGAAGGCCAAGTCCAAGCCGATCGATGCCATCGAACTGGCTTCGCTCGGCGTCGACAGCGGCGATCACCTGAAGACCACTCACTACGCCGCGCCGGCCAAGCGCAGCAAGGGCGTGATGGTGAAGGACGCGGCCGAGCTGGTCGCGGCGCTGAAGCAGAAGGGCCTGCTCTGATCGCTCGCCATCTCTGCGCAGGCAGGGACCCGACGACGCTTACCTACATCAAGCCAAAGACACTGGATTCCGGCCTTCGCCGGAATGACGGTACGAGGAATCGAACATGTCCAAAGTCCTAGTCATCGCCGAACACCTGGACGGCAAACTGAACTCTTCCACCGCGCGCGCCGTGAGCGCTGCGCAGGCCGTGAAGCCCGAGGCCATCGATGTGCTGGTGCTGGCCAACAGTGTCGCCGCACTGACCGCCGACGCTGCGAAAATCGACGGCGTGAGCCGCGTGCTCACTGTCGAGCGCGCCGAGAACGCCCACGCACTGGCCGCCGTGCTGGCGCCACAGATTGCCAAGGCCGCTGACGGCTACAGCCACGTGTTCTTGCCCTCCACCACCTTCGGCAAGGACCTGGCACCGCGCGTCGCCGCCCTGCTCGGCGTGGCACAGGTCAGCGACGTGATGAGCGTGGAAGGCGCGCACAGCTTCAAGCGTCCGATCTACGCCGGCAACGCCATCATCACCGTCGAAGCCGAGCCATCCCACGTGGTCGTCGCCACCATCCGCACCGCCTCGTGGCCGGTCGCCGGCAACGGCAACAGCGCCCCGGTCGAAGCACTGACGCTGGACGTGGCACCGCCCGCGCACACCCGCTTCGTCCAGTTGCAACAGGGCGCCAGTGACCGACCCGACCTGCAGAGCGCCAGCAAGGTGGTCTCCGGCGGCCGCGGTGTGGGCTCGAAGGAAAACTTCGACATCGTCTTCAAGCTGGCCGACAAAATCGGCGCCGCCGTGGGCGCATCCCGCGCAGCGGTAGACGCCGGCTACGTGCCCAGCGACCTGCAAGTCGGCCAGACCGGCAAGATCATCGCCCCCGAGCTCTACATGGCCATCGGCATCTCCGGCGCCATCCAGCACCTCACCGGCATCAAGGATGCTGGCACCATCGTGGCGATCAACAAAGACGCTGAGGCACCGATCTTCGAGGTGGCCGATTTCGGCCTGGTGGGCGACCTGTTCAAGATCATTCCGGAGCTGGAGCAAGCCCTCAGCTAACAAGGCGCAGCCGCTTCAGTGCTCTGGTAATCTCCTCGGAGGGAGGGTAATCCCCTGTCGACTCCCCGTAATCTTGATCCAGGCATAACTGGAGGTCTCCGGGCAAACTAGCCCCAAGGAGACCGAAGATGCGCAAGAGCAAGTTCACCGAAAGTCAGATCGTCGCGACGCTGAAGCAGGTCGAAGGCGGTCGGCAGGTCAAAGATGTGTGCCGCGAGTTGGGCATATCGGACGCCACGTACTACGTGTGGAAGTCCAAGTATGGCGGGATGGAAGCGTCCGACATACAGCGGCTGCGCGACGTCGAGGCGGAGCACGCCAAGCTCAAGCGGATGTATGCCGAGCTGGCGATGGAGAACCACGCGCTGAAGGATCTGATTGCAAAAAAGTTGTAGACCCGGCGCACAAGCGCCCGCTGCTGACGTGGTTGATGAATCACTACGGCTGGAGCGAGCGCCGGGCTTGTTCGGCGATGGGCTTGTCGCGATCAACGGCGCGTTACCGCCGCCGACCGGATCGGGACGAGGAAGTGATTGCGCTGCTCGCTGAACTGGCGGAACGGTTTCCAGAGCGTGGCTTCGGCAAGCTGTTTCAGCTGATTCGACGCCGCGGTCTGGTGTGGAACCACAAGAGGGTGTGGCGCGTGTATTGCCGGATGCAACTCAATCGCCGCCGACGCGGCAAGAAGCGTGTACCGAACCGGCATCCGATGCCCTTGGCGGCTGGCGAGCAGATCAACGCTAGTTGGTCGATCGACTTCATGTCCGACGCCCTGTGGGATGGGCGGCGCTTCCGGACGTTCAACGTGATTGACGACTTCAGTCGCGAAGCACTGGCCATCGAGGTCGACCTCAACCTGCCCGCCACGCGTGTCATCCGCACGCTGGAGCGGATTGCGGCCTGGCGCGGCTATCCGGCCAAGCTTCGCCTGGACAACGGGCCGGAATTCATCGCACTGGCGCTGGCCGAATGGGCCGAGCGCAAAGGCATCACTCTGGACTTCATCGAGCCCGGCAGGCCCATGCAAAACGGCTTCATCGAGCGTTTCAACGGCAGCTTCCGCCGTGGCGTGCTCGACATGTACATCTTCCGCACGCTCACCGAAGTACGTGAGCACGCGGAACGGTGGCTGGCCGACTACAACAACGAGATTCCCCACGACAGCCTCGACGGGCTCACGCCCGTCGAATTCCGACTTCAGAACGACCCGGCAACCTCTAATTTAGCTTGGCACTGATTTACGGGGAGTCGACACGCGTCTCCGCGGAGTAGTTCGCTGACTTGCTCATCGCTCCATACTCTCAAAGTCTGGAGCCTCCGAGAAAGCCGGGGCGGTTCAATTCTTTTCAACGACCGCGATCGGGGCACTCCTGCTTACCTTAACAAGCCACGAACTTTCCCCTATTGGCATACCAAAGTCGTGAAACCAAAGAACACCCTCCTGCACCATGCTAGCCTCGACCTTATATAAGCCAGGCTTAGCCGGCGGCATCATTGAAATATCGGCAGAATAAACACCATTTGCAACAAGACCGCCATCCAGCTCCATTCGTGCGTCCCAGCCCGAGTCCGGAGAACCCTCTTTCCCAACCGGCACAAAACGCCAAGAAACACGAATTGGGTGCCCCTCATCCGAATGAAAACTTATGTAGTCTGAAGACTCATTCTTGATATTTAATGTTGCCAACAAACTACCACGAACCACACTCGGGTGGAGCAAATCTAACCGTACGTGTTTAATAACCCCCGGCGGGACTCGCCCACGAAAGGAACGAAGAACAATGTCATTCGACCTGCCCTTATTTACCTGAATCAGCGAATCACTCACACCAATAGGCATGCCAAAGTCCTGAAACCATAACACGCCCTCCTGGACCAAGCTGACTTCAACTCGATAAAGACCAGGCTTGCTTGGTGGAACCATTGAGATATTTGTGAAATAGTCTTTACCCACCATAATATCCCCATCCAGGTCCTTTCGGGGCTTCCAATCCGTGTCCGGAGGCGCCACAACACTTACTGGAACGAAGCGCCATGAAATCCGAATTGGATGACCATCATCGGAAATGGAGCTAAGATTTTTACTGGCGGCATTACTAATACCAATGGTCGCCAATATTCTGTCGTGAGAAGCGTGTAGCCCTATAACATCAATCCGCATTCTCTTGACGACATCCAATGGGACCTTGCCACTAAAATGAGTACGGTGATACATAACACTATTCGGCAAGCAACCACTGCCATGTCCAACAACCACAACCCGACGCACCAGATCAGCAAACTTCGCATACCCAAGACCCGCCTCATGTGCGTACGCTGAAAGTCTATTGTTAACTACATAGCACGGCGGATGCTTCACTAAATAGAACATATTTGGCGCATTACCTGAATAGCCATTAAGGACCGGTCTATTTAAGGCAATGGAAAGCCTCATGCCATCAATTTCATTCTCCATCGAGAATTCGTCATCACTACCAGGCGGCACATACACAATAGCACCACGCGAAAGTATCGACGGCGTTTTTGATAAAAGCCGATTCACTCTCTCATGAAGAGTCTTAAAAGGCACGTCATAGCTTCTAAAGGCCACTCCTTCAGCCACCATCAATAAAACCATGCCGACTGCAATTGCAGTCTTGAATCTGCTGTTCGAAGACACCAGTCTATCGAACCCTAAAGCCCCCAACACCGCCACTGGGAACACCATAATCAAATTGATTCGCGACACCGCACGAATGGCATTAATCAATGGGAGCGTATGTACAAATGAGTAAAGACTATGGCCGCGCACATCCAAAGTAAAGAGAACAAGTATGACTAGCGCAGCGAATGTAATATTGCGCAAAGCTCCCTTGACTTTCAGGATGCCGAAAATTGAAAGCATCGAGGCCGCAGCACCAAAAAACATCTGCTGCTCCCAGCGCATGGGCACGCCTTGAATTCGGCTACTCCACCGCCCCCAGATCATTGAGTTGTCTGCAAGCAAGTAGCTCTGCAAACGAGGCAGCATCATGCTCATCTCATGATAATGCCGACGAAACTTATAAATATGCGCATAATACGCATATGGATAAAACAAGCCCAACAATGCAATGAAGCATATTGCTAATATAGCGATTAGACGCCATATTTCGCGATCACTTGCGCTTTTGAATGATCGATTAATCGCTACGTACGGCGCGCCGTACACAGCATGATTTTGCACAACATTCTTCCCTACCAAGAAATAGGCCAGAACGTAAGCCAACAGTAACAGGGAAAGAAAGTAGCCGAGATAAATGGAACAATAAAATTGAACTGTCACCCAAAAAATAGCAAGAGCTAAGTCTTTAAATGCACATCCCGCAATAAAATCCTGCAACGCCAGTACGGCAAGCGGAACAGCAAATCTGTACGCAAGCTGCGCATGCCCATCTTGGACTGATACATCCATCGAAAATGTGAAAATAAAGGCACCAACTGCAGCAGCGCGAGACGTAATCCCAAGTCGTCGGAGAACATAGTAGCAACAGAAGAAATTCAAGGGAATGGAAAACGTATACCAACCCGTAAATGCAGCTTCAGGCGTCAGACCAGTAAGTCGCAGCAAAACATATGCAATGAAAGTACCAAAATGATTATCACTAAACGCCAAGACGCCAGGATATGGATAAAAGTATGGCGGCGACCATAAAAACTTGTCCTTCCCGGTAATCCAACGAAATAGATGCTCAAGGATTACGTTATTGAACCTCGCATCCCCCATGTCACCAGGCATAGCGTGAAAGTAGCTTGACTGGTGAAGTGTGATGAAGACAAAGCCAATAATGAACAGAACCAGCGGCCAAAGCATGCCCGATGGCGTGGAAGCTAAAGTGGAACTTGTTTCGTACTTGCCTTTCATCATGCGTCATCTCATCAAGAAGTTACCTACGCGGACACGCGATAGGCCGCCTCCAAAGTCTCAAGAGTTTAAGCCGCGCGTTACATGATTGAGACTGGAGCAACTATTTTCTTCTAATCTTGTGAAGACTGTAGGATACCGACATCGTCTCATTTCTTTGATAAGCAGGACACTGATTTGATTTCGCTCAATTAAACTTGATTATGGCTGTTTAATGAAGTCTTAAAAACAAAATGTTTTCTCGCCGCGTAGTTCCAGAAAAAGACCACTCCAGTACCAATCAATTTCGAAACCAGTGGATGTATAGAAGCGATGTCAATGCAGGCCCATAAAACAGCTTGATTAATCATCAAGCCAATTGAGCTGACCAAAAAAACTGCCGAAAGCTCATGATGCTTGCGCACGAAGCGCGCACCGCTCTTGAAAACGAAACGAATTGAAAGTACGTAGTTGAAGAGGGTCGCAGCGGTAAAGCTGGCTATAGCACTCCAAAACCATGAGAGATGCACCACTCCGGTGAGCGCTGCGAATATCAAAAAATCCAAGGCTGCCGCAGCGCCGCCAACAAAGAAGTAGCGAACTATTTTCATCGGAAAAGATTATATTTTACGATGCAGTAAACGGCACGAACACCGTCCCTCCAGCCGATTTTTTTCCCTTCTTCATATGTTCTTCCGTAATATGAAATGCCGACTTCATATATGCGCGATTTTGTCTTCGCAATTTTTGCAGTGATCTCGGGCTCGAATCCGAAGCGGTTTTCTTCGATCACGATGCCTTGAATAATTTCTCGACGGAACACCTTGTAACAGGTTTCCATATCTGTCAGATCAAGGTTCGTGAACATATTAGAAAGGAGCGTGAGGAAACCGTTACCAAGACGATGCCAATAATAGAGAACTCGATGCGGCCGCCCGCCCATGAACCTAGAGCCGAAAACCACATCAGCCTTATCCTGTAAAATCGGCTCCACCAGCAACGAATACTCATTTGGATCGTATTCCAAATCAGCATCTTGAATAACGACTACATCGCCGGTTGCAGCCTGAATACCGGTTCGCAGCGCGGCACCCTTACCTTGGTTTACACCATGGTAAATGATCTTGTCGACCAATGACGATATTTCGCCCTCTAGAATTGCACGGGTATTATCTTTCGAGCAATCATCTACAATAATTATTTCTTTCGAATCGTAAGCCGAAGCGCGAACGGCATCCACTATGGTTCTAATGGTTTTTTCTTCGTTGTAGCAAGGAATCACAATCGAAAGCTTCATGTTTTTACAACTCCCCTAAAATAAGCAATCGTCTCCTTGAGCCCATCCTCTAGGGATATTTTGGGCTCCCACCCCATTACAGCCTTTGCCAAACTAATATCAGGTTTTCTTTGTCGAGGATCATCTTGCGGAAGTGGCTCATGTATTACCTTGGATTTGCCGCCAGTCAGACGAAGCACCATCTCTGCAAGCTCCAGCATCGTAAATTCACCTGGATTGCCGATATTCACTGGACCAGTGAATTCTGAAGGCGTATCCATCGTGCGCAGTATTACTTCGATCAAATCATCAACATAACAAAAACTGCGTGTTTGGCTACCATCACCATAGATCGTGATGTTTTCATTTTTAAGTGCTTGCACAATGAAATTACTTACTACCCGACCGTCATTCGGATGCATGCGAGGGCCGTACGTATTAAAAATACGCACCACCTTAATATCCAAATTGTGCTGCCGCTTGTAGTCAAAGAATAAAGTCTCTGCGCAGCGCTTCCCTTCGTCATAGCAGCTACGAATTCCCACGGGATTTACGCGTCCCCAGTAACCCTCAGGCTGGGGATGGACCTCAGGGTCACCATAGACTTCGCTTGTCGAAGCCTGAAGTATCTTGGCGCCGACTCTCTTTGCAAGCCCCAGCATGTTGATTGCGCCATGCACACTAGTTTTGGTGGTTTGCACGGGATCAAACTGGTAATGTATCGGCGACGCAGGGCAAGCTAAATTGAAGATTTTATCAACTTCAACATGGAGAGGGAGAGTTACATCGTGGCGCATGACCTCAAAGCGCTGATCACTCATCAAATGAGCTACATTACTTTTGCTTCCTGTGTAAAAGTTATCAACACAAAGTACATCGCTCCCAGCAGCGAGCAAACGCTCACACAGATGTGACCCTAGGAACCCTGCGCCGCCGGTAACAAGAATCTTAGAAGCTTGTTGATAATTCATGCGAAGTCATCCATTAGATTAGCGTCGACCGATTGAATGATATTCGAAGCCGCCAATTCTGACCAGATCGGGACTATAGATATTGCGTCCGTCGAATATTATTGCTCGCCGAAGACTCCTTTTCACTGCATCAAAATCAGGATTTCTAAACTCTTTCCACTCAGTAATTATTATAAGTGCGTCCGCGCCCATACAAGCCTCGAGCGGTGATGCCGCAAAGCGTATTCTTGAATCCTCTCCATAAATACGTGCAGCTTCGTCCATCGCCACCGGATCATAGGCAGTAACCGTCGCTCCGGACTCAAACAGGTCCTCAATGATCACACGACTTGCCGCTTCACGCATGTCGTCAGTATTCGGCTTGAAGGCCAGCCCCCAAATGGCGACATTAGCACCAGATAAAGCAGCTCCAAGTGAACCACGTACCTTGTCGACTAAAACATGCTTCTGTCGTTCGTTAACATCTTCTACAGCACTTAGAATATGTAAATGCTGCCCATGGTCTTTAGCAGTTTTCACCAAAGCCTTGACATCTTTCGGGAAACACGATCCTCCATAACCACATCCGGGGTAGAGAAAGGAATAGCCGATGCGGGAGTCAGAGCCGATACCAAGCCGTACAGACTCGATATCTGCGCCGGTTTCTTCAGCCAGTAAGGCGAGTTCGTTCATGAAACTTATTCGCGTCGCAAGCATTGAGTTTGCCGCGTATTTTGTCAGTTCGGCTGAACGTGCATTCATGACGATCATGCGGTCATGATTGCGAACATATGGAGCATAGAGTGCGCGCATTATCTCAATCGCCTTAGGATCCTCAGATCCAATAACAACTCTATCCGGACTCATGAAGTCATCGATCGCTGCTCCTTCTTTGAGGAACTCAGGGTTAGATACAACACTGAATGACGTATCCAAGCCCCTCCTCACCAATTCAGCGCAAATGGCGCTCTTGACCTTATCAGCAGTGCCAACCGGGACCGTTGACTTGTCCACCACAACTTTATATCCATCCATATATTTGCCGATGCTAGTAGCAGCAGCAAGAACATATTGAAGGTCCGCAGATCCATCTTCGTCAGGAGGTGTTCCAACAGCAATGAATTGAATGGCACCATGCTTGACGGCAATCTCCGCACTAGACGTAAAATGCAGCCGACCCGCCTTTACATTACGCTGAATCAATTCCTTTAACCCTGGCTCATGTATAGGAACAACTCCATTGTTCAGCATGTCAATCTTGTCTTGATTAACATCAAAGCACAATACATCATTTCCAGTTTCCGACAGGCAGGCACCGGAAACTAAGCCGACGTATCCCGATCCAATCACTGTTACCTTCATTACCCACCTCAACAATATTCAAAGAAAGACTGAAACACCGCTCGTAGTCATTCTTTAATTATGAACGATTGGAACGTATATAGCCACTTAACTCTACTGTCTTCGCCTTCATCAATTCCACATCAGCTACTGACTCGACATTCAGTCGAAGCAATGGCTCAGTATTTGACACTCTAACGTTAAACCGCCAATCACTGAACGCCAAACTAACTCCATCAGTCCGATTTAACGCACCACCTAGAGACTCGTATTTAGTCACAAGGTTATTCATTACCTGCGCCGCATCATCGACCGTGAAGTTAATTTCACCACTGCACGGAAATGCCGCGATTCGCTCGGCAAGCATTTTTTTAAGGGATATGCCTGTGTGACTGATACGCTCGGCAATCAATAACCACGGAATCATTCCAGAATCGCAATATGCGAAGTCACGAAAGTAATGATGCGCACTCATTTCACCGCCATAGATGGCATCCTCTGCCCGCATACGCTCCTTGATGAATGCATGACCTGTCTTGCTTTCTATCGGCACCCCACCGCTGGCATGCACCATATCAATGGTATTCCAGGTAAGCCTAGGATCGTGGATGATTTTCGACCCGGGATGCGTCTCAAGAAGCTGTGCAGCCAGCAGACCCACAAGGTAATAGCCTTCGATAAACTCTCCATCACTGTCGAAGAAAAAGCAACGATCAAAGTCTCCATCCCATGCAATACCAAAATCTGCCTTTGCGGCAATTACTGCATCGCTCGTCGCCTGACGATTCTCAGGCAATAGCGGATTCGGGATACCGTGAGGAAATGTGCCGTCCGGATCGTGGCAAATGCGAATAAACTCAAATGGGAGGTGTTTAGCAAGCTCATCCACCACCAACCCGGCACCGCCGTTCCCTGCATTGACGACAATGCGAAGCGGCTTAAGTTGACCCACATTCACATAACTTAGCAGATGCTCGATATAGGCGCTTTTGTCCGTATCCCGCAATAGACCACCTGGTGTGGCGCTATCGGAAAACCGTCCCGACTCAACAAGATCTTCGATCTCACGTAGCCCCGTGTCCCCGCTAATAGGCCGTGAATCCCGGCGGACAAGTTTCATTCCATTGAAATCGATTGGATTATGGCTGGCCGTCACCATAATGCCGCCATTGACGCTACGATGCGCCGTCTGAAAATACACTTCTTCGGTTCCACACAGCCCTATATCGATGACGTCGCAGCCAGCTTGACGCAGTCCATTTGTCAATGCTCGCGCCAGCCCAGGACTACTGAGCCTTACGTCGTAGCCTACAACCACTTCACCTTGGCCCACCACCTCGGCGTACGCTCGACCAACACGCTCAGCCATGGCTTCGTTCAACTCGTCGGGCAGTCGACCTCGAATGTCATAGGCCTTAAATGATTTCAATGGCATTTTTAAATATCCTCAGCAACGTCGGCATACGCCGTTACGCCGCATACATCCAGGACAGAGTCTGCTCCATCGGAACGACATCCAGCGGCCCGATAAGTTGTTCAAGCTTTTTGTTACATCCCGTGAGTCGTAGGACATCGTTTGCGCGTACAAATGCCGGATTGACCTGAATTTTTATTTGGTAGCCAGCAATCTTTTCGAGTATGTGGACGATATCCATCAAGGAGTGTGCCACACCCGAGCAAATGTTCACGACGTTGCCATTGCCACAGCTACGGGCCCCAAGTAATTGGCGGTAGGTTCGAGCGACGAAGCGCACATCCTGGAAATCGCGTGCTATGTCTATGTTACCAAGTTCGATTACGCGCTCGCCACGCCGGAAATGATTCACGATTTTTGGCAGCAGGAACTTCTCGTTCTGCCCAACACCCGTGTAGTTAAATGGACGAGTCAGAGTTATCGGTAGCTTATCCATCCATAAGCTTGCCATGTATTCCATGGCTAATTTGCTCACTGCGTAATCATTGGCTGGCGCAGGAGGCGTGTCCTCCGTGATCGGCTCGACATCAGCGTTGCCATACACATTGGCGCTGCTTGCCAGCACAACCCGTTCCGGTCGCTTTTTTGCTGCGGCCAACGCCTCCAGCAGGTTGCGTGTACCGACCACATTGACGCGATACATTTCGTCGACGTCGCCATGCGCAACGAACGCGATCGCGGCCAGATGCAGCACGACGTCGGCATCGGCATCGGCGACCGCACGCTGGACCGCATCCCGGTCCAGCAGGTCCGCCTCGATCGTCTGGCCTGGAGCGTCGTCACTTGCCTGACTGGCGATGCCGATCACCTGGTAGCCCGCCTGTTCCAGTTCACGAGCCACATAGCGGCCCGTGAACCCCGTATGCCCGGTCAGAAGTGCGCGTGGCCTGACCATGTCAGAACGAGGCACCGCGCTCGTTCCGAGCGAGGTCGGCCTCGACCATCATCCGGCAGAGCTCCTCGAGCGACGTCTTCGGTTCCCAGCCCAGCTTCTCGCGCGCCTTGGAGGCTTCGCCGATCAACAGATCAACCTCCGCCGGCCGGTAGTAACGCGGATTGACGCCGACCAGTTCGCGACTGGTGGCTGCGTCGAAACCTCGCTCGTCCTCACCGCTGCCTCGCCACTCGATATCGATCCCGGCCGCCTTGAATGCCATGGTGACGAAATCGCGCACAGTTTCCGTGCGGTTGGTGGCGAGCACATAGGTATCCGGCTCGTCAGCCTGGAGCATGCGCCACATGCCTTCGACATATTCCCTGGCATAACCCCAGTCACGCTTCGCGTCGAGGTTGCCTAGCTCGAGGCGATCCACCAGCCCCAGCTTGATCTTGGCCACGGTGTCCGTGATCTTACGCGTCACAAATTCACGTCCGCGCAACGGCGATTCGTGATTGAACAGAATGCCACTGCATCCGAAGATGCCATAGGACTCCCGGTAGTTGACCGTGATCCAGTGCGCGTAGAGCTTCGCCACACCATAAGGGCTGCGCGGGTGGAACGGGGTGTCTTCCTTTTGCGGCACGGCCTGCACCTTGCCAAACATTTCCGATGTCGAGGCCTGGTAGAAGCGGATTTCCGGATTAACGATGCGAATCGCCTCGAGCAGGTTGAGCGCGCCGATACCGGTGATCTCGGCCGTGGTCACCGGCTGCTCGAAGGATACGCCGACATAGCTCTGCGCTGCCAGGTTGTACACCTCGGTAGCACCGCTGGTCTGAAGCAGACGGATCGCCGCGGAAAGATCGGTGAGATCAAATTCCACCAAGTGTAGATTCGGATGTTTGTCGACCCCGAGCTCCGCCATGCGCCAGAAGTTCACCGAGCTGGTACGCCGATAAGTGCCGTACACCTGATAGCCCTTATCCAGCAGCAACTGGGCTAGATAGGCACCGTCCTGGCCGGTGATACCCGTGATGACCACCCTTTTCATGGTTACTCCTCAAAAACTCTTTTTGTTCGATTTCAGTGGTACGCCATCATGTCAACGGCCATGACTATCCGTAGTCCGGCGTCCCATAAACACGATGCTGCGTTCGATATTTACTTACTGACCGCCGATGGCTCCACATTCACCCATTCGATGGCCTCTCCGGCAGTCTCGCCCTTTTCCCCCAACCACGCTACCTGCGCGCTTGGCGGCACTCCGTTGCCCAGCAGCAACGCCAGCAGGTTTTGAGCACTCTCGGCCCAGGTCAGACGCTGCATCCCTTCCGAGCGAACGTGATGCCCTTGCCGGTAGGCCTCAAGCCAAACCTCAATGGACCTTGCAAGGGTCTCGCTGTCGGCATGCTCAGGAAAGTATGTAGCATGGTTCTGTGCCACCTCACGGAATACCGGGATATCGCGAGCCAGTATCGGCAGGCCATGCTGTGCGGCTTCGATCAATGGCAGGCCAAAGCCTTCCCCTTCCGAAGCGGCGACCAGACATGCGCTTGAGGCATAGACCTGCTCCAGGTACTCGTCGCTTATGCCTTCAAGCCAATGCAGCCTTCTGCCGAACTCCGGGTGCTTGCGCAAGCGCGCAGCCAGCTCATCGCTCTTCCAGCCCTGCTTGCCGACAATGACCAGATTGAAAGCCTCGCCACGCCGCCACAGTGCATCGCAGGCATCGAGCACTGCAGAATGCCCCTTGCGTGGCTCAATGGTGCCGACCATGAGTAGGCTCGGGCGTTCACGTAGGAGAGTCAGAATTTCAATGGCTCTCACGGGCATGCCACGACTCGGCGATGAGCTCTGGATATCAGCTCCATTATGAGACCAGCCGATGCGGGGATGTTGAGTCCGGTGCCGTTCGTCAAGCCAGTCGCTAAAGTCACGCGCCACTGCTTTGGAAACGGCGATAACCGTATTTGCGCCGGCAATTGTTTCAAGCCAATCCGCAAAACCGGCTTCTGCCCCTGCCGGAAAATGCTCCGGCATTCTTACACTAAGCAGATCGTGGATCAGGAATCCTACCGTTACACCCTGAGCCATCATCTCTTCAAAGTACTTCCGATGTGCGGACACCACAAGCGGCTGAAGGTCCAAGCCAAAAAAAACATCACCAGAGCCAAACTCAACTGGCGCATCTTCAATATGCGCCCCGCCATGCCCGAAGAACTTCTCTGTAAACTTCCGCGCATAGCGATAACCTTGCGCATCAACTGACGCATATACAGGCTCCACTCGGTAATTCTGCGGCGGATTATTGAACCACTCTCCAAGAATGCTGCGCACAACACGCTGTATACCTGTTCCAACATCTCTTTTGATTAGTTCTGAGACGTCGACGAGAAACTGTTGTGAGCACACACCCTCGACCAATATGTCCTTGAGATGCTCCGCACTCTCGCTCCAGCTTAGCCAGTGCAAATTCTTGCTACGTGGATGCTTTCCTGCAAGGTACAAGGCCAACCAATCAGTCAATGCGACTGCCAACTCCCGAGCATCAGCTCCACGAAAATAGTAAGCGTGGTCCCCAGCTACTTCGTGGAAAACCGGAATATCGCGCGCCACGATCGCAAGACCATGCTTAGCCGCCTCGACCAGCGAGAGGCCAAAGCCCTCGTTCAGACTGGCTGCGATCAGGCACGTACTGTACGCATAGATCTGCTCAAGATACTCGTCACTGATACCCCGCAGCCAGAACAGCCGATGTCCATTCTCGGGATGAGTTTCAATGCGTTTGGCCAACGCCTCCGTCTTCCATCCGGACTGGCCGACCAACACCAAGTTGACGTCTTCACCATCAGCCCAAAGCGCCTCGACAGCATCGAGGATCTGTTGCTGGCACTTGCGGGGTTCCAGGGTTGAAACGCAGAGGAAACTCGGTCGCGCACGCAATTTATCGAAAACCGAGTCAGCATCGTCTGGCAATCCCCTAGACGGAAGCGAGCCAGCGAGATCTCCACCTATGTGATTCCATTGCAAAGCAAACGCAGAATCTGTTGGCACATTCTCTTTCTTCAACCAATCAGCATAGGCCGAAGCGGTAGCCTCAGATATACATATCGCGCCATCTGTACCGGCAATCATGGCAAGCAGGCGAACATGATATGCGCTTAGGTCGCCTAACGAAAATAGTTCCGGAAACTGAATCGGCAACAGGTCATAGACAAGAAACTTGACCGTTACACCATCGGCTCGCAGTTGTCGATAGAAGTCCGCGTGTTTGAGCTGGACATGGTGCTGCAGGTCCAAACCGAAAAATATATCGCCACGCTGCCAGTCAATGATGCAGTCGTCTTCTTCCGCCGGCGCCTCGCCCAGAAGCTTCGCGGTAAAACGTCGCGCATAGCGATACCCCTGCTCCAGGGTCGCATAGACCGGCTCAACCGTATAACCGGCCGGTGGATTGGACAGCAGCGCAGCCAGGTAGCTGCGTACCACACGCTGCACCCCGGTGGCAGCGTCGTGCTGACATAGCTCGGAAACATCCACCAGCAACTGACGCCTGATACCGTTCGTCTCGTTCTGGGCAAGTTTCCAGGCCAGGTCGAGCAGCGCCGAATCCGTCCAGCCACCTAACTCGCCGCCCAATGCATCGATCAGGGCGCCCCTGCCCCGGCCACGCCTGTGTGTAGGCCGCTGAGAACCCGCTATACAACGCTCCCAGGCCTCGAGTGCCCGTCGCGCGGTGATGTCCCAGGAGAACAACTTTGCCTGTTCCAGTCCATGCTTGCGCAAAGCCTGACGAAATGTCGGCGACGTGAGCACCTCACTCATTTTTCCGGTCATTGCCGCCTGATCGTTCGGATCGAACAGCGCAGCATCCCAACCAACCACCTCGGGCAGCGAGCTGGTATTCGCGGCGATCACCGGAGTGCCGCATGCCATCGCCTCCAGTGCCGGAAGCCCGAAGCCTTCGTGCAGCGATGGAAACACGAACATTACGGCATCGTTGTAGAGCCACAACAGCTCTTCATCACTAACGTAGCCCGTAAAGATCAGCTCGTCTTTACTTAACCCAGCTTTCTGCGCTTCTACTCGCAACTGCTCGACATTGCCGTCCGGCATTTTTCCCGCCAAGACCAGTTGATGCTTCGCACGCAACTCGTCAGATAAAGCAGCGTAGGCGCGGATCAAGCGAGGAAGATTCTTCCTTGGATCGCAGCCACCGGCATAAAGCACAAACTGACGCCAAATACAGAATTTGCTCTTCAGCGACGCACACGCAGCATTATCTAATTTGAGTAATCGGAACTGCCCCTCTACCGCCGACCGCATATTGGTCACATGCGATGAACTTAGTGTGAGTGCATTGATCGCCTCTTGGCGAGAGAAATCGGAAATAGCCAAATAGCACGATGCGCGCCTCAGATAATCAATCCTTCTACGGTAATAATCAGCATAGCGGGGATTTGAATCTAGGTAGGCGGATGGATTTAGGAGCGGAATCAGATCATGCAACACCACACTTACTGGTGTCGAGTCATCAAATGTTCCAACACTAACAACAGCATCGTCTCCAAAACCTTCGAACAAGCTGATAATGTGCACAAGATCCGGCCCAAGGCTTTCGATGAAAGCCTCTCGCATCCGCTCGGCAACTTTGATACGCGCTTCATTTTCTGCATGGATCGCGCACAGCGGCATGGCGGCATTCCAGACCCGAATAGCACCAACAGGCAACAAATCACGGAATGCATCACTAATTATGCGAACACTTTCAGGGAACGCGCCACTAAGCACCAGAATCAGTTCATGCTCCCCTCGATTTTTCGCCAGCGCCTGTACGAACGACATCGTATGGCGTCCAATACCCCGGAAGCGACTCTCCCCCTGAGCACCCTGCATGTCGATGACAATACGCATCAATCCCGCCCTCCTGCGGATCGCTGTACCTGCTGCAAGTGCGCGTATATCTTTCTTACGCGCAAGGGGGTCGCATCCAAGTTCAATCCGCCACCATTGGGTGACTGATGTTCCTCGGCATGGGATGAGGGTGTCGTCATTGGATCCGTCTCATCAACCAGCTTGGCATTCAGTGCTATCACGCGTAAGCGGCGATGCATGAGTGGCCAGCGATTCGTTTGCCGGACAAACCAGGCTCTCAACACCGGGCGCGCAAGCACTGTGCCCATCAAGGCTAGCAGGAGGGGACGCAGCAGGTGCTTGAGTTGTCTGAGCGTGGCACGAAACGAGCGCCGCCCAAGCGCATATTCACCGCGCAACAGACGGTGCACACCGCGCACCGGTCGCGTGACACGCCAGGAACGACTTCTGAGGATGGCCCCGAATCGTGCTTCGCTGTCTTCGGCCACAACCCGCCAACGGTCACGTTCGGCATATGCCTCGGACTGTTCGGCACGCAACCGAGCCTCGTTGGCCGATGCCTGTTCGACCTGACGGGCACACTCCTCCCGCAACTTGGCCTCATTAGCCAACGCCTGTTCCGCCTGCCGGGCGCATTCGGCACGCACCCACGCTTCGTTGGCCGATGCCTGCGCGACCTGCCGGGCACACTCCCCCCGCAACTTGGCCTCATTCGCTGACGCCTGTTCCGTCAATCTGGCGTACTCGGAACGAAGCCTGACACTCTCAGCAACCTCAAGGTCGATCTGCTGCCGAAGCTCACCCAATGCATGTCTGTGGTCAATCAGCGCAAGCTCTCGACGCTCGTTCTCGGAATCAAGAAAACGGGCCCTGGCGTCGATCTCCCGTGCCTGATTCTCAAGTTCAGCTGCCCTCACTGTCAGATGATGACATGGGCCCTGCGTACCCACTAATTTGAAATCGTCGAAGACGCAAGGCGGGTACTGGAAAGCTTCGAGCAATTCCGCGTGCTCCTCGGCCACATAAAACCGATTAAGCCCATCGAAATAGGCGAACAGATACCCCTTACTAGTCAGCAAGGACTCCCACTCCGAATGATTCTCCCGCGGCTTTATTCGTTGATCCCTCTCCATGGGATTCATTGGCAGAGTGCTTTCTACTACTACAACCCAAGGACGCACTGACGCCTTCTGCCATCCCTCAAGGACTAGTTTTTCGGCACCTTCGACATCAATTTTCAGCCAATGCAACGGTTCGTCGTGAAAGCGCGCCAGCACTTCATCGAGTGTAAGCATCGGCACCAGACGAGATACCACCCCAAGACCGGCCAACTTATGCCGGTCAGCGATCTGCGGCTGCAACGTCGAAAGCCCGGTACCCTCGATATCGAAAAACTCGATGACGCCACTTTTCTTACCAAGCGCCACCTCGAGCACAGCATCCCCCGGGCGTGCCTGCCGCAGCTTTTCTGCATAGTCGAGATTGGGCTCAACATGAATGCCACGCCAGCCGCGTTCGTAGAACGCCATACTGACTGAGAATTCGACTGGATCCTGAGCGCCGATGTCAAGATAGTGTCCATCCTGTACATCCCCCAGTGCCCGCCAGAGCATAAGGTCCTCGAAATTCTGGGCGTAGGAAGTAAAGCTCATAGAGTGCTGATCGTGATTTCAGGGTCAATCCACGCCATGCCCGTAAAATGCGGCTTTCGTATATTGATGACATTGAATACCAGCGCGAGATCGCGCCATTCATAATTGTTTACTGTGTGTACATCCCGGTCCGTCAGTGCAGTCTGCACCGAATAAGTCCCCGGCCCCAGGTTGGCAGGAAAAGCAAATTCGAAACGAATCCTGCTTCCCGCCCGGACATTCGTCAGCACACAATTCTTCAGGTGGGTGTTGGTGCCGTACACCACCTGACCAAGGCGGTCCTTGATGCCATAACCCAGCACCAGCTTTTCCAGGTCTTCACGACACTCGACCTCGACCATCAGTTTGACGCGCTGCCCCACATCCACCACCTCGAGGCGTCGCCCATCGGTATCGAGCATGGCGATATCGGTGACCGTCGCATCTCCGGTACCGGAGATGGTCTGGACCTTGCCACTCTCGTGCTCGACCTGGCGAACCGTCTGCCCCTCGTTCGCATTCTCGGCAAGCATGGCGTTGTAGTAATCCATGACGGCTTCGGGCGAGCCCTCCATGGCCAGTTTACCGGCCATCAGCAGGATCGCCCTGTCGCACACGGCCTGGATGGCGTCCTTGCTGTGCGACACAATCAGCAGCGTGGTGCCCAATTCGCGGTATTCACGAATCCGCGCAAAGCTCTTGTGCTGGAAATAGGTATCGCCGACCGACAACGCCTCATCAACAATCAGGATATCCGGCCGGATCGCAGTGGCCACACTGAACGCAAGACGCATCTGCATGCCACTGGAATACACGCGTACCGGTTGGTCGATGTAATCGCCAATCTCGGCAAAGGCCTCGATCTCCGGCATCAGCCGAACGAGCTCCTCCGGCGTATAGCCCAGAAGCTGCCCCGCCATGATCGCGTTCTGGCGCCCGGTAAAATCCGGATGGAAGCCCATCCCAAGTTCGAGCAGCGCCGCCACCCGGCCCTGCAGGTGCACTGAGCCGGTGGTCGGCTGCACGGTCCCGGTGATGATCTTGAGCAGCGTACTCTTGCCGGCACCATTCAGGCCAACGATGCCGATGGCGTCGCCAGGCTGGACTGTGAAACTAATATCCTCCAGCACCCATTTTTTTATGTGATGCGCCTTTTGGGTCAGCGATACCCATTCCATGAAGCGCGCCCAGAGCGACGGGTACTGCCGGTACGCCTTACCCACTTTGCTGACGGAAATAGTACTCATCAGAGTTCATCCACCATTTCGCCGACATGACGCCGGAACAGATAAAGACCCAGCGCACAAAGTGCCAACGAAAATGCAGCTATTGGCCACAAGTGCGCCCAGCTCGGCCAAACAGAACGAAGAAATACCTGCTGATAACCTTCAATCAGAACGGCCATTGGGTTCAGTAGTTCAAAGCGTTTCATCGAAGCCGGAAGAATATTGCTGACATATACAATCGGCGTCAACCAGAACCAAAATTGTAGAACGATTCCATAGAACTGACCAACATCCCTGAAAAAGACATTGAGAACACCAATAACAACACCGAGGCCAATCGAAAAAAGCAACTCAATAGCAAGCAGAGGAAACATTCCAAAGAATGCAAACCCCGGAAAGTGACCCGACACTAGAAGAAAGGCAAGAAAAAGACCAAATATAATTGCAAAATTTATTAGTGAACTCAATGTCACAATAATTGGAAGACAAAGCCTTGGAAAGCTTAACTTCTTAATTAGATTTGCATTATCTATAAATACATTCTGCATGCGCCCGGACAACTCAGTAAACAATCCCCACGGCAGAACACCAGCGCAAAGATATACGCTATAGGCAAAACGACCAGTAGCCCCAGACAACCTAGCGTGCATGATCCCAGCAAGTACCAGGGTATAAACCAAGATCATCGCCAGCGGATTCAACACGACCCAGGCCGCACCGAGCATGGAATTTCTATACTTGTTTTGAAACTCGCGCTTGACACTACCCATCACAAACGCTCGATAACGCCATAGAGTGCCGAACATTGCTTTCATAGATTTATTCCACCGCAGCCATATTTAAACTCCGTCCGACCGCAGTCGAGATCATGCCTCGGCCGCATCAGAGAGACCACTCCCGCGCCCACACTAGATGCAGATTAGCAAATACACTAATTTAACTGCGCCATTTAAAGATTCCATGCTTTGATGTTTCCCTAATCAGTTTAGGTCGCGGCTTCTCGACTAGGCATTTAGTTCCCTAGAGCAACTTCCAGCTCACACTTCAGATCCGCAACATCTTCTACACCCACCGAAAGCCGCACCAACCCGTCACTAATGCCCAGCCGCTTGCGCATAGCCGTCGGCACCGACGCGTGCGTCATGATCGCAGGATGCTCGATCAGGCTTTCGACACCGCCCAACGATTCGGCCAGCGAAAACAGATGGCAGCCTTCCAGCATACGGCAGGCTCGCTTAAGGCCACCTTTCACCTCGATGCTGATGATGCCGCCGAAGCCGTCCATCTGGCGGCGTGCCAGGGCATGCTGCGGGTGCGACTTAAGCCCGGGGTAGATCACGCGCTCCACCGCTTCGTGCTTTTCCAGCCACTTGGCCAATTCCAGTGCGCTGGCGCAGTGCTCGCGCATGCGCAGGTGCAGTGTCTTCAGGCCACGCATGGCCAGGAAGGCATCGAAAGGACCGGCGATGGCACCGACCGAGTTCTGCAGGAAGGCCATCTGTTCGGCCAGTTCCTTGTTGCCCGCTACCACGATGCCACCCACCATGTCCGAGTGACCGTTGAGGTACTTGGTGGCCGAATGCAGCACCAGGTCGGCACCGAATTCCAGCGGGCGCTGCACCATCGGCGAACAGAAGGTGTTGTCGACGACCAGGATCAGGCCATGCTTTTTCGCAAATGCGGCAACCTTGGCCAGGTCGACCAGCTTCAGCATGGGGTTGGTCGGGGTCTCGGCCCAGATCATCCGGGTAGTGGGCTTCAGCGCCGCCTTCAGGGCCTTGTTGTCGTTGAGGTCGACAAAGCTGAAATCCAGGCCGGCCGAGCGGCGACGCACCCGTTCGAACAGGCGGTAGGTACCGCCGTACAGGTCGTCCATGGCGATCACGTGACTGCCCGAATCGAGCAGGTCCAGCACCGTGGCTGCCGCAGCCAGGCCGGAGCCGAACGCGAAACCGGCCACGCCACCTTCCAAGTCGGCCACGCAACGCTCGTAGGCCATGCGCGTCGGGTTCTGCGTGCGCGAGTATTCGTAGCCCTTGTGCTTGCCAGGGCTTTCCTGCACGTACGTGGAGGTGGCGTAAATCGGCGTCATGATGGCGCCGGTGCTGGGGTCGGGTTGCTGGCCAGCATGGATGGCACGGGTACCGAGCCCAAAGTTCGCAACAGCGGATTTCTTGGTCATGACAGGGATCATATGGCCGCAGGGAGACTGGAGCGGACACAGAGTCGTCCAGTCGATCCGCCATTCTAGCCGGGAAATCCACACGCGGCCTTAACCCACGCCGGGAACTGGCTTGGGCGCGTCATCGGGCCATGCCACAATGCCGACCTGCTTTTGTGTGGCGGCTGAAATTGTGCTTATGAAAACACTTTTCGTCACCGGCGGCGCCGGCTTCATCGGCGCCAATTTCGTGCTGCAGGCTGTCGCCGACGGATTGCGCGTCATCAACCTCGACAAGCTGACCTACGCGGGCAACCTCGACACGCTGACGCAACTGGATGGTGACGAACGTCACATATTCGTGCAGGGCGACATCGGTGACCGCGCACTGGTCGCCCGGTTGCTGAACGAGCACCGCCCCGACGCCATCGTCAATTTCGCCGCTGAATCACATGTCGATCGCTCGATCGACGGCCCCGCCGAATTCGTGCAGACCAATGTGGTCGGCACGCTGGGCCTGCTCGAGTGCGCACGTGACTACTGGCGCGGTCTGGAAGACGACACCCGCGACGACTTCCGCGTCCTGCATGTGTCCACCGACGAGGTGTATGGCTCACTGGGTGCGGACGGCAAGTTCACCGAAACCACGCCGTACGCGCCCAACTCACCGTATTCGGCCTCCAAGGCCGCTTCGGACCACCTTGTGCGCGCCTTCCACCACACCTACGGCCTGCCCACGCTCACCACCAACTGCTCGAACAACTACGGCCCCTACCAGTTTCCCGAGAAGCTGATTCCGCTGGTCATCCAGAAGGCGCTGGCAGGCGAACCGCTGCCCGTCTACGGCGACGGCATGAATATCCGCGACTGGTTGTTCGTGGGCGATCACTGCAGCGCCATCCGCCGCGTGCTCGAGGCCGGCGAAGTGGGCGAAACCTACAATGTGGGCGGCAATGCCGAACGCGAGAACATCACCGTGGTGAAGGCCATCTGCGCACTGCTGGACCAGCGCAAGCCGCTGGCCGATGGCCGTGCCCGCGAGTCGCTGATCACCTTCGTGAAGGACCGCCCGGGCCACGACCGCCGCTACGCTATCGATTCGTCGAAGCTGCAGCGCGAACTGGGCTGGCGGCCCTCGCAGACCTTCGAGAGCGGCATCGCGCAGACGGTGGACTGGTATCTCGATCACCAGCCGTGGATCCAGCGCGTGCTCGACGGCAGCTACCGGATGGAGCGACTGGGCCAATGACCACGACACGCAAAGGCATCATTCTTGCCGGCGGATCCGGCACACGGCTGTATCCGATCACCCAGGCGGTGAGCAAGCAGCTGCTGCCGGTGTACGACAAGCCGATGATCTACTACCCGCTGGCCACGCTGATGCTGGCCGGCATCCGCGACGTGCTGATCATCAACACGCCACACGAGCAGGCCCTGTTCCAGCGCCTGCTGGGCGACGGCTCGCAGTGGGGCCTGAACATCCGCTATGCGGTACAGCCTTCGCCGGACGGCCTGGCGCAGGCCTTCCTGATCGGTCGCGAATTCGTGGCCGGCCAGCCGAGCTGTCTGGTGCTGGGCGACAACATTTTCTACGGCCACGGCCTCACCGAGCGGCTGAAGCGCGCCGCCTCGCGGGAGCACGGCGCTACCGTGTTCGGCTACTGGGTGCGCGATCCGGAGCGCTACGGCGTGGCCGAGTTCGACGCCACCGGCAAGGTGGTCGGACTGGAAGAAAAGCCCGCCAAACCGAAGTCCCACTATGCGGTCACCGGGCTGTATTTCTACGACGCCCGGGTGTGCGACTACGCCGCCGCACTGAAGCCTTCGCCGCGTGGTGAGCTGGAGATCACCGACCTCAACCGCTGCTACCTCGACGACGACTCGCTGCATCTGGAGCAGCTCGGGCGTGGTTTTGCCTGGCTGGATACCGGCACCCACGAGTCGCTGATGGAAGCGGGCAACTACATCGAAACCATCGAAAACCGCCAGGGCCTGAAGGTCTGCTGCCCGGAGGAGATCGCCTACCTCAACGGCTGGATCGACGCCGAGCAGGTGCTTCGCCTGGCTGCTCCGCTGGTGAAGACCAGCTACGGCCAGTACCTGCAGCGACTTGCCGGTCAAGGTGTCGTGCGATGAAAGTCATTCCAACCGACCTGCCTGACGTCCTGGTCATCGAACCGCAGGTGTTCGGCGATGATCGCGGTTTTTTCTATGAAAGCCATAACGCGGCCAGATTCCGCGATGCCGGCCTCGATGTCCGTTTCGTCCAGACCAATGTGTCGCGCTCTGCACGTGGCGTATTGCGCGGGCTGCACTACCAGTGGCCCAACCCGCAGGGCAAGCTGGTCAGCGTGCTGGAGGGCGAGGTGTTCGACGTGGCAGTGGACATCCGCCACGGCTCGCCGACCTTCGGCAAGTCGGTCGGCGTCATGCTCACCGCCGACAACCACCGCCACCTGTGGATACCGGAAGGTTTCGCGCATGGCTTCTGCGTGGTTTCCGAGTTCGCCACCTTCAGCTATCAGTGCACGGCACTGTACGACCCGAAGGCCGATGCCGGCGTCCGCTGGAACGATGCCGCCCTGGCCATCAACTGGCCGGTGACCGACCCACTGCTCTCGGACAAGGACACCAAGACACCGTTGCTTGCCGAGGTACCTGCCGAACGGCTGCCGACCTACGCGCCATGACAATTCTTCTGCTTGGCGCCAATGGCCAGCTCGGTCGAAGCTTTATCGAGGATGGCGGCCTGGCCTCGCGCGACAATCTGGTCGCGGCCTGTCGCGACGGCCGCCGCTTCGACGATGGCCCGGCCGAGACCGTCGACATGGCTTCGCCGGAGTCGCTGCGCAGCCTGCTCGACCGGGTCCAGCCACGGATGATCGTCAACGCCGCCGCCTATACCGCCGTGGACAAGGCCGAGCAGGAAGAGACGCTAGCCACCCGGGTCAACGGCGCGGCCGTGGCTGAACTGGGCCGCTGGGCCGCCGCGCATGGCGCCCTGGTGGTGCATTACTCCACCGACTACGTGTTCGACGGCAGCGCCAGCTCGCCGTATCCGGTCAATGCCCCCACCGCGCCGCTGGGCGCGTACGGGCGCAGCAAACTGGCAGGCGAGCAGGCCTTGACGGCCAGTGGTGCCGCGCACCTTACCTTCCGCACGGCCTGGGTGTATGCACCGCACGGACACAACTTCCTGCGCACCATGCTCCGCGTCGGTGCCGAACGCGACGAACTTCGTGTGGTTGCCGACCAGATCGGCGCACCTACGCCTACGTCGGTGATCGTGGCGGGCACGCTGGCGGCACTCGGCACCTGGAACGCAGCCGATGCGGCACGCCGTATCACGCTCACCGGCATCCACCACCTGGTTGCCAGCGGGCACACCAGCTGGCACGGATTCGCCGAAGCTATCTTCGATGCCAGCCTGACCCACGGCCTGCTGCCGCGGGCACCGACGGTCACTGCCATCACCAGTACGGAATACCCCACGCCGGCCCGGCGGCCAGCATGGTCCGTACTGGACAACACCGGCTTCGAACCCATGTTCGGCTATGCTTTGCCCGATTGGCATACCGCATTGGACGACGTTATCCCAGTACTTTTCTCGAAGGACCCTTGAAACAATGCTCATCCCTCTGATTCTCAGTGGCGGCAGCGGCACCCGCCTGTGGCCGGTATCGCGCAAGAACCTGCCCAAGCAGTTCCTGTCGCTCGCCGGCAACGGCACGTTGTTCCAGCAGACCATCGCGCGTACCCGTGAGCTCCCCGACGTGGGCGCGCCGATCGTGGTTGCCAGCGAAGATCACCGCTTCCTCGCCGCCGAGCAACTGCGCGAGACCGGTGTCGAGAAGAGCACCATCGTGCTGGAACCGCTGGCGCGCAACACCGCGCCGGCGATCGCGCTTGGTGCACTGGAAGCGCTGAAGCGTGATCCGGACGCGCTTCTTCTGGTACTGCCGGCCGACCATCTGATCGGCGACACGGGCACCTTCGTTGCCGCCGTGTGCGATGCGATACCGGTGGCGTCGCAGGGCTGGCTGGTGACCTTCGGCATCCGCCCCGACCGGGCCGAGACCGGCTTCGGCTACATCCGTCGGGGCAAGGCGCTCGACGCTGGTGCGTTCCAGGTCGAGCGCTTCGTCGAAAAGCCCGATCTGGCCACCGCCGAGGGCTACCTCAAGGACGGCGATTACGACTGGAACTCGGGCATGTTCCTGTTCAAGGCCGCCCGCTATCTCGAAGAACTGGGCCAGCACGCACCCGACATGCTGGCAGCGGTCCGCGAAGCGCACGCTGCAGCGCAGTCCGACCTCGACTTCGTGCGCATCGGCAAGGACGACTTCGCCAGGGTGCCGGAAGACTCCATCGACTACGCGGTGATGGAAAAAACCGCGCACGCCGCGGTGATCCCGGTCAGCTGCGGCTGGAGCGACATCGGCTCATGGTCGGCCCTGTGGCTGGCTGGCGAACACGACGCCGACGGCAACCTACGCGAAGGCGACACGCTGACGGTGAACACACAGCGCTCGCTGCTGCGCTCGCATGACCGCCACCTGATCGCCACCGTGGGCGTGGATGACCTGGTGGTGGTCACCACGCCGGACGCCACCCTGGTCGCACACCGCGATGCCGCCCAGGACGTGAAGAAGATCGTCGACCAGCTGAAGGCCGGCGGCCGCAGCGAACACTCGTTCCACCGCGTGGTGCACCGCCCCTGGGGCAGCTACGACTCGCTGGAAGCCGGCGAACGCTTCCAGGTGAAACGCATCGTGGTGAAGCCCGGCGCCAGCCTCAGCCTGCAGATGCACCACCATCGCGCCGAACACTGGATCGTGGTTTCCGGCACCGCCGAAGTCACCTGCGGCGACAAGGTATTCCTGCTGGGCGAGAACCAGAGCACCTATATCCCGCTGGGCAGTACCCACCGCCTGCGCAATCCCGGCAAAGTGCCGGTGGAGCTGATCGAAGTGCAGTCCGGCAGCTACCTGGGCGAAGACGACATCGTCCGCTACGACGACGTCTACGGCCGGGCCTGAAGCCGGTAGAACCCCGTCGCCAGGCTAGCGCGCAGCTGCCTGGCGACGCCGACGGCGCAGCCGGTATTCGTCCCGCGCCACGTAGACCGCAGCGCCCAGCACCATCAGTGCCAGCAGGTACCAGGTGATCAGGTAGTTCAGGTGGTGGTTCGGGAAATGGATCACCGTCATCCCGCCCACCGGCCAGGCCGGCGGCCCGCTCGCGGCCGGTGCGGCATCCTCGTCCACGAAGTAGGGCGCCACATCGTGCAGCCCGCGTGCACGTGCGATCGCCGGCACGTCGCGCGTGTACCAGGTGTCGTGCTTTGGATCGTTGTGACGGAACAGGCCGGACGGCTCGCTCATGCGCACCAGCCCGGTGATGGTCACCCGCCCGACCGGCGCCGGCGGACAGCGGCCGTCCAGCGTGCACCAGTCCTGCGGCGCGAAGCCCCGGTTGACCAGTACGATCGCGCCGTCGTCCATTTTCAGCGGCGTGACGATCCAGTTGCCGCTGCCCATGTCGGTAGCCGTCCATACCCGCACCTGGCGGTTGCTCATGTAGACGCCGGAAAGCCGCACGTGCAGGTATTCATCGGCCGCGACGGTCACCTTGGGCCACTGGTCCGGTCCCGGTGCGGCAACGGGCGGCGCGTGCACGCGCGAGTCGACACGCGCGATCAGCGCCCGCTTCCACGCCAGCCGGTGCACCTGCCAGGTACCCAGCGCAATGAAGCCGCCGAACAGCACCAGACCCAGCAACGCCATGCACACCAGCGCCAAAGGTCCATGCGGGGCACGCTCGGCTTCGTCGGAGGGTTGACGCGCTTCAGGCATCACGGAATTCCCAGTTGCTGATCATGGTTGACGGTCGAAAACCGGAAGACGTCATACGCCACCGGAGATCCTTACCCTCTGGCGTGCAGTACCCGCGGCGGCCGTGAGCACCTCGACTACACGCTCCTGCTGCCCGGCCGTCATGTCCACCCACAGCGGCAAGCGGATCAGCTGCTCCGAATGTCGCTCCGTCACGTCCAGCGAACCGTGCACGCGGCCATGCCGCATACCGGCCGGCGAAGTGTGCAACGGCACATAATGGAACACTGCCTGGATGTCGTTCTCACGGAGCCTGTCCAGTACAGGTTGCCGATCGATACCTGGCGCAAGCAGCACGTAATACAAATGGCCGTTGTGCTGGCAGTCGTCCGGCACGATGGGACGCCGCAGCACGCCCGTAGCCTCCAGTGGCTCCAGCATCCGGTGATAGCGATCCCAGAGCGCCAGGCGGGCGCGCGTGATCCTATCCGCCTCCTCGAGCTGCGCCCAAAGGAACGCCGCCGTGAGTTCGCCCGGCAGGAACGAGGAACCCATGGACTGCCAAGTGTACTTGTCGACTTCACCGCGGAAGAACCGGCTGCGGTCGGTACCTTTCTCACGGATGATCTCGGCATTCAACGCCTGCGTAGGGTCGGCGACGAGTAGTGCGCCACCCTCGCCGGAGATCACGTTCTTGGTCTCATGGAAGCTGTAGGCACCGAAATCGCCGATCCCGCCCAGCGCACGCCCCTTGTAGGTCGCCATCAGACCCTGCGCAGCGTCTTCCACCACCTTCAGGTGATGACGCCGGGCAACTTCCATGATGCTGTCCATCTCGCAGGCCACCCCGGCGTAATGCACCGGAACGATCGCCCGCGTGCGCGGCGTGATAGCCGCCTCGATCAGCCGCTCGTCCAGGTTCAGCGTGTCCTCGCGGATGTCGACGAACACCGGCACGCCCCCGCGCAAGACGAAGGCATTCGCGGTCGACACGAAGGTGTACGACGGCATGATGATCTCGTCACCTGGCTGGATCTGAAGCAGCAAGGCTGCCATCTCAAGCGCCGCGGTGCACGAGTGCGTGAGCAGCGCCCTGGCCGAACCGCTACGCGCTTCCAGCCAGCCATGGCAGCGTCGGGTGAACGGTCCATCGCCAGCCAACCGGCCACCGGCATGTGCCTCGGCGATGTAGTGCAGCTCCTTTCCCGTCATGTGTGGCCGGTTGAAGGGAATGTGCGTGTCATTCATCGTGCCCGTGCTCCACCGTCTGGACTTTTCACGCGCCTGCCGCGACGCCCTGTGCTCATACCGCACCGGCAACCGCCGAAAGCAGGTTCCGTCCGGCATCGCGGGCAGGAAGGCCACGGATAGAGGCAGGCCGCGGTGGCAGCCATGATAGCCACGATGGCTGCCGTAACGGATATGCCGTGTTCGCTTGTCATGCAACGGGTTGACCTAATTGCTGCCGCAGCGGCTGGCGAACCCGCCTCAGTCAGACGTCATCTCGCATGCCTTCCTGACGGCATCCATGCGCTCGGGGTCACGCAGAAACATCGCATTGATATGGTAGGTATCGAATGCATGCGCGAGCACGAAACCCGTGCGCACCATCACATGCTGCGATGTCAGGTTCGAAACCTGGGTAGACATCCGCAGTGTCTTGAATCCACGTTCGCAAAAGTAGCGCTGGTTGTAGCGGATGAGCTCGGTATAGATGCCGGCCCCGCTGAAGTCCGGATGCACGCCGGCCAGAACGTAATCACAGGTTCCCCGTGACTGATCGTATGCACTGCAGGATATGCCGGCGACACGACCGTCCTGCACAGCGATCCATACGACCTTGTCCGGATCCGACAAATGCCCGAGCGCCCATTCCTCATACCCGGCCAGGATGCTTTCAGGGCTCAGTACCGGGTTCGAATGATAGTGGTTGGCATAATTGTCGAAGGCATGGCGTATCAGCTCGGATATGCCGTCTACATCGCTTCGCTCCGCCAACCGGATTTGACTCCTCCCTTCCCGCGTGGGTCCCGATGCGCATGCAGCAAGGTCACAGTGATAGGTGACCAGCGTGTCGGCATGAATAGGATGCAGGCCCAGTGGATACAGACCGTGAATCTCATGCGAGTGCCTGGCCGGAAGCCGGATGATCGCAAGATCGGCACGGTGTTCGATCAAGGCTCCGGCCAGCGCCTTGCAATCCAGCGCACCTTCGATGGTTCCCCGCAAGGTTTTCAGGCCGAAACGATTCGATTCGAGTGGTGCGTAAGACAACATGCCATTTCCTTGCCGAAGCGTGTAACGGACGCCGTATCAGTCGCACCCATGGCCGTCGATACTTCCCGCCTCGACGCATGGTACGGCCGTAGCGGCCCTCGCGTCCGGTATCGGCAAACACGAGGCTTTATTGAAGCCTACGCATCCGGTGCATCAACGCACCCCGCGTACCGGAAGGATCGCCCAGGCGCCCAGTACGGCGAGTACCGCAGCCACGGCGAACAGGCTCGCATAGCTGCCGCCACTGACCGACAGGATGCCCGGTGCGACCACAGGCATCAGCAGCTGCGGCAGCACACTGGCGATATTGAAGATACCCAGGTTCCTCGCCGCGTGGGTCTCACGTTCCGGCAGCACGTCGTTGACCAGCGCCAGATCGGCCGCCAGATACGCCCCCTGCGCCATACCGGTAACCGCCATGCCGACAAAAAACCAGGGCAAGCCGTCGGCACCGGCGATCAGCAACAGCGCCAACGCATACAGAAGCGCCGTGGCGAACACGAAAATCTTGCGCCGACCCAGCAGATCGGAAAGGCGGCCGACCAGCGCACTGAATACCGCCACCATGCCCGACTGCACCAGGGTGGAAAGAAAGATCCAGTGCGGCACGTCGTCGGGTGCGCAGCCAAGCTGATGGATCAGGTAGAACTCCTGATAGGTCATCAGCACCGCAACGCCTGCGTAGAGCAGGAAGCGACTGCTCCAGGTCCAGGTGAAATCAGGGAAGCGCAGCGGGTGGATCCAGAAGCTGCCGAAGAATTCGCGCCAGCCGTAGCGCGCCCGCTGCGACGAAACCAGATGGTGATCGGGCAGCACCCAGGCCAGTACGAGTGCGCAGAGCAGTGCAATGCCGGCCGACACCAGGAAGGTTGCCAGCACCGAGCCTGCCAGTGCCTGCATCAGGAACGTCCCGGCGACCATGCCCAGCGGCAGGCTCAAATTCACGACGCCGGACACGGTGCCACGCTGCGAGGCGGGAACCTGATCGGAAAGAATCGCCGCCAGCGCAGCCAGTTGCGCGTTGTAGGTCAATTGCGTCAGACACCAACCCAGCACCAGCCCGGCCACCGAACTGGCCCGTGCCACCACGAACAGGCCCGCCACGCCACCCAGCGCACCGGCGATCAGCCAGGGTCGACGCATGCCGTATCGGGACGTCGTTCGATCTGACAGGCGCCCGAAAAAGGGATTCCCGACCAGCGCCAGCAATGCACCGGCTGCCACCACCAGCGAGAGGCTGTCTGCCGCGTGCCCCGGCACCATCGCCCGCACCCGCGTCGCCAGCCCCTCGATGATCGGCGGCAGCAGGGCCATCCACAGACCCATGTAGGCCAGACCATAGATCGCGACAAAGCGCCAGCCGACCTGCCCGGTGACATCCTCTTGCACGGACTTGCGCATCAACCGCCCGTCCCCATCGTTGCCCGCCATCCCCTGCACCCCATAGCGTCATTCCAGCCGCCTGGCTCCAGCGAGAGCCATCCTGGCATAGGGTGCATCCTAAGGCTTTCGGGGGGCTCCTGTGGATGCACGCAGATGTACCTGGTACGGCACCCGTGCCTGCTTGCGCATGGCAGGCTCGCGGATCGACTGCAACACACTTTCGACCGCCAGGCAGCCGATCTCGCGGCAGGGCTGTCGCACCGTCGTCAGCCCGGGTGAAATCAGCTGCGACACCGGGGTGTCGTCGAAACCGCAGACCGACAGGTCACCCGGCACGGCAAGACCGCGCTCGTAGACTTCACGCATCACCCCGCAGGCCATGTCATCGTTGGCCGCGAAAATCGCCGTAGGCGGATCCGGTCGATCCAGCAATACCCGCGCGGCAGCGACGCCCGACGCGAAGGTGAAATCTCCATCCACCACCAGCGTGTCGTCGTAGGCCAGACCTTCCCGGCGCAACGCGTCGCGGTATCCACCCAACCGCCAGGTGCGCGCGCCGTGACCCTTCAGCCCGGCGACATGGCCGATGCGCCGATGCCCCAACGACGTAAGGTCGCTGACGATTTCCGCCGCAGCCTTGCGCTCGTCGAAGCCAATGTCGATACGCGATTCGCGCAACTTGGAGGAAATCGTCGAGTAACGGATGTCGAGCTCGTCCAGGCGTTGCAGCAGCTTGGCATTGTTCGCGTGCGGCGGCACCAGCACTAGGGCGTCGGGACGATGCTGTGCCACGAAGCCATCAATGCGCGCGGCCAGGTCCTCCGCGGCATCGAAAGGATGCAGCACGGCGTTGTACGGGGTTCCCTTGCATGCCTGCAGCACGCCGACGATCAGTTCCATGATGTAGCTGGAGCCCGCCGACGGGTTGTCGTACAGAAGCGCGACCAGATACGAACGATTTCCCGCCAGGCTACGTGCGGATGCGTTGGGCACATAGTTGAGTTCGCGGATCGACGCCTCGATGCGGGTCCGCAACTTGACCCGCACACTGGCATGTCCGTTGAGCACCCTGGACACCGTCTTGACCGATACGCCGGCATGCGCGGCCACATCTTCGATTCTCGCTGGCATGTATCGGCCGCCCCACCCTGATCCACTTCCAATCGCCTCATGTTACCCCAAGCGAAGTCGCGCCATCCAACGATGATACCGGGCAATTCACACAAAAATACCAGCGCTGGTATTTTCATTTGACAGCGCTGGTATGTTTGGCTAGCGTGCACCGTGCACAAGGGTCAAGACGCTCCGATGTGCAAGGCAAGGGGAAAAAATGTCGACCAATGGAGCGAACCCGATGCGGGTGACGGCGCAGTCCATGCATTGGTTCCGCACGTACGCGGAACAGACCGCGCATCCTCTGCAGCGCATGACGGGCACGCCCGCAATACGGACCGAGATACATAAAGAGATCCACCGATGATCCGGAGCTGTTCGGTGGATGTGCATCCTGAACAAGTCAAGCCGCACCAAGCTAGAACCACGTACAGCGCTGTCGACATCAGAACAAGACTGAACCAGTCAAAAAGCCAGAATTAAGCAGGAGGGGAGAGCAGACATGAACAAGCATTCCATGCAGACGCACGCGCGTGGCATCCATAAGCCACTGCGACTGTCCTTTGCGATCGCGGCAACGCTGTTCGCCGCCGGCCAGCTGCATGCGCAGAGCACGCAGCCCGCCTCGCAGGCCAGCGACCACACCGAACAGGCCGCCAACAAGGACAACAGCAAAACCACGAAGCCAAGCAAGAAGAAGGTGGTAACGCTGACCTCGATGACGGTCAACGGCTACGCCGCGAGCCTGAGTCGAGCACAGGAGATCAAGAAATACGCCAACACCGTGGTGGATGCCATCTCCGCACAGGACGCGACCTCACTACCGGATACCTCCGTCACGGAGGCGCTGAAGCGTCTGCCTGGCGTGACGGTCAGCTCGTTCGGCGTCCAGGCAGACCCTGACCACTTCTCGATCCAGGGAACCGACATCAGCCTGGAAGGCTTGCCCTATACAAGCACGCTGATCAACGGCGGCTCGGTGTTCTCCGCGGGTGGTGGCGAAGGCCTGAATTTCTCGACCGTGGCTCCCGAGCTGATCGGCACAGTCGTGGTGAGCAAGAACCAGACTGCAAGCATGATCGATGGCGGCATCTCCGGCACCATCAACATGAACACGCGCAAGCCGTTCGACAGTGACAAGCCAACGACGGCGGCGGCGAGCATAGGTATTGACTGGGGCACCCTGGCCAAGAAGAGCACGCCGCACATGTCGGCGTTGTTCAGCCACAACTTCAATACCGACTGGGGTCGCTTCGGCATTCTCGGCGCAGCAGCGTACGGCCGGATCGCGCAGCAGGACAACGCGATTTCGGTGGTCGACTACCAACAGCGCTGCAATGGCTGCACGCTTCCGAACGGCGTGGTCGACAGCTTTCCGGGGCTTGCGGCAGGACAGACTGCCTACGTTCCGGTAGGTGGTGACCTGCGCCTTCAGAACCAGACATCGGAGCGCTTCGGGCACGACATCGCCGCGCAATGGGAAAGCCCGGACAAGAAACTCCGCGCCACACTTCAGTGGACCGGCGTCTCGGACAACGAAACGACGTTCGAGCATACGCTGCAGGCGTCGACCGACGCATGTGCTTTCGGCGGCTATACCACCTGCGCCATCCCCTTGTCGGGAACCGTGCCTACGTACGATTCCAACGGCGTGTTGACCTCGGGCATCATCACCACGGCCCCATCCGCCACCAGCTTCACACCGAGCAGCTACGGCGGCATGCAGACCCAGCTGGATACCACCGGCTATCGGACGCGCTACACCACCAACGATATCAACCTCAAGTTGGGCTGGGATGTCACCGACAGGCTGCACCTGAGTGGCGATGCGCAGTACACGAAGTCGCGCTACGACTACCGCTACTACTACATCCGCCAGCTGACCAATGCCAACTGGGCCATTACCACCCATGGCAACAACGTGCCCAGCGTCAGCTTGCTGTCGCCGAACCCAGCCCAGACCACGGCGCAGTATTTCGCCGATCCCGCAAACTTCTACTACGCGGCCGCACAGGATGCCTACCGAAATTCCTGGGGTAACCAGCGCGCCCTCCGGCTCGACGGCACCTTCGATGTCAATGCCGACTTGATCGACAGCGTCCAGTTCGGCGTCCGCTACGCCAAGCAAAGCGAGACACTGCAGAATTCGATCTTCAACTATCAGAACATCAGCTCGCCCTACGTCTGGGGAGGCTGGTCGCCTGTCATCACTGGCGCCCAGACGCCGGGCGTGACTGCGCCGGTCAGCATCGACCTGCCCGGGTTCAACACCAACTATGGCGTGACCGCCCCCTACGTCAATGTGAATCCGGCACTGCAGTTCGACAAGGCCGTGGCGATCATGCGCGCCATCAATGCCCAGTGGCTGGCTTCCGCGCCGCCGGGGTCGCTGGGCAACCCGTACTACACCAACGACCAGCGGGTCGGCCTGGTTCCGGGCACGGGATACATGCCACAGGAGATCTCCTCCAACTCCACAGCGACACGTGCCGCGTACGTGCAGCTGAATTTCGGTAACGACAGCAGCAACTTCCTGAGCAATCTGCAGATCAGCGGCAACGTAGGCGTCCGCATCGTTCACACGCAGAACAACGCCACCGGTTACCTGATCGTCCCGAATCAGTCACTGGCGCAGAACGGCATGTCCGTAGCGGCGTACTGCGCACTTCAGACCTCCGGCGGATCCGCTGCCGCCGGTACGTTCTGCGCACTGAGTCCGGCTCAGCAACAGCAGTACACCCGGTTCGCGAATGGCGCCTACACGCCGATCACCGCGCCGAACTCGTACAACAACATCCTCCCGAGCTTCAACCTGGCGATCGGCTGGACGAACAATCTCATCTCGCGCTTCGCCTACTCGAAAGCGATCTACCGCCCCAGCCTGCAGTCCCTCGCGGCGGGTCAAGGCGTGTCCGGCCTGCTTCCTTACACGCCATCCAACGGGCTGACGACACCGACCGTCGGGAACGCCCAGACCGGCACGAACCCCTATCTCAAGCCCATCACCTCGCAGAACTTCGACCTCACGACCGAGTGGTATTTCGCGAATGTCGGCCAGCTGTCCGCAACGCTGTTCTGGAAGAAGCTGAACAACCTTATCGAGTACGACACCAGCGTGGCCAATGTAGCGGTCACTAATAACGGCGTGACCTATCCGGAGATCTACACGGCCGGCCTCGTTAACCTCAACCACAAGGCCAACGTGCATGGCGTCGAACTGGCCTACCAGCAGACGTTCTCATTCCTTCCGGGCTGGCTGTCTGGCCTGGGTGCCAACGCCAATTACACCTACATCAAGTCCGGCGGCATGCACTTCGGCTCGGTGCATTACTGTGCTTATGGCTATGCGGCTGCAACGCAGTGCGTCAACCAGACCAACCTGCCGCCGCAGGAGCTGTCCCGCGACAGCCTCAACCTGGGCGTCTACTACGGCAAGGGTCCGTTGAATGCCAAGGTGGTCTGGAACTGGCGCTCCGCCTTCCTTATCACGGCCTCGGAAGCGGACTACCCGTTCCTTCCGGTCATGGCCAGGGGTCAAGGGCAGGTCGATGCCTCCGTGAGCTATGCGCTCAACAAGCACATGAAGCTCTCGCTGCAGGCGGCGAACATTCTCAACTCGACGTTCAAGACCCGCGAAATCGTCAATACCGAAGGCTTGCAGGTTCCCAAGGGATTCTTCCGGTTCGACACGCGTTACGACCTCACCTTCACGATGAGTCTCTGAGCACGTCCCGCCCCTTGCCGCGATCAATCCGGTCCGCGGCAAGGGGCCCATTCCGAGGGCGTGGCAACCTCCAGATCGTCTGTGCTTCGTGAACGGAGGCACGCCCTGCGGCCAATCGGCTCATTACGCCGGCATCCATTCGCAATGGCTTGAGGCCCTCTGATGACTATCGGCCTGATGACTATCAGCGCGCTTCGAGCCAATCGCTGGAGGCCATTAAGGCTTTGCGGAGCGAACATGTACATGGTGCTTGCCACCGCAGTGGCAAGGCCAAGGCCGAGCGAACACCTTTCTCCCACCGCACAAATCCATGCCATCGCACGCGCCGGCTGCAATGCCATCGCCATGCGTGTCGACGCCGTACCGGGAGATACACCAGTACTGCTGCGCAGCTACGACAACCGGCGCGGAAGTGGCGCGCCCGCGCTGGCCCCTCTGCGATCCGCCGCCTTCACGTACGACAACGCACTCGCCGTGATCGCGCTGCTCGCCTGCCACCGACGCACCGAAGCCCGTCGCATCGGCGAGGCATTGCGGCTGGCGGCCATGCACGACACACGCCTGCGCGACGCTTACCGTGCTGGCCCCGTCGAAGGCAACAAACCGCTGCCCAATGGCTGGTGGAATGCACAGCACACGAAGTGGACCGATGCTGCACACGTCTACGCCGGTGCGTACCAGAACGGCACATCCTGCGGCAATGTCGCCTGGACCGCGCTGGCCCTGCTGGCGTTGCAGCACGCCAGCGGCGAAGTACGCTGGCGTGATGCTGCCGTGCACCTCGCCAACTGGGTGGTCCGCCACGCCTCGGACAATCGCGGCGCCGGTGGATTCGATGGTGGCATCGAGTCGTACCTGCTGACACCGAGGAAGGCGACATGGAAATCGACCGAACACAATATCGACCTGACTGCGCTGTTCGCATGGTTGAATCGCATCTCGGCGCCCGGCGGTGACTGGCGCGCACAGGCCCGACACGCACGCAGCTTCGTCGCGGCGCAATGGGATGCAGCGAGCGGCCACTTCTGGATGGGCACCCGGGCCGACGGCGTGACTCCGCTGCGTTCGATGTCCGCGCTCGACGTACAGTTGTGGGCGCAACTGCTGCCCGATGCACCAGCGACCTGGCGGCGCGCACTGGCCTGGGTCCGGCATACAAATGCTGTCGACAGCGGCTTCGACTTTACCGGGGTACGCGACGGCATGTGGACGGAAGGTACCGCGCAGGCGGCGCTGGTCTATCGCTGGATCGGCGACGACTCACGCGCCACGCCGCTGTTCGCCGCTATCGCCAGACAGGCATCGCCGGGGGGATTTCTCTACGCCACACCGCAACCACGCATTACCACCATCTACGCCTACTACTATCACCAGCCCTGCCTGGCCGCGACGGCCTGGGCCGTGCTCGCAGCATCGAACCACAACCCGTACCAGCCAGGCGCATGAACGGCTATCACCAGACTCTCGGCTGGCATGACCGGTTGGCAAGCCGTCACCCACCTCCGGCGCATCTCATCTGCGCATGGCTGGATCGACTCAGATCGGGCCGACGCAAGCGATCCCAGTGATTCCATACCTGTCGCAAACATGTTTGTATTCGGTCTTAAGATAAATAAGAGGGTGTCATGACGCTTCACACCGTTCGCGCAGCTTCCTTCATCGGCATGGCGCTGATGGCGAGCTTCGGAACCTGCGCCGCAGGCTCCACCGGCAATGCCACACATCCATGGATGAACCCCCATCTCTCGCCCAACCAGCGCGCCACTCTAGTGCTGAAGGCGATGAACGAAGATCAGAAATTCCAGCTGATCAGTACCCAATTCGGCGACACCGAGAACGGCCACGTGATGGCGCCCGGCGCCCTCGGATCAGCCGGCTACGATCCGGCAATCCGCTCGTTGGGCCTGCCCGCCTTGCAGGAGAGCGACGCCGGCCTTGGCGTCGCCAAGCCACTCAAGCTGGGCGCCACCGCCCTACCCTCCGGCTTGTCCACCGCAGCCAGCTTCGACCCCGCACTGGCCTATGCCGGCGGCGCGATGATCGGCAGCGAGGCCCACCACCGCGGTTTCAACGTGATGCTCGCCGGAGGCGCGGACCTGGTCCGCGACCCGCGCAATGGCCGCAACTTCGAGTACGCCGGCGAAGACCCGCTGCTCACCGGCTTGATCGTCGGCAACGCCATCGCCGGCATCCAGAGCCAGCACGTCGTTTCGACCATCAAGCACTTCGCGCTCAACGACCTGGAAACGGCGCGCACCGAACTGAGTTCCGACATTGCGCCGGCCGCTGCTCGCGAGTCCGACCTGCTGGCGTTCGAGATCGCCATCGAGACCGGCCACCCCGGTGCGGTGATGTGCTCCTACAACCGTATCAACAGCGTCTACGCCTGCGAGAACGACTGGCTGCTCAACACGGTGCTGAAGCACGACTGGCACTACCCCGGCTATGTGATGTCAGACTGGGGTGCGGTCCACAGCGCGGCCAAGGCAGCCCTGGCCGGATTGGACCAGGAGTCGGCCGGCGAAACCTTCGACAAGAAGGTCTACTTCGACAAGCCGCTTCGCGCAGCAGTGGCCGCCGGCAAGGTCCCCCAGTCGCGCATTGACGACATGGCCCGGCGCATACTGCACAGCCTGTTCGCCGCTGGCGCGATCGATCATCCGGCGGTGCAGGCACCGATCGACTTCGCCGCCGACCGCAAGGTGGCGCAGCACGTCGAGGAAGCCGGTGCGGTGCTGCTGCGCAACCAGGGCAACATTCTGCCGCTGTCTGCCGCGCAGTCGATCGCGGTGATCGGCGGACATGCCGACAAGGGCGTGCTGACCGGCGGCGGTTCCTCTGCAGTGCAGTCGCCCGAGGGCAATGCCGTACCCGGTCTGGCACCGACCGGATGGCCCGGCCCGCGCATCTATCAGCCGTCGGCACCACTGGCCGCGATCCGCCAACGCGCACACGGCGCCGTGCATTACCTCAGTGGCCAGGACATCGCCGCGGCCGCGCGCCTGGCCGCCAAGTCCAACGTGGCCGTGGTATTCGTCGAGCAGTGGGCCGCCGAAAGCTTCGACGCGCCGCACCTGACCCTGCCGGGCAACCAGGACGCCCTGGTCGAAGCCGTGGCCAAGGCCAACCCGCACACCATCGTGGTGCTGGAAAACAACGGCCCGGTCGCCATGCCCTGGCTGCACCAGGTCGATGGCGTGCTCGAAGCCTGGTATCCCGGCGCCGGCGGCGGTGAAGCGATTGCCCGGCTGCTCTATGGCGAAGTCGACCCCGCCGGCCGCCTGCCAGTGACCTGGCCGCGCAGCGAATCGCAGCTGCCGCGCCCCAGCATCCCCGGTGCCGGCCTCGCATCCATCGGCCTGGTGCCCCAAGGCAAGCCGGCCATGCATGTCGACTACAACATCGAAGGCGCCGATGTCGGCTACCGCTGGTACCAGCACAAGGGCTTCAAGCCGCTGTTCCCGTTCGGCTACGGCCTGACCTATACCCACTTCGCCTACAGCGGCTTCAAACCCGAGCGCGTGAACGGCCGCGTCATGGTCTCGTTCACCGTGACCAACCGCGGCAGGCGCAGCGGCGTGGACGTGCCGCAGCTCTATGTGACGCTACCCGGCAAGGGCCAGGTGCGACGTCTGGCCGGTTGGTGCCGGGTACAGCTGAAGCCTGGCCAGTCCGCCCACCTTCAGGTCGCGGCCGACCCCCGTCTGCTGGTGAATTTCGACAGCGCGCGGCAAGAGTGGCAGCGGCCTGCTGGCAGCTACCTGCTGCAACTCGGACACTCGGCCACGTCGTTCCAGGGTCAGGATCATGTCACCCTTGCTGCAGCCACCTGGCCGGCAACCGCCGCACCGAAGGGCCAGCCGCAACCCTGTGTCGACTCCCCGTAAATCAGTGCCAAGCTAAATTAGAGGTTGCCGGGTCGTTCTGAAGTCGGAATTCGACGGGCGTGAGCCCGTCGAGGCTGTCGTGGGGAGTCTCGTTGTTGTAGTCGGCCAGCCACCGTTCCGCGTGCTCACGTACTTCGGTGAGCGTGCGGAAGATGTACATGTCGAGCACGCCACGGCGGAAGCTGCCGTTGAAACGCTCGATGAAGCCGTTTTGCATGGGCCTGCCGGGCTCGATGAAGTCCAGAGTGATGCCTTTGCGCTCGGCCCATTCGGCCAGCGCCAGTGCGATGAATTCCGGCCCGTTGTCCAGGCGAAGCTTGGCCGGATAGCCGCGCCAGGCCGCAATCCGCTCCAGCGTGCGGATGACACGCGTGGCGGGCAGGTTGAGGTCGACCTCGATGGCCAGTGCTTCGCGACTGAAGTCGTCAATCACGTTGAACGTCCGGAAGCGCCGCCCATCCCACAGGGCGTCGGACATGAAGTCGATCGACCAACTAGCGTTGATCTGCTCGCCAGCCACCAAGGGCATCGGATGCCGGTTCGGTACACGCTTCTTGCCGCGTCGGCGGCGATTGAGTTGCATCCGGCAATACACGCGCCACACCCTCTTGTGGTTCCACACCAGACCGCGGCGTCGAATCAGCTGAAACAGCTTGCCGAAGCCACGCTCTGGAAACCGTTCCGCCAGTTCAGCGAGCAGCGCAATCACTTCCTCGTCCCGATCCGGTCGGCGGCGGTAACGCGCCGTTGATCGCGACAAGCCCATCGCCGAACAAGCCCGGCGCTCGCTCCAGCCGTAGTGATTCATCAACCACGTCAGCAGCGGGCGCTTGTGCGCCGGGTCTACAACTTTTTTGCAATCAGATCCTTCAGCGCGTGGTTCTCCATCGCCAGCTCGGCATACATCCGCTTGAGCTTGGCGTGCTCCGCCTCGACGTCGCGCAGCCGCTGTATGTCGGACGCTTCCATCCCGCCATACTTGGACTTCCACACGTAGTACGTGGCGTCCGATATGCCCAACTCGCGGCACACATCTTTGACCTGCCGACCGCCTTCGACCTGCTTCAGCGTCGCGACGATCTGACTTTCGGTGAACTTGCTCTTGCGCATCTTCGGTCTCCTTGGGGCTAGTTTGCCCGGAGACCTCCAGTTATGCCTGGATCAAGATTACGGGGAGTCGACAAATGGAGCTTATAACGGTTTGGCTTGACCGCTTACGATCACTGCCGCAGACGGCGCTAGATCAGATGGCGCTATTGGCATGAAACGTGGGGAAACCTTAGAACCGGACCCCGATCCGGGGCATACCTCCGCCCGGTATGTGTAGCTGTCCGCTCCCTGGCTGCTGGCCCGATTAATTCCATCTATCTCATTATCTCAGGCAGACCACCTTTGGTATCGTCAAGGGTGCGCCAGGAAACGCATCCTAATACTTAATTTCGTGTCACACACGCTGGCTCGAAATATCATTTCTGCAGTTCTTGGCTTTTTCAATGTCCCATCTCCCTTCTTTTGAAGGATTGCAAATAGAATCCTGCTTCTGCCATGCCCACGCAGAGCTGCACTACGTAGATATTTAGCAGCAAGCCGATGGTTCTTCGCAACACCAAGACCTTTATAATAAATAGTTGCGATATGGCTTGCGACAAATCCATCCACATCATCTTCTAATTTGAATTTTTTAAACCAAAATAGAGCCTCGCTATAATTATTTTGCACACCCTCCCCCCCTCGAAAGTAGATATAACCGAGTGCGATCAATGCCGATTGATCGCCTTTCGACGCACGCTCACGAAGTCCATCAACATAGGGCGCAAATTTGCCCTTCCTCATTGCGTCACTCAACAACTCGCGCTGCGAATGATTATCCGACATAGCTAAACTGCCCAAAGAGAATGACTGCTTCGCCATACGTTGTTGCGCTTGGACTTCAAGGAACCGGCCCGCTTCCACGGACACCTTCTTCCGCGTGTGTCGACGGGCCGGATACAACTTTATTGTCTGAGATACAACTTTATTGTTCAGGATAGAACTTGGCGGTTTCTATGATCAAGTGCACCACCCCACGACAAGGTGATGCATGGGTCAGCACTATGGACATCTGAGCGCCGAAGAACGGGGCGCGATCATGGTCGGCAAGGCTCGGGGGGAGAGTGCCCGGCAGCTCGCCCTGATGCTGGGTCGCTCACCCAGCACGATTTCGCGGGAGCTGGCTCGCAATGGTCACCAGGAACCGTCCGTCCTGCCTCGGATGGGTCGGCCAAGGTTGAGCTACGACGCCAGTCGAGCCGGCCAACGCGCCCGGCGCCTGGCACGTAAGCCGCGGCGCGAGCGCAAATTGCGGCGGGACGGTCAGCTGTGGTGCCTCGTGCGCCGCTTGCTGGGCAAGGGCTGGTCACCTCAACAGGTGAGTCGCACACTGCGGCGTCATCACCCGGATGAGCGAGCCAAGCACGTGTCGCACGAGACGATCTACACCGCGATCTATGCCGCGCCACGCGGCGAACTGCGGCGGGGCCTGGTCGCACTTCTGCGGCAGCACAAATGTGCGCGTCGGCCGCGTGGTCAGGGTGCGAACCGGCGCGGCCGGATGCACGACTTGCCGAGCATTCATGATCGTCCACTCGAAGCCAATGAACGGCTGTTGCCCGGCCACTGGGAAGGCGACTTCATCAAAGGCGCCCGTAACCGATCCTCGGTGGGCGTACTGGTGGATCGTCGGACACGTTTCCTGAAGCTGGTGAGGATGGAGGGGTGTTTGGCGGAGGATGCGCTGAAAGGCTTCAGCCGCGCATTCCGGCCGCTGCCACCGGAACTGCGCCAGACGCTGACTTACGATCAGGGCAAGGAAATGGCGCTCTACCGGACGCTATCGGAGCGCACTGGATTAGCGATCTACTTCGCCGACCCACGTAGCCCTTGGCAACGCGGCATCTGCGAGAACACCAATGGCCTGCTGCGCCAATACCTGCCTAAAGGTACGGACTTGTCGGTCTACAGCCAGAAGCAGCTCGACGCGATCGCCCGACGCATGAACCTCCGGCCACGTGCCACTCTCGATTACCACTGCCCTGCAGAAATGTTCATCCGTGCCATGGGCAGAGATGATCTGGCCGATGCCATCGATGGTGCACTTCTAGATTGACACCGCCCTTTATTGTCGGTAGACAAGCAGACAACGCCGGTGTACACGCTTATTCGACGGTCACCGATTTCGCCAGGTTGCGGGGCTGGTCGACGTCGGTTCCGCGCAGTACGGCCACGTGATAGGCGAGCAGTTGCAGGGGCACGGTGAATACGGCCGGGGCGATGAAGTCGCCGCCGCTGTCGATGCGCAGGATGGTGCCGCGTGAGGCATTGCCATCCATGCTGGCGGCGCCATCGGCGAATACCACCAGTTCGCCGCCGCGCGCGCGGACTTCCTGCAGGTTGGATTTGAGCTTGTCCAGCAATGGCCCGTTGGGGGCCACCGCCACCACCGGCATGTCTTCGTCCACCAGCGCCAGCGGACCGTGCTTGAGCTCGCCTGCCGGGTAGGCCTCGGCATGGATGTAGGAGATCTCCTTGAGCTTGAGCGAGCCTTCCAGTGCCACCGGGAACTGCGCGCCACGACCCAGGAACAGGGCGTGGTGACGGGGAATGAAGTGTTCGGCCAGCTCCTCGATCTGTGGCTCCAGCTTCAGGGCGCTCTCGATCGCGCGCGGCAGGTGCTGCAACTGGCTGCAGAGATCGAGATAGCGGGCGTTGTCGATGCCGCGCTGATGCGCCAGCTGCAGCGTGAGCAGGGCGAGTGCGGCGAGCTGGGTGGTGAACGCCTTGGTCGAGGCGACGCCGATTTCCGGACCTGCACGCGTCATCAGCTTGAGATCGGCTTCGCGTACCACCGATGATTCGGGTACGTTGCAGATCGCCAGTGTGCCGAGGTAGCCCCGGCGGCGCGATTCGCGCATCGCCGCCAGCGTATCGGCGGTTTCGCCGGACTGCGAAATGGCCACGAACAGCGTGCCGTCCGGCACCACGGCTTCGCGGTAGCGGTATTCGCTGGCCACTTCCACCGCCACCGGCAGGCGCGCGTATTCCTCGATCCAGTACTTGGCCACCATGCCGGCGTGATAGCTGGTGCCGCAGGCGATGATATGCAGGCCTCGCACCCTGGCCAGCAATTCGTCGCCACCGACACCGAAAATGTTCGGCAGCACGCCGTTCGGGCCGACCCGCGACTCCAGCGTATCGGCCACCGCGCGCGGCTGCTCGAAGATTTCTTTCTGCATGTAGTGGCGGTATTCGCCGCGCTCCACTGCATCGGCGGATAGTTCGCTTTCGTGCAGCTCACGCTGTACCGGCTGGCCGGTCAGATCGAACACCTGCACCTGCTCGCGGGTGATCTCGACGACGTCGTCCTCGTCGAGATAGATCATCCGGTTGGTCACCTGGATCAGCGCCTGCGCATCGGAGCCCAGATAGTTTTCGCCGATACCCACACCCACCAGCAGCGGTGCGCCACGGCGGGCGCCCACCACGCGTCCCGGTTCGTCGCGGCTGATCACCGCGATCGCGTAGGCACCCTCAAGCCCGCGCACCACGGCCAGCACCGCCTGGCGCAGGGTCATGCCGCTGGCGATGCGTTCCTCGATCAGCGCGGCCATCACCTCGGTGTCGGTTTCGGACGTGAACACATGGCCGCGTGCCTGCAGTTCCTCGCGCAGGGATGCATAGTTCTCGATGATGCCGTTGTGGACGATGGCCACGCGGCCGGCGATGTGCGGATGGGCGTTGGCCTCGTTCGGCACGCCATGCGTGGCCCAGCGGGTATGCGCGATGCCGGTGCCGCCGACCAGCGGATCGGCCAGATACAGGGCCTCCATCTCGCGCACCTTGCCCTTGGCCCGTACCCGCCGGATATCGCCGGCATCCAGCACGGCCAGGCCGGCCGAGTCGTAGCCGCGGTATTCCAGCGCCTTCAGCCCGGCGATAAGCAGGGGTGCAACATCACGCTGGGCGGTAGCGGCAACGATTCCACACATGGACGGTCGATCCTCGGGGTTGGGGCGGAACGGGAGATTCCATCACGCCCGGCAAAGTAGCGTGGCACCGTTTCGAGAGGCTTTCATGCCGCGCGGGTACCGCCGGTGCCGCCGCTGCCCGCGCGAAAGTCCTTCGCTCAATGCACCTTGCGGCGCAGCCAGTTGAGCAGATCGATACGTGTGATGAGACCCATGAAATGGTCGCCATCGACCACGATGGCCACATGGCCGCGCTCGAATACCGGCAGCAGCGACTCGATCGGCGAACAGACGTCAAGCATCTTCAGGTCGGTGATCATCGCCACCGAAACCGGGTCGCGGAAACGCGCCTCGTCGGCATGCACATGCATCAATACGTCGGACTCGTCGAGGATGCCAACCAGACGACTGCCGTCCATGACCGGAAGCTGCGAGACGTCGTACAGCTTCATGCGCGTGTAGGCGGTCATCAGCAGCTCGTTCGGCCCCACGATGATGGTGTCGCGTTGCGCGAACGGACGCAGCAGCAGGTCACGCAGGTCGCCGTGCCGCTCGCGTTCGATGAAGCCGTTGTCCAGCATCCAGTAGTCGTTGTACATCTTCGACAGGTATTTGTTGCCGGTGTCGCACACCAGCGATACCACTCGCTTCGACGTCTCCTGCTCGCGGCAGTAACGCAGCGCGGCCGCCAGCAGCGTGCCGGTGGACGAACCGCCCAGCACACCTTCCTTCGCCAGCAGCTCGCGGGCGGCAAGAAAGCTTTCCTTGTCGCTGACGGCATAGGCCTTCTTCACCCGCGAAAAGTCGCTGATGGTCGGCAGGAAGTCCTCGCCGATACCCTCCACCATCCAGCTTCCCGACTTGGTCGAGAGCGTGCCCTCGTTGATGTACTGCGCCAGGATCGAACCGACCGGATCGGCCAGCACGATTTCGGTGTGCGGCGAATGCTCGGCGAAGAACGCCGACAGCCCGGTCATGGTGCCGGACGAACCGCAGCCCACCACCACCGCGTCCACCCGACCGTCCATCTGCTCGAGGATTTCCGGTCCGGTGGTCTCGTAGTGCGCGCGCGGGTTGTCCGGGTTGCCGAACTGGTTGATGAAGTAGGCACCCGGGGTTTCGCGTGCGATGCGCTCGGCCATGTCCTGGTAGTACTCCGGATGGCCCTTGGCCACGTCGGAGCGCGTGAGCACCACCTCCGCCCCCATCGCCTTGAGGTTGAAGATCTTCTCGCGGCTCATCTTGTCGGGCACGACGAGGATGAGCTTGTAGCCCTTGGCCTGCGCCACCAGCGCCAGGCCAAGACCGGTGTTGCCGGCGGTACCCTCGACCAGGGTGGCGCCGGGCTGGATCCGGCCGGCCCTCTCGGCACCCTCGATCATCGCCAGGCCGATGCGGTCCTTGATCGAGCCGCCCGGGTTCGCGCTCTCCAGTTTCAGGAACAGGCTGCAGCGGCCCGCGTCGAGGCGCTGGGCACGAATCATGGGGGTGTTGCCGATCAGTTCGAGGACGCTGGTCTGGACCGTCATGAGGACTCCGTGGTCGAAAATGCGAGACGGCGTGCCGCTTCGCAGTGATCCGTGATGATAACCGAGCCCCCGTCGGCAAGCGTTTCACACGCGCTGACCCTGAAACGCTCGCGGCCCCGCCAACCTTCCATTCCGGAAAGGCCGCGGGGCCGCGTTACAGGATCAAGCCGTGCCGTTTCAGTGGATGAGGTGCGCCTTGGTGTCCCACATGCGCTGCAGGCGTTCCTTGGCCTGGAGCTTCTCGCGTTTCATGCCCACCAGGGTTGCATCATCGATGGGAAGAACGCCGATTTCGGCATCATGCACCTTGCTGTCGAGCTCCTTGTGGCGCTGGTAAAGCCGGCGGAATTCCGCATCGGCCTTCATCAGGGCTTCGACATCGTCACGCGGCTGGCTTTCGAACATATCCGACCTCCTCGCAATGGGACGGCGGGCGCCTGACCGGGGCGCCCTGAAAACTGGAAAAGCACGCACCCGCCCGCGCACCGCGCCTGCCACGGCAGATTCGGTGTACCGGAAATGGAAGGGGACTGGGGCATATTTCAGGTCGATGACCCGTGCGGCACAAATGCCCCACGGGTATTCGACCCTACTCCCCGGCCGTGACGTGCGCAAGCGTCATGCGACAGTCCGACCGCGCCCGTCAATTCGCGTGAAAAACGCGTAAAACCAGAGGCTTGGAGTGCCTGCCAGAATCAGTGCTGTGCGTCGTGATGCAGCTTCTTGGTCTTGTGCTTTTCGCTGGGCGCAGACGTCGTGCCGGCATCTTTCTGCAACTGCGTGCGCATCGCGCGCGCCGCCTCGGCAGCCAGGGCGGCCTCGTGACGGGCAGCCCGGGCGACGCGACTCTGCGCCGCGGCCAGTCGGCGGGCACGCTCGGCCTCGGCCTGCGCGGCCTGGGCCTGGCTGGCTGCCATTTCGCCCTGCTGCTGCAGGCGCACGGTCTCCTGCTGGGCCATCTGGTATTGCATGCGCTGGAACTCCAGTTCCTTGCGCGCCGCATCCGCCTCGATCTGGCTCCGCTGCAACAGCAGCCGGTCATGCTCGCTCGAAAGGTGGCCGAGCTTGGCCTGGGCGGCGGCCAGTTCGGCCGATGCGCGGGCCTGATCGACACTGCGTTCGGCCATGTACAGCGCATGCGGCCGCTCGTGCGAGCTGGCATCGGCCAGGTTGGCGATGGCATTGCGGGCCAGCGCCTGCTCGGCCTGCGCGTAACCGCCCAGGGTCGGGTCGCTGGACAGCTGGCTCAGGCTGTTGGTCAGGCGCGTGATGTCCATGTCGTCCTTGCGCGCCATCGCCGAACCACACACGGCCAGTCCCAGCAGCATGGTGGCGAGCAGGAAGTAAAACCGCTTCATGGCTGGCCTCCGGGGTTGGTCGAGGAACTGCTGGCCGGCGCCGGGGGCGGCGTATTCTGGCTTGCATCGGGCATGGTCTGGAAACCGTTGCCCTGGGAGATCGGGGCACCCAGCACCGAAGCCGACGGCGCCGGCATGGTCTGCTGGATCGGCGCCTGCGCCGGCAGTGCCGACGAAGCCGGAGCCGCCGGCGCTGCCGTGGCAGCCGGCGCGGCGGCAGACGACGCGGATGCCGGCTGGCCCGCCGCAGCGGCGGCGGCAGCGGCCTGCTGCTGCGCCAGCTGAGCCTGCTGGGCCGCTTCGTGCTGGGCGTTTTCGGACTTGGCTTCCGCGTTCTCCGCGCTCAGCCGCTGATTGGCCTGGGACTTCTGCAGAATCAGCGCACGCGCCGCACCCAGCTGCGCCTTGGTACGGGCCAGCACGGCGTCGGCATTGGACTCGGCAGCCAGGTCGGCGGCCTGCGTGTACTTGCGGTTGGACATGGCCATCTGCGCCAGCTGGAACTTGTCCTGCGCGTTGCCCAGGTCGACCGGGTCATAATCGGCCGCACCGGCCTGGCGGGCCGACTGCAGTGCCGTTTGCGCCTGATTCATGGCAGCATCGGGCGGCGGCACGCTGGCGCAGCCGCCCAGTGCGAGCACCACGGCAGCAAGCAACAGGCCGGCTGCCGTTGCCGCATCGCGGCGGCGGCACCCGGGCAACAGGGTGAATCTGTGGGCCATCACTCAGTCCTTATCCCATATCAAGGCATATTGTGGAAGGGCATAATCCACGATTGCAACGCGCACAAACAGGGGTCACACGGTGGATATCGGTTACTTCCTCAAACTGATGGTCGACAAGGGCGCTTCGGACATGTTCCTGTCCACCGGCGCGCCCGTGAACATCAAGGTCGAGGGCAAGCTCTACCCGCTGGGAAATACCGGCCTGCCCAGCGGCATGGTGAAGAAAATCGCGTATTCGCTGATGGACGAAGGGCAGGTTCCGCAATTCGAACGTGACCTGGAACTGAACATTGCACTGGCGGTGAAAGAAGCTGGCCGCTTCCGCATCAACGTGTTCAAGCAGCGCGGCGAAGTGGGCATGGTGATCCGCGCCATCAAGAGCGAGATCCCCAACATCGACCAGTTGCAGCTGCCCAGCATCTTCCGCGAGCTGATCATGGAGCCGCGCGGGCTGATCCTGGTGGTCGGCGCCACCGGCTCGGGCAAGTCCACCACCCTGGCGGCGATGCTCGACCACCGCAACTCCAATTCGCCCGGGCACATCCTCACCATCGAGGACCCGATCGAATACCTGCACCGGCACAAGCGCTCCATCGTCAACCAGCGCGAAGTGGGGCTGGACACGCACAGCTATCACGAGGCGCTGAAGAACGCGATGCGCGAGGCGCCGGACGTGATCATGATCGGCGAGATCCGCGACACCGACACGATGGAGGCGGCGATCGCCTTCTCCGAGACGGGCCACCTGTGCCTGGCCACGCTGCATTCCAACAATGCCGACCAGACGCTGGAACGCATCCTCAACTTCTTCCCCGAGTCGGCACACAAGAACGTGCTGATGAACCTGGCCCTGAACCTGAAGGCCGTGATCAGCCAGCGCCTGGTGATCGGCAAGGACGGACGTCGCCTGCCGGCGGTCGAAGTGCTGCTGAACACGCCGATGATCCGCGACATGATCCGTCGCGGCCAGGTGCAGGACATCAAGGAAGCGATGGACCGCAGCCTGCAGGAAGGCATGCAGACCTTCGACCAGTCGCTGTACAAGCTGTACAAGACCGGCCGCATCGAGCTGGACGAAGCGCTCGCCAAGGCCGACTCGCGCGACGGCCTGTCACTGAAGGTGCGCCTGGCCGAAGGCGGCGGCAACGAAGCAGCCGGCGCCGACGTGGAATTGAGCAACGACCCCTACGGCATGGGGTTCTGAAAGCAGGCGTGAGCGAAGAGGAGTGAAGAGAATTCGCGCAGCTTTTCTCTCACTTCTCACCCCTCGCTCTTCGGCGCATCCGCCTGCGCCTCCGGCACGGCGGCACGGAACGCCTCCAGTGCGCCGCAGGCTTCGTCGATACGCCTGATGGTGGGGTAGTCGTCCATCGGCAGACCCCAGCGACGCGCGTTGTAGCACTGCGGCACCAGGCAGGCGTCGGCCAGCCCCGGCGTGTCGCCGTGGCAGTAGCGACCGGTGGCCGGGTCCCGCGCCAGCATGGTTTCCAGGGCACCGAAACCGGTGGCGATCCAGTGCTGCATCCACGCGGTGACCTGTTCGTCCTGCGCGCCGAATGCCGCACGCAACTGCTGCAGCACGCGCAGATTGCCCAGCGGATGGATGTCGCAGGCCACGGCCTGCGCCAGCGCACGTACCCGGGCCCGGCTGCGCGCGTCACTGGGCAGCAAGGGCGTCTCGGGATACATCTCTTCCAGGTATTCCATGATCGCCAGCGACTGGGTGAACGTGCGCGCCCCGTCGCGCAGGCTGGGCACCAACTCCTGCGGGTTCAGCGCGGCATAGTCGGGAGCATGCTGCTCGCCGCCATCGCGGACCAGATGCACCGGGCGGCCTTCCCATGCCAAGCCCTTCAGGTTCAGCGCGATGCGCACGCGGTACGCGGCGCTCGAGCGCCAGTAGCCGTAAAGTACGAGTCCGGACGTCATGGGCCACCCCCTCTGGTCGAAAGCACGCAGTGTAATTTGCATCGCCCCGGAGCGGGCAGGACAATGCTCGGCTCTGGCCGCCGCCGCGGCCCCGCCGACCACCCACGGGAGTTTCCGACGTGACCGTCATCCGCATGAGCGACCTCGACCTGCGCGGCAAGCGCGTGCTGATCCGCGAAGACCTGAACGTGCCGATCGACGATCAAGGCCGGATCACCTCCACCCAGCGCCTCGACGCCGCCCTGCCCACCATCGAGGCCGCGCGTGCTGACGGCGCGAAGGTCATGGTGATCTCCCACCTGGGCCGCCCGAAGGAAGGCAGCTTCGACGAGGCGTCCTCGCTGGCACCGGTCGCCACCTGGCTGGGCGGCAAGCTGGGCACACCGGTGCGGCTGGTCCGTGACTACCTCGACGGCGTGGACGTCGCCGACGGCGAGGTGGTGGTGCTGGAAAACTGCCGCATGAACGTGGGCGAAGGCAAGGACGACGAAGCGCTGGCAAAGAAGTACGCGGCGCTGTGCGACATCTTCGTGATGGATGCCTTTGGCACCGCGCACCGCGCGCAGGCGTCCACCCACGGCGTGATCAGGTTCGCCCCGGTGGCCGCGGCCGGCCCGCTGCTTTCGGCCGAACTGGACGCCCTGGGCAAGGCGCTGGAACAGCCAGCGCACCCACTGCTGGCCATCGTGGCCGGCTCCAAGGTGTCCACCAAGCTGACCCTGCTGGAGAACCTGATCGGCAAGGTGGACCAGCTGATCGTGGGCGGCGGCATCGCCAACACCTTCATCGCCGCGATGGGCCATTCGGTCGGCAACTCGCTGGTCGAGGCCGACCTGGTAGACGCCGCCAGGAAGGTCATGGCCGATGCCCGCCGGCGCGGCGCCGAGGTGCCGATGCCGGTCGACGTGGTGGTGGCACCGGCGTTCTCTGCCAACGCCCCGGCCACGGTGAAGGCGGTCGATGCGGTGCAGGACGACGAAATGATCCTGGACATCGGCCCGGAGACCGCGAAGCAGTACGCCGAACTGATCGCCAAGGCCGGCACGGTGGTCTGGAACGGCCCGGTCGGCGTCTTCGAATTCGACGCCTTCGGCAAGGGCACCGAGACGCTGGCGCGCGCGATCGCCGCCTCGAAGGCGTTCTCCATCGCCGGTGGCGGCGACACCTTGGCGGCGGTGGACAAGTACGGCATCGCTGCCGATGTTTCCTACATCTCGACCGGTGGCGGCGCCTTCCTCGAGTTCCTCGAAGGCAAGGAACTGCCGGCGGTGGCGGCGCTCAAGGCACGCGCCTGAATCCCATGCTCTGCCTGTTCGACCTCGACGGCACGCTGATCGATTCGGAACCGGGCATTACTGCCTGCATCCATTACGCGCTGGACCGGCTCGGCGTTCCCACGCCCGCCGACCTGCGCGGATGGATCGGCCCACCCCTGAGGCACAGCTTCGCGCCGCTGCTCGACCACGACAGCGCACGCATCGAGACGGCCGTGGGGTTCTACCACGAGCGCTTCGCCACACAGGGCTGGCGCGAACACAAGGTGTACCCCGGCGTGGCCGCATTGATCGAACGCCTGCGTGGCGCCGGGCACCGCCTTGCCGTGGTCACCAGCAAGCCGCTGCAGCACGCCACCCCCATCATCGAGGCCCTGCCGTTCGGCCGCGCCTTCGACAAGCTTTACGGCCCCGACCCGCGTAGCGCGCATAGCGAAAAAGCCAGCATGATCGCCACCGCACTGGCCGATTTCGGTGCGGCGCCCACGGCGACTGCGATGATCGGCGACCGCCACTTCGATATCGAGGGTGCGGTCACCAACAGCGTCGCCGGCATCGGCGTACTCTGGGGCTTCGGCCATCGCGAGGAACTGCAGCAGGCCGGCGCACAGGCCATCATCGCCACGCCCGAGGCACTCGGCGACTACCTGCTGGGCAACTGAGCCTGCGTCCCTGTCGATCACCACCTGCTGCACGGCGGCAGGCGATCGCGTACCTGTGCGCGGTATCTTTGGCGAGCCTTGCTGCAACGCACTTCCACAGCGCGAAACAGATGACGCTGCACAAGCAACCTGATATAAGATAAAAAGTATTACAAATAAGGGCGCAGACTTGGCCGGCGCGACGCCGGAGCCTGCGATGGGGCAACGAAGCCGGCTGCGACCACCGTAGCGGCCAGGTCTTAAGGAGAGGGGCGTGGTGAAGCCGATAGCCGTGCGGAACCTGCACAACCAGGTAGTTCACGAACTGGGGCGCCTGATCGTCGGCGGCGAACTGGTGCCCGGAGAAGTCCTGCCGCGGGAGGAACTGCTGGCCGAACGCATGAGCGTGAGCCGTACCGCACTGCGCGAGGCGATGAAAGTGCTGTCGGCCAAGGGGCTGATCGAGTCGCGTCAGAAGACCGGCACCCGCGTGCGCGACACCATCCACTGGAACCAGCTCGACGCCGACGTGCTGGCCTGGCGCTGCGCCTCGATGCCTACCGAGGATTTTGTCGAGAAGCTGGTCGAGATGCGCGAGATCATCGAACCGGCTGCGGCGGCCGCAGCGGCGCGGCGGCGCAGCGCGGAACAACTGGCACGCATCGAGACTGCCTACGCGGCGATGGACGCGGCCACCACGCTGGAGCAGTGGACCGAAGCCGACCTCGCCTACCACGAGGCCATGCTGCACGCGACCAACAACGAACTGATGACTTCGCTGTTCTCGGTGATCGAAACGGCGCTGGGCACCTACTTCACGTTGTCCGCACGCACCGCCACCAACTTCAAGTATTCATTGCCTCACCACAAGAAAGTGCTCGATGCGATCCGCCGGCACCAGCCGGAAGTGGCACGTCAGGCGATGAACAAGATGGTGACCGACTCGCGCAGCAACATCCGCCGGCACACGAGGAAAGCCTGAACGCGATGAACGGCCTGATCGGACTCGACTGGGGCACCTCCAGCCTGCGTGCCTACCGTTTCGACGCGACGGGCCACATCGCGGAGACACGGGCCCGCCCGTGGGGTATCCGTCACCTGCCGGCAGGCGGCTTCGACGCGGCGCTGACCAGCATCACCGAAGGCTGGCCCGCGTTGCCGCGGCTGGCCTGCGGCATGGTCGGCAGCCGTGGCGGCTGGCAGGAAATGCCCTACCTCGACCTGCCGGCCGACGCAGCGCAGCTTGGTGGCGCCATCGGCACCCTGCGCGCGGCCGATGGCCAGGACGTGAACCTGGTGCCCGGCCTGCGCGACCCGCATGGCCCGGACGTGATGCGCGGCGAGGAGACCCAGCTGGTCGGCGCACTGACGCTGGACGCCGCTTTCGCGGCAGCTGCCACCTTCATCCTGCCCGGCACCCACAGCAAGTGGGCGCGGGTACGCGACGGCGCCGTCGTCGCATTCCGCACGCTGATGACCGGCGAGCTGTACGCCGTGCTTCGACAACACTCGATTCTCGGTGCCGGCGGCGCCGAAAGCGTCGACAGTCCCGACGCTTTCGCACGCGGCGTGGTTGCCGCACGTGACAGCGCTGCGGCCGGCGCGTTCAGCCGTCTGTTCTCCGCCCGCGCGCTGATGCTCGATGGCGTGCTGGAAGCCGCTGCCGTGCCCGACTATCTGTCCGGCCTGCTGGTGGGCGAGGAATTCCGCGCCGCGCTGGCCGACGGGCTGGCCCGGCGCGACCGGCCGTTGCAGCTGATCGGCGACCCCGTCCTGTGCGAGCGCTACCGTCGCGCCGCCACGCTTTTCGACATCGACCTGGCCCCATCGCTGGAAGACGCCGCGGCCCACGGCCTGTGGCGGCTGGCGGCACAGGCCGGCCTGGTCCGGCCCGTTTCCGAGGTAACCCAAGCATGCTGACTCCCTGGCTTTCCCCGCTGCCGCTGGTGGCGATCCTGCGCGGACTGCGTCCCGACGAGGCGGTGGCCACCGGTCGCGCCATCGTCGATGCCGGCTTCCGCATTTTGGAAGTACCGCTCAACTCGCCGCAGCCGACCGACAGCATCGCCCAACTCGCCGCAGCACTGGGCAACGACGTGCTGGTCGGCGCCGGTACGGTGATGTCGCCCGACGACGTCGCCGCGGTGGCCGCTGCCGGCGGGCGACTGATCGTGATGCCGCATGCCGACGTCACGGTCATCCGTGCCGCCAAGGCCTCCGGCCTGCTCTGCGTCCCCGGCGTAGCGACGCCGACCGAGGCGTTCGCGGCACTGGCCGCCGGTGCCGACGGCCTGAAGCTGTTCCCCGCCGAACAGGCCGCCCCGGCCGTACTGAAAGCCTGGCGCGCGGTACTGCCACGCGACGTTCCGGTACTGCCGGTGGGCGGCATCAGCCCCGACAACATGGCGCCATGGGTTGCCGCCGGCGCGGCCGGTTTCGGCATCGGCTCGGCGCTGTTCGCACCGGGACGTTCGCTCGACGACACCGCAGCACGCGCACGCGCCTTCGCACAAGCCTGGCGCGACCTGGCGACATGATCGCGGAACGCGCCGCATCACCGTCGACTGGCCGTATGGCCCCACCCTTCACCGACCTTTTTTCCATCGTCTTTCCATGGCTTGCGCGCCGACAACTTGTGGCGCGGAGCGCTTGAAGATCACCAGCAGGCTCCCAGCATGAAGATCACCGCGATCACCACCTTCCTTGTTCCGCCGCGCTGGCTGTTCGTGCGCATCGATACCGACACCGGCCCCAGCGGCTGGGGCGAACCGGTTGTCGAGGGCCGCGCACACACCGTGGCCGCCGCCGTGGAAGAGCTTTCCAGCTACCTGATCGGCAAGGACCCGCGCCATATCGAAGACCACTGGAGCGTGCTCTACCGCGCCGGCTTCTACCGCGGCGGACCGGTACTGATGAGCGCCATCGCCGGCATCGACCAGGCGCTGTGGGACATCAAGGGCAAGGACCTCGGCAAGCCGGTGTACGAGCTGCTGGGCGGCCCGGTGCGCGATCGCATTCGCGTGTATTCCTGGATCGGCGGCGACCGTCCTGGCGATACCGCACGCGCCGCGAAGGAAGCGGTAAGCCGCGGCTTCACCGCGGTGAAGATGAACGCCACCGAGGAAATGCAGTACGTCGACACCCATGACAAGGTCGAGCGCGTGCTGGAAAACGTGCAGGCCATCCGCGACGCCGTGGGGCCGAACGTCGGCATCGGCGTGGACTTCCACGGCCGCGTGCACAAGCCGATGGCCAAGGTGCTGATGCGCGAGCTGCTGCCGTACAAGCTGATGTTCATCGAAGAGCCGGTGCTGTCCGAATACCTGGAGGCGATTCCCGAGCTGGCCGCGATCTCGCCGGCACCGATCGCGCTGGGCGAGCGGCTGTATTCGCGCTACGACTTCAAGCGTGTGCTGACCACCGGCGGCGTCGACATCATCCAGCCCGATCCCTCGCATGCCGGCGGTATCACCGAGACGCGCAAGATCGCGGCGATGGCCGAGGCCTGGGACGTGGCGGTGGCGCTGCACTGCCCGCTCGGACCGATCGCACTGGCCGCCAACCTGCAGCTGGACGCGGTCTGCCACAACGCCTTCATCCAGGAACAGAGCCTGGGCATCCACTACAACGCCGCCAATGACCTGCTCGACTATGTCACCGACCGCAGCGTATTCGCCTACGCGGACGGCTATGTGAGCATGCCCAGGGGCCCCGGCCTCGGCGTCGAGGTGAACGAGGAGTACGTGATCGAGCGCGCCAAGATCGGTCACCAGTGGCACAACCCGGTGTGGCGCCACCAGGACGGTAGCGTGGCGGAGTGGTGAGCACGATGACGTCTTCCTATGCGACCTACCCCAGCCTGCGCGACCGCGCCGTCCTGATCAGCGGCGGCGCCACCGGCATCGGCGCGGCCTTTGTCGAACACTTCGCCCGCCAAGGCGCCAGGGTGGCCTTCCTCGATATCGACGAGGCCGGTGCTGAGGCACTGCTTGCCGGTCTCGGCGAGGTGGCGCACACCCCGGCATTCTTCCGTTGCGATATCACCGACCTCGATGCGCTTGAGAGCGCCATCCGCGCCGCGCGCGCGCATGTCGGCCCGATCGCGACACTGGTCAACAATGCCGCCAACGACGTGCGCCATGCACTGGCCGACGTGGACGCAGCCGGCTTCGAGCGCAACGTAGCGGTGAACCTGCGCCATCAGGTGTTCGCCACCCGCGCAGTGATCCCCGACATGCAGGCCCTCGGCGGTGGCTCGATCATCTGCCTGGGTTCGACCGGATGGATGAAAAAGAACAGCGGCTACCCGCTCTACGCGATGGCCAAGGCCGCCATCCACGGCTTCGTCAACGGCATGGCCCGCGAGCTGGGACGGCAGAACATCCGCATCAACGCGCTGGTGCCCGGCTGGGTGATCACCGAGAAGCAGCGCGCGCTGTGGCTGGATGCCGAGGGCGAGGCCGAGATCGCCCGCGTGCAGTGCATGCCCGGCTACCTGATGGCCGATGACCTGGCGCGCGCCGCGCTGTTCCTCGCCGCCGACGACAGCCACATGTGCACCGGCCAGGATTTCATCGTCGACGGCGGCTGGGTATGAACGGTACCGCTATCCGGGCCGTGGTGGACGCGGGCAACGTGCTGGGTGAAGGCGTCACCTGGTGCGACCGCGCGCAGGCCCTGTACTGGACCGATATCCAGGCCGCCACGCTGTGGCGTTACACCCCAGCCGACGGCGAGACGCGGCAATGGACCCTGCCCGAACGCCTGGGCTCGTTTGCCTTGTGCGAGACGGACGGCTGGCTGCTGCTGGCACTGGCCTCGCGGCTGGCGTTCTTCCGTCTTGCGGACGGTGCGCTGCACACGCTGTGCGAGATCGAACCCGGACTGCCCACCCGCAGCAACGACGGTGCCTGCGACCGCCAGGGCCGCTTCGTCTTCGGCACCCTGCACGAACCGCAGGACGGTGGCGCGAAGCAGCCGATCGGCAGCTTCTGGCGCCTGGATGCCGACCTCACCTTGCGGCGCCTGCCGCTGGAAGGCGTGGCGATCAGCAACAGCATCGCCTTCAGCCCCGACGGCGGCACGATGTACTACTGCGATTCGCCGACCCGTTCGATCCGCTGCTGCGACTATGGCGACACGGTGAGCAACCCGCGCACCTTTGTCGACCTGCGCGGCATGACCGGCGAACCGGACGGCTCGTGCATTGATGACCATGGTGGGCTGTGGAATGCCCAATGGGGCATGGGCCGGGTGGTGCGCTACCGCGCGGATGGCCGTCCAGACCGCATCGTGCTTGTACCCGCACGCCAGCCGACCCGGCCCGCCTTGGGCGGTGCCGCACTCGACACGCTCTACATCACCAGCGCCCGCGACGGCCTCGACGACAAAGCACTGGCCGCCGACCCGCAGGCCGGCGCGCTGTTCGCCGCATCGGTCGGGGCGCATGGACTGCCTGAACCACGCTTTGCGGGCAAACCGCCGGCTGATCGGGCATGATCCATATCTCGTAGCCATCCAATAGAGCCGCCCAGACGGCAAATCACGGGGAGAGATCGATGAATGCCACCACCGCAACTCCGGTTGCCAGTCACTCGAAGGCCACCGCGGTCTTCGTCTGTATCCTCGCCGCGTTGGCGGGCCTGATGTTCGGACTGGACATCGGCGTGATTTCCGGCGCGCAGCAGTTCATCCAGAAGGAATTCGCGGTCAGCGACGAAACCATCGGCCTGATCGTCAGCATCATGATGGTCGGTGCCGCCGCCGGCGCGCTGATCGCCGGCTGGCTGTCGGGCCACCTCGGGCGCAAGCGTTCGCTGATTCTCGGCGCGGTGCTGTTCGTCGCCGGCTCGCTGCTGTGCAGCGTGGCCTGGACACCGGACGTGCTGATCGCGGGCCGGCTCGTGCTGGGCGTGGCGATCGGCCTGGCCAGCTTCACCGCACCGCTGTACCTGGCCGAGATCGCGCCGGAGTCGATCCGCGGCGCGATGATCTCGCTGTACCAGCTGATGATCACCATCGGCATCCTGGTCGCCTTCCTTTCGGATACCGCTTTCAGCTACTCGGGCAACTGGCGCTGGATGCTGGGCGTGATCGCCATTCCCGGCGCGCTGTTCCTGCTGGGCGTGGTGTTCCTGCCCTACAGCCCGCGCTGGCTGATGATGCGTGGCCGCAAGCCGGAGGCCGAGCACGTGCTGCACAAGCTGCGCGGCAGCCTGGACACCATCCAGAAGGAAATCGCCGACATCGAGGAACAGCTGAAGACGCCGCAGCGCGGCATCCACATGTTCTTCCAGAACTCGAACTTCCGCCGCTCGGTGTATCTGGGCGTGCTGCTGCAGGTCATGCAGCAGCTGACCGGCATGAACGTGGTGATGTATTACGCACCGCGCATCTTCCAGGGCATGGGCTACGACACCGCCTCGCAGATGTGGTTCACCGCGGTGGTGGGTCTGGTCAACGTGCTGGCCACCTTCATCGCCATCGGCCTGGTCGACCGGCTGGGCCGCAAGCCGATCCTGTATGTCGGCTTCGTGGTGATGGCGATCGGCCTCGGCGTGGTCGGCACCATGATGCATCTGGGCATCCACACCCACGCCCAGCAGTTCTTCACCGTCGGCATGCTGCTGATCTTCATCGTCGGCTTCGCGATGTCGGCCGGCCCGCTGATCTGGACGCTGTGCTCGGAAATCCAGCCGCTCAAGGGCCGCGACTTCGGCATCGGCTGCTCCACCCTCACCAACTGGGTCGCCAACGCCATCGTGGGCTGGTCGTTCCTGCCGCTGCTCAACAGCATCGGCGACGCCAAGACCTTCTGGCTCTACGCCGCCTTCAACGTGGTGTTCATCGGCCTCACCCTGTGGCTGGTGCCGGAGACCAAGGGCGTCACGCTGGAACAGATCGAGCGCAACCTGATGGCCGGCAAGCCGCTGCGTCGGATCGGGCAGTAACAAGGCCCGGAGAGATGAGAAGAAGCCTGCCGATCGGCAGGCTTCTTTTTTTGTGCCGAATCAATCGAACCGGCTACACAGACTTGCGACAAGCATGCTGTTGCCCGGGTTCACCTATTGATTGCTGCCAGTCACGCAACGCCGTCACTGGTTGACTCCTGATAGACGCCAGTGACCAGGGCCGCCAGCCAATCCGGCGCTCGAACTCCTGCAGCCTGACTCCACCGCCATCCATTGAGACTCACGTCTCTGGACTATGGCGTTCGGCGGCATCCTGCACCACCGGGCGGCCCATGACAAAAACTGGCCGTCAAGCTCCATACGACTGCCATCCCTCCCTCGTCAACGGGTAGCCCGCCGGACTCCAGGCACAGCCGCACATTCGGCGCCCCTCGGCACACTGGGACCACGCCCCCCCCGCAAGACTCATAAGTCCATACGCACCGCGATTCTGGGCATGTGCTGGCTCATCTGCAGGCTACCGATGCACATCGCGCCAGCTAACAAGCGAAAGCGGCATATGGATGTTGCGGCGCAGCTTGACGCCATACGATCAAATCGTTTTATCTTAAAATACTACTTAATGATGAGCGATACGAAGGAGCCGCTCAAAGTAGCTTGGAAAGGTTCTGTTGGATTTGCTTCAAAACTAGTGAGTAGCCGCCACATAGCAGCGGCATCTGAATCGCGCGACTGAGGGGTAGCACGACTCGATTCGAACAAAAGGCCTGGCGCCGCGCGACACCAGGCTCATCGTTCACGAATTCACATACATGTCCACGAGCATTTCGCATTTAGGGGAAATCCATGCAACGAACAAAACTGACGTTCTCAGTGTGCCAAGCACTTGCCATCATGGCGGGAGCCGGCGTACTCGGCTATAGCATGCCTAGTTATGCGCAGACCGGCGCATCCGCCGCCGCCCCCAGCGCATCCGTCACGTCTTCCCACAAGACCACGAGTACCAAGAACAACAAGAAGAAGAAGGTGGTCAATCTGACGGCGATCAGCGTCACGGGCCAGCTCGCGGCGATTCAGCGTGCCGAATCCATCAAACAGAATGCCGTCAACGTCGTCGACTCCATCTCTGCGGAAGAAGCAGGCAAGTTCCCGGACCCCAATGTCGCCGACGCACTGCAGCGTGTACCGGGCGTATCGGTCAATCGCAGCGGTGGTGAGTCCAGCCAGATCGCAATTCGAGGCTTCGGCCCCAACTTCGTCGCGGTGACGATCAACGGCCGCCAGATGGCTACTGCTTCGGGTTCACGCGCTTTCGATTTCGCGGTGCTTCCGTCGGACATCATCAGCGTCGCACAGGTCAACAAGACTTCGTCCGCTGATATCTCGGAGGTCGATATCGGTGGTGTCGTGAACATCCAGACAGCACGACCGCTGGACTTCAATGGCTTTCACGCAACAGGCAGCGTTGCAGGCGTCAACAACAATCTGACCGGAAGCTGGTCCGGGAAGACCACACCCAATGCATCGGGCCTCGTCGGCTGGACGAATGCGAAGCACACCTTCGGCTGGTTGATGTCAGCGCAGTACTACAGGCGTGACGATACTCAAATCAACACCCAGGCAAGCTCCTGGTATGCGAACCAGGACATTTCAAAGCTTTCCGGGTTGAGCAACCCCAACTACACGCATGTCGCCATACCGGAGACGCTGGCAAACAACGTCATCAACGAGCAACGTACGCGCAAGAGCTTCACCGGCGCCATCGACTGGCAACCGATTGATCGCCTCACCATCCAGTTCGACACCCTATATGCGAGCTACCACATCAATCCGCTGGAGCACGAATTCGGCGAGTACGGCAACGCAGGCGACATCCAGTCACTCACCACGGACAGCAACAACACCGTGTTGAACTATGTTCGGAAAAATACCGGCACGATGTCGAACGATTATGTCGTTTCCTACAATCCAAGCGACGAGTTCATGCAGCAGAACGGATTGAACTTCGCATTCAATGTCGACCCTTCGACCACGGTCACACTGGACGTTTCCAAATCCAAGGCATGGAACAAGCAGAGCCCCAACGGATACTTCTCGGTGATCGGCACACGCAATGTTGGCGTCAATCCGACCTGGACAAACAATGGCAACAGCAGTCCACCGAGCTATACCAATATCCTTTCCACCACCAACATGGGGGATCTGTATGCGCACTGCTGCAATGAAGGCGGCCAATCCAACAATGTCACTGACGGCATCACCGAATATCAGCTGAACCTCTCGAAGGATTTTGAGAGCGGACTTCTTTCCACTTTGGAATTCGGCGTACAAGAAAACAAGCAGTACAACAAATCCGTCCAGTGGGTTACTCCCCAGGGCATACTCTGCAATGCCTACTGTGGTTATGCGGTGTCGGTGCCTGCCAGCGCCGTCGGCGCCTATATCTACACACCACCTTCGCCAATCAGCGGCGTTTCGCAGCCGGGCCTTCCAAGACAGTGGATTCAGTACAACGCCCTGGAATACATGAAGTGGCTGACAACCCCCGCGGCCTACAATCAGCTGACTCCGGACAAGCGTGCGGCCCTGCTTGCGGCACTTGCCCAATACGGCAGCTTCGGACCCAAGCTCAATCCGGGCAGCTTCAACGAAGTGCAAGAAACCGACAAAGCCGCTTTCGTCAAGGCTGTTTTCGAAGGCTCGATGTGGGAGATGCCATGGACTCTCGATGTCGGTGCGCGATATATGCACGTGAGCTCCGTATCGCAGGCGATCTTTCAAGAGCCCATTAGCTACTACGTCGATCCCAATGACAGCAGTGCGAGCCAGGTCACATTCGGACCATTGAAGCCGCAGTCCGCGACCGGCGGTTATCACAAGTGGCTCCCTTCCATCAACTTCAAGCTGAACTTGCTTGACAACCTGATCTATCGTCTGGCGTTCTCCAAAACGCTGACTCCTCCGGCACTGAACAATCTTTATTACAACCAGAGCTTCGGTACTCGTCCGGAATCGCTGACGATCTCCCAGGGCAACCCCAATCTTCAACCGTATACATCGATCAACTACGACACCGGCCTGGAGTGGTACATCAACGACTCCAGCTATTTGGCAGTTGAAGGTTTCTACAAGAAGGTCAGCAACTTCAGCACGATCGTAAGCACTCCCGTACAGTTCCTCGGCCAAACATGGTCACTGAGCGAACCGATCAACCTGAATTCGGCAAATATCTATGGTGAAGAACTGACCTTCAACTATCAGTTCAATCATCTTCTTCCCGCACCGTTCGACGGCCTCGGCATGGCCTTCAACTACACGCACGTCAGCAGCAGCGCCAATCTCAATCCTGGAACGATTGCCGCCTCCGGCAAGTTTGCAGTACCGGGTATCGGTGATTCGGCGAACCTCAGTGGGTACTACGAAAAGGGCCGCTGGCAAGTGCGCCTGGCCTACAACTGGCGCGGTAAATATCTGGAAAGTCTCGCTTATGGATCAGGTGCCCAGCCCGCCACGCGTACCGCCTATGGAGAGCTTGACCTGAGTGCTAGCTACAAAATCAACCATCACGTCTCGCTGTTCGTGTATGGCACGAATCTGACCCAGTCGCATCTTTACGACTACTCCGTGTATCCGAACCGTTTCCTGTACGCGGAAGCTGACGGCACGGTGTATACCGTGGGCATACGCGGCACATTCTAACTAATGGCGCTCCCCAGCCCGTGCGCCGGTTCCAGGTACCGCTTCGGAACCGGCGTCTTTTACTTCTGCAACGGATACTTCGTCATCTGCATGCCAGAGCATCCCATCGACCATGGCCAGCTTGAATTCCATGACCACCGTGGCAGCGCAACGACATGAATGTGTCTAGGCACGAACACTCCGGCATCTGCCGACCTCATCACTACAAGGTGGAGAGAAATCGATGAATCGCTTCCTACGCTGCTTGCCAAAGGCGGCAACACCGCTTGTCATTACCATTACGATCGCTATGGGTGCTACACCCGTCATGGCCGCACAGAGCGCACCCGCGCTGCCACAGATGGGCTTCAACAACTGGAACTCCACTCACTGCCGCCCTGCATTCAATGAAAAGATGATCCGGGGCATCGCCAATAAATTCATAAGCCTTGGTCTGCGCGATGCAGGCTACCGTTACGTCAACATCGACGACTGCTGGGCCAACTGGAAGCGTGACAAGAACGGCAGGCTCGAAGCGAACCCCAAGCGCTTCCCGAGCGGCATCAAGGCCCTGGCCGACTACATCCACAGCAAGGGTCTGAAGTTCGGCCTGTATTCGAGCGCAGGCACTTCCACCTGCCAACCATTGGAAGAGAACCGTGGATTTCCTGGCGGTCTGGGACACGAGAAACAGGATGCCGCGACGTTCGCGTCCTGGGGCGTGGACTACCTGAAGTACGACAACTGCAACAACCAGAATGTCCCTGCGTTGAAGCGCTATACCGCGATGGCTGAAGCACTTCGTGCGACTGGCAGGCCTATATTCTTCAGCGTGTGCGAGTGGGGCGAGAACAAGCCGTGGCTTTGGGCCGGAAAGCCACCGGTCGACGCTGGATCGTGGCGCACCACTGGTGACATCAGCGACAACTACGCTTCGATGTTGAAGAACTTCAAGCAGAACGTGGTACTCGCCAAATACGCCACACCTGGCCACTGGAATGATCCGGACATGCTCGAGGTGGGCAACGGCGGCATGACCGATGTCGAATACCGCAGTCAGTTCAGCCTCTGGTCGATCATGGCCGCACCACTACTCATTGGCACCGACCTGCGCACGATCAAGCCGGACGCGCTGAAGATTCTGCTCAACAAGGATGTGATCGCGGTAGATCAGGACCCGCTGGGCGTACAAGGCAGACAGGTGAGCGACACGAATGGCATCCACGTCATCGTCAAGCCACTCGAGGGTGGCAGTGAAGCCGTGGCGGTATTCAACGAGACCGATACTGCACGCAAGGTGAGCATAAGTGCCTCCGAGATAGACCTGAAGAAGGGTATGAACTATCGCTTCCGAAATCTGTGGACGCACAGGGCTCGGACGGGCGACGGCTCCATCAAAATCGACCTCCCAGCGCATGCGACTGCGATGTATCGCATCAGCCGCCTTTGAAATGCAGGCGATGACTGATTCGCACATGCCTCCACGCCGTAGTGACCCATCGTGCTGCAAATAAAAAACAGGTCACTCAGTGTGCAGGTCCTTGCCGAAGCCGGCGGTGGCATCGCCGGCTTCGACTGGCATGGCCGCAACGAACCGATTTCCTTGATGCGACGTTACAAGCCTTCAGGGCATCGTATCGACCCCAACCAACTTTCCTGTTTTCCCCTGGTGCCCTGGAGCAATCGCATCTCCGACAACGGATTCGAAGTGGAAGGCCGCTGGATACCTTTGTCGAGCAACCGCGAAGATGAACCCTGGCCCATCCACGGCAGTGGCTGGCAACGTGCATGGCAAGTGACGTCACATACAACCCACGAAATAAGGCTTTCCCTGACGCAGCGCTCTGCCACGGCTTATTGCTACGAGGCGAGTCTGCAATACACCTTGCTCGAAGACGCCCTGCAGGTCGATATGGCTGTCACCAACATCGCCTCGCTATCGATGCCCTTCGGGCTCGGACTGCACCCATTTTTTAACCGTGGCGACAGCGTGCGCTTGATGGCGCCGGCATCCAATGTTTGGCTCAATAACGGTCAAACGCCTCTGCCGACCCAATATGTCGATATTCCACCGGAGTGGGACTTTCGCGCCGAACGCGCATTACCGGAACAAGGTATCGACAATGCCTTTCAAGGCTGGACGGGCGAAGCTGTGATCCATTGGCCTGGATCGCAGCTTGGGTTGCGGATCGACGCCGGAACCGATGCTTTCGTGCTCTATACGCCAGCCGACCGCGACTTCTTCTGCTTCGAACCGGTCGACCATCCCATCAACGCCGTGCATCTTCCAGGAGGACCGGACAAGCATGGGATGACGATGCTTTCGCCACGAGCCACGCTTCAACGTCGATTCGTGTTCAGCGTGCTCGATATGCCGAAAGACTGATCGGAACGGATAAGTTGCGCATGAAATTTCTTTCTACTGCCACGAACTACTGCCACGAACACTTTCATCAACTCTCACCATCAGGCATCGCCCACTTCGCTGAAACACACGTCGATGAATCAGCAGCGTCCCGAAGTGCAGGTGCAATGTCAGATCGATTGATCTTTATATGAGGAAGATGGCAATGACGCGTACTCAATGGATCAAGGCTGCACTGATCGCCAGCAGCCTCGCGCTCACGGCGGCGGCCCCGGCCAGCACCGACACCAGAGCGGCAGCATCCGCACCGAAGACCCACCGCATCACCTTCGACAAATACAGCTTCCTGATCGACGGCAAGCGGACCTATATCTGGTCGGGCGAATTCCACCCCTACCGGCTGCCGAGCCCCGGGTTGTGGCCGGACATCTTCCAGAAGATGAAGGCGGCCGGGTTCAACACCGCATCGATCTATTTCTCCTGGGGTTACCACTCGCCGCGCGACGGCCAGTACGACTTCAGCGGCGTGCGCGATCTCGACAAACTGCTCGACGACGCACGCGACGCCGGCATCTACGTGATCGCTCGTCCCGGTCCCTACATCAACGCCGAGGTCGACAGTGGCGGCTTCCCGCTGTGGCTGACCGAGAAACCGGTCAGGAACCGCAGCCCGGACCCGGCCTACCTCAAGCTTGCCGACCAGTGGATGACGCAGATCGACCGTATCCTCGCCCGGCATCAGCTCACCGACGGGCGCGGCACGGTGATCGCCTACCAGGTCGAGAACGAGTACTACAACGGCTCGCCTGCGGGCCGTGCTTACATGCAGCACCTTGAGGACAAGGCGCGTGCCGACGGCATCACGGTGCCGCTGGTCGGCAACCATAACGCCACCTTCGTCACCGGTAAGGGCGCCGTCGATGTCAGCGGCTGGGATTACTACCCGCAGGGCTTCGACTGCTCGCATCCGTCGCAGTGGAAACCGGCGCCCGACATGGCCGCACATCACTTTGCCGGCGAGCCGCTGTTCACCGCCGAGTTCCAGGGCGGCGCGTTCGACCCGTGGGGCGGTCCGGGCTATGCCAAGTGCGCGCAGCTGATCAACGACCGCTTCGCCAACGTCTTCTACAAGGAAAACATCGCTGCCGGGGCCACGGCCCAGAATTTCTACATGCTCTACGGCGGCACGTCGTGGGGCTGGCAGGCGATCCCGCAGAACTACACGTCCTACGACTACGGTGCCGCCATTACCGAAGGGCGGCAGTTCGACCCCAAGTATTACGAGGACAAGCGGATCGGCTATTTCCTCCACGCCGTCACGCCGATCACCAAGACCAACCCGATGCAGCCGGGACGGCTCGACGACCCGCGCCTGATCGACCGGGCACGGATCAATCCGGACACCGGCACGCAGTTCCATCTGGTGCGCCACGGCGACACCACCGCGTCGAGCGTCGAGCAGGCGCACCTGACGCTGTCATTGAAGGAAGGCCGTTTCAGCATCCCGCAGCAAGCCGGCACCACGCTCACCATCGATGGCCGCGAGAGCAAGCTGCTGCTCGCCGACTACACGTTCGACGCGACCCGGATGATCTATTCGACGTCCGAACTGATGACCATCGCGACCATCGGCAGCCGCGATGTCGCCGTGCTCTACGGTCGTCATGGCACCGACGGCGAGACCCTGCTCGGCTTTGCCGCCAGGCCAAAGGTGACCGTGCTTGCAGGTCATGTGACATCGCACTGGGAACAGCATGGACTGCGGCTGGACTACCGACATGACGGCCTGGCGCAGGTGCTGATCGAGGGCGGCAGCAAGCCGCTGCTGCTGCTGATCGGCGACAACCGGGCCACCCAGTCGATCTGGCGGCAGGACACGTCACGCGGTCCGGTGCTGATGATCGGCTCGCACCTGCTTCGCAGCGCACATTACGACGACGGCACCCTCGCGCTGACCGGCGATGGCGACAGCGACACCCATGCATGGCTGTTTGCCGGCGATGCAAGCCGGGTCACCTGGAACGGTCGCCCGCTGTCCGCCACCCGCACGGCATCCGGAGCCCTTGCGCTGACCCTGCCGGCACCGCGACCGGTCGTGCTGCCGACACTCGACCACTGGACGCGCCGCACCGGCGCGCCGGAGATCGCCCGCAACTTCGACGACGCCCATTGGAAGATCGCCAATCGCACGACCACCAGCAGCGTCACCAAGCCCGGCACGCTGCCGGTGCTGTTTGCCGACGATTACGGTTTCCACACCGGCAACACCTGGTACCGCGGCCACTTCACCGTCAACACCGGTCACGTCGCCCCTACCGGGCTCAAGCTCAAGGTCATGAGCGGCGGCAAGGCGGGCGCCTTCACGGTGTGGCTCAACGGTCATTTCCTCGGCAGCGTGACAGGCAGCGAACTGGGCGCCTTCAGCTTCCCCAGCCGCATGATCGTGCCGGGTGACAACGTCGTCTCGGTACTCACCGTCGACATGGGACACGAGGAGGATTACGACTCCACCGGCGAGAACCGCACCGCCCGCGGCATCGTCTCGGCCGAACCGGTCGGAGCCACGGCAAACGCGATTACCTGGCGACTGCAGGGCGCGATCGTCGACGAGAGCCCGCTGCGTGGTCCCTACAACTTCGGCGGGCTTTACGGCGAGCGCAGGGAATGGCCGATCAAGCCCGGCAACCCGGCCGACTGGCACCCCGCCACGCTGCCGGCCGACACCAGCACGCCCGGGGTGACCTGGTATCGCACCAGCGTTCCGCTCGACCTGCCCAAGGGCCAGGACACCTCGCTGGGTCTGCAGATCAAGGACCCGCCGGGCCGGCACTATCGCGCGATGATCTTCGTCAACGGCTGGCAGATGGGCAATTACGTCGCCGACCTGGGACCGCAGCACCGCTTCCCGATTCCCGACGGCGTGATCGACCCCCACGGCAACAACAACATCACCATCGCCGTGTGGAAGACCGATCGCACGCCGGGCGGCCTGGGCCGCGTCTCGCTGGTCGACTTCGGCTCGTACACCTCGCCGATCGACGTAAGCACGATCCCGGCGGGGAAGTGACATGCCCGGAGCATCGCGCTGCAAGACAGGCATCGGAATGAAGCCGCCTGCACTTGTCGCGCCGATGCTCCCGGGCACCCCGGCACCGGCGGTCAAGGGACCGTCCGCCGCAGATCCCGGACAGGGCATCTGCGGCGGCACCCGGTCGCCAACCCGGTCCATCGCGGACATGGCCAGCTGATATTCGAGCAGCCGGCCAAGGCGATCGCGGTTGTCGCCATCGTGCACAAATTGCGCTACCGGCAGGCGCGGCCAGTGCCGTGCCTGCCGGTAGCCAGTAACGGCTGTCTCTGCCTGCGCGACAGGAGCAAGCTATACATACCGGACCGCCCCGGAATCCGTGTCATGAGCCTGCGCAGCCTGTTCGTCGACTTCAACAGCTATTTCGCCTCGGTCGAGCAGCACGAGACGCCGTCGCTGCGCGGCCGGCCAGTGGGCGTGGCGCCGGTGGACGCGGAAACCACCAGCCTGATCGCCGCCAGCTACGAAGCCAAGGACCGTGGCGTCGGCACCGGCACGATGGTGCGCGAGGCACGGCAGCGCTGCCCCGGCATCGTCATTGTCACGGCACGCCCGGACCGCTACGTGGCCTGGCACACCACGCTGAAGCAGGCGATCGACCGCGCCATTCCGATCGCCCACGTCGGTTCGATCGACGAAATGGCGTGCGAACTGATCGGCCGGCAACGCCAGCGCGAAGTAGCCGAACAGATCGCCCGGCAGGTGAAGCACGAGATCGCCAAGGTCGCGCCTGGCGGTGCGATCCGCTGCTCCATCGGCATCGCGCCCAACGCCTTTCTCGCCAAGACCGCTTCGGACATGCACAAGCCCGATGGGCTTACCGTGATCGAGCAGGCCGACCTGCCCCAGGCCCTGCACGGCCTGGCACTGCGCGACCTGTGCGGCATCGGCGCGTCGATGGAAGCACGCCTGCAGGCCGAGGGCATTTTCACCGTGGCGCAGCTCACCGCCGCCTCGAAACTGCTGCTGCGACGTGCCTGGGGCGGCATCGAAGGCGAACGCATGTGGAGCCTGCTTCGCGGCGCCTGGCTGACCACGCCCGAAACCGAACGCAGCTCACTCGGTCACTCGCACGTGCTCGGCCCCGAACTGCGCCACCCCGAGGGCGCCCGCGCCGTACTGAAAAAATTGCTGGTGAAAGCGGCGATGCGGCTGCGCCGCGACGAACTGCTGGCCGGCGCCATGGCGGTGCGCATCCGCTTCGTCGGCATCGACGCGCGCTGGGAACGCGACCTGCGCTTCGAACCCACCGGCGACAGCCGCGAACTGCTGCATCTGCTGACCATGGCGCTGGACGGCCGCCATCCCGGCCGACGTCCGCTGCCCGGTCCGGCGCGCGCGGTGCCGCTGTCGGTCAGCGTCACCCTGTACCAGTTGGTCGAACGCCGGCACAGCACCGGCTCGCTGTTCGCGCCTGCCACGCAGCGCCCCGGCGTCGACACGGTGGTCGACCGCATCAACGCGAAGTTCGGCCTCAACAAGGTCTACTTCGGCGGCATGCAGGCCGCGCTGGCACAGGATGCCGCGCCGATGCGCATTCCCTTCAGCCGCATTCCCGATGCCGGCAGCGAAAAGGAAGCCGAACACAACGCGCTGTGGCTGCAATCGATCAACCGCTTCAAGGCCATCGCCGAAGGCAGTCACCGGCAACGCGAGAAGGAACGCAATCCGCGTTGACGCGACAACCGACTGCCACGGCTAATGTCGTCCCAGACCGTCCTGCACACGCCGGTTGGTCTGCCGCACCGCTTTCACGAAACCGGCGAATGGTAGGTCGGTGACGCCGACCAGGCCGATGTGGCTGTTCTCGCCGTCGAGCAGGCGCCCGGCGACGGGTTCGTCCACGTATTCGAACCAGTGCGCACCGACGATCAGGGGATCGGCCGCGGCGGCCTGCACGTAGCGCGCATAGGCCTGTCCGCGCTGAGCTTCGGTCCACACCGACGCCACGCCCTTGCCGAACGGCCCGCGGTCGTCGGAGCCAAAGTGGAATTCGGTGATCAGCACCGGCTTGTCCAGCCGGCGCAGCGCAGCCTCGTCGAAGCCGTGTTGCGGCAGGTCGGCGTAGATGTTGAAGCTCACCACGTCGCAATACCGCGCGCAGGCCGCCACCGCTTCCGGCGTGTTGACCGCGAAGCGGCCGCCCAGGAACAGGTGATGCGGGTCGTCATGATGGATCGCCTGCGCCACGATGCGGAAATAGGTGTCGGCGTAACGTCGCAGCCATGCGCTGTAGTCGCCGGCGATGGCCGGATGCGCCGCGTCCGGCAGCGGCGCCGCGAAACCGGCAGCGTCCAGCGCCTGCCACGCACCCAGTGCGATGCCCCAGGCGGCGGCCAGTTTCTGCGGCGTGCCGTACTCTTTTTCCAGGTCCGCGATGAACGCCTGCTTGGCCGGGCTGCGCGGCCCGCCGCGCAGGGTGCCCAACGCCAGCCCCCAGCGGCCTTGCGGGCCGATGCTGGCCCAGGCCAGTTCGTTGTCTGCGAAGTAGCCGAGCAACCAGGGATCGTTGCGCACGCCCCGCGTCGCCTTCGCCACGGCGGCGGCCGCTGCCTGCGCGAAACGCGGGTCGAACGGATCGGGCATGCGGCCCCAGTAGTCGTAGCCGCTGGAGACATGGGCGAAATCGCCCCGGATGTTGATCGGCAGTGTGTACGCCAGCCGGTGCATCACGCCCAGTGCCGGGTCGCTCCAGTTGCCGAGCGTGTTGAACCCCCAGGCCTTCAGACGTTCCAGGGTCAGCCGGCGCCAGGCATCCAGCCAGCCGGGGCCGTCGATGCGGTAGAGGTTGGCGGCATAGAAGTCGAACCAGCGGCCATGGTTGTCGCCCATGCCCGCACTAGCGCCGCTGTCCGGCCGACGATCGTCGCCACGCCCCCAGAACGCGGCCCACGGTCCACTATCCGGCGGCAGGTCGCGGAACATGTAGGCACGTCCCTGCACATAGCTGCGCACCTGCTGCGCCGCCACGGCATTCACGCCCAGCGAGAAGAAGCCATGGCCGTCCGGTGTCACCAGCCACCAGCGACCGTCACGTTTCTGTGTGTGGAACCAGCCGGTCCTGCGCAGCAGGACATTCCGCAGCCCGCCATAGACGTCCAGGTCCTTGCCGGATTCGGCCAGCTCCGCTTTCAGCGCTGCAGCGGCCTTCGCGTGGGCGGCGCGCAGGGCCGCGTCGCTGGCGATTTTCTGCGGCCAGCTGCCACGCGTGTACTGGCCGTAGCGATCGACGATGTCGGCATAGGCCGCATGCAGCACGGCATCACCAGGCACCGTGCCCAGCCGGCCCAGCAGCAGCGTCTGTGCTGCCTGTGGCGCAGGTATCGACAGCCGCACCGCATGCACCGCCGCGAGGTCGATCGCGCCCCGCACCGTGGTCGCCAGCAGCATCGGCTGCCCGTGGTCGTCGAACGGCATCAGCGGCCCGACCTGCATGCCGAAGCGACGCGGCGAGATGGCGTGCAGCGGCACCACTACTGTCTGCGGCGGCCCGGCAGGCACGCCGACGGTGGTATCGAGATGTTGCCCCGACCCGCTGTCCACCGCGATCTGCACGGTGACCGCCCACGGCATCGCGTTCTGCAGGCGCAGGTGCAGTTCGCCCTGACCGCGCCAGTTCCATGTGCCGGCGTCGGGCCGGATCGTCAGCTGGGGATGTGGTGATGGCTGGAACACATAGCGTCGCTGCAGCACGCCGTCATTCGCGCGTTCGGGTGCTGTCACCGGCGACACCTGCTGCAACCCGACCCGTACCGATGACGTCGGACCGGCCAGGTCGACCCACTGCGTGGCCGAAGCCGGCGCTACCAGCCACATACCGAGCACACATGCACCGAGCCACTTCATGCCATGCATCACCGGACACCTCCGCGACGGAATCGATCGGGCATGTCTGCGCATGCCCCGAACCTTGTCTGTCAGTGCGCGCTGCGTCGCTGCCAGACTCGCCACAATGCATACACCGGCAGGCCCAGCGCGATGATCAGCAGGCTCATGCCGGCGTCCCCCGGCGTCTCGATCGTGGTGGCCACGATCACTCCCAGCACCGTCACCACGAACAGCAGCGGCAACAACGGAAACAACGGCACTCGGAACGGCGCCGGCTCGTCGACGAACTTCCAGCGGTACCAGAACAGCGTGCCGATACCGAACGCGTGACCGAGCCACTCGCCCACCGTGGTGTAGTCGACCAGCTGGCCGAAATTGCCCCACAGCGTGAGCACGACCGTCCATGCACCCAGCACGGCCAGCGCCACCTGCGGCGCGCGCGTGCGGCGGTCGATGTAACCCACGGCGCGAAACAGCATGCCGTCCGCCCCCATCGTCTGCAGGACCCGCGCGCCACCGGCGATGGCGATGCTGCAGTAGCCGAAAGTGGAACAGGCGATGCCCACTGCGATGACCTTGGCCCCGGTGCTGCCGAAGAGGTGACTCACCAGGTCGGCCGCCGGCGCCTGGCTGGCGGCAAGACCCGCATGCCCCAGCCCCGCCAGATAGGCCACGTTGGCCAGTACATAGGCCACCACCACGCCGGTCATGCCCAGCGCCAGCGCCCGTGGCAGGGTGCGCTGCGGATCGCGCACTTCGCCGGCCAGGTCGTTGAGGTAATGGAAGCCGCCGTAGCTGAACAGCACCGGCAGCAGTGCGCCGACGAAGGCGCCGCGCGATGCAGGATGCACGGTGTCCGCCGCCAGCACGCCACCCAGGTGACCGTGTGCCAGTGCCAGCCCTACCGCGACCAGCAGGGCGATCGCGCCCAGCTTCAGCACTGCGAAGATGTTCTGCATCAACGCGCCCGCGCGGATGCCGAACAGGTTGACCCCCACGATGAACACGATCGCCGCCACCGCCACCGGCTTCAGCCACAGCAGCGGCAGGCCGATGGCCTCGCAGAAATAGTCGGCGAAAGTGGTAGCCACCGCGGCCACGCTGCCGGGGTAGTTGATCAGCGCCATCGTCCAACCGAACAGGAAGGCCGGCACGTTGCCGAACGCCTCGCGCAGGTACAGGTAGATGCCACCCGCCTGCGGGCGCCGCGAACCCAGCTCGGCGTAGCACAGCACCCCGGCCAGCGTGAGCAGGCCGCCCAGCACCCACAAGGCCAGCAGCGGCAAGCCGGACGAGGTGCGTGCAGCCACCGTGGCCGGTGTGCGGAAGATGCCGGCGCCGATCACGCCGCCGATCACGATCATCGCGCCGTCCCATACGCCGAGACGGCGCAGGTAGGCGTTGGGACTGGTTTCGGTCGTCATCCGGCAACCATGCCTGAGCAGAGAGGTTTCGACCAGTCCCGACGGCGCTGTGCGTGACAGATGTCGGGAGCGTCCGTCCGCCGACGGGCCCGCATGCCGCAGCCACGCTGTGGACGGTTCGCAGGGGTGCGGTACGTTGTCCGGCATCGCGTCGATCTAGAATCGATCATCCCCGTCACACCGAAAGCCGTGAGTTCCCAGCCCCGCAAGATCATCCATGTCGACATGGACGCGTTCTACGCGTCGGTGGAACAGCGTGACGATCCCTCGCTGCGCGGCAAGCCGGTGGTGGTGGCCTGGCGCGGGGCGCGTTCGGTGGTGTGTGCCGCCAGCTACGAGGCGCGGACCTTCGGTGTGCGTTCGGCAATGCCGGCGATTCGCGCCGAACGGCTATGTCCGGATGCTGTGTTCGTGCCTCCCGACTTCGCGCGCTACAAGGCCGTGTCACGGCAGATCCGCGAGATCTTCGCGCGCCATACCGACCTGATCGAACCGCTGTCGCTGGACGAGGCCTATCTCGACGTCACGGCGAACCGGACCGGCCTGCCCTCGGCCACCGCCACCGCGGAAGCGATCCGCGCGGCGATCCGCGCGGAAACCAACCTGACCGCGTCGGCGGGCGTGGCGCCAAACAAGTTCCTGGCCAAGATCGCCTCGGACTTCCGCAAGCCCGACGGCCTCTTCGTGGTGCGCCCGCACGAGGTGCTGGAGTTCCTCACGCCGTTGCCGGCGAATCGCCTGCCCGGCGTGGGCAAGGTGATGGAAAGCAAGCTCGCCGCGCTGGGCATCGCGACCGTCGGCGAGCTGCGTGCGTTCCCGGCCGGGGAGATGGAAGAACGCTTCGGTCGCTGGGGCAGGCGCCTGCACGAGTTGTCGCTGGGCATCGACGAACACCCCGTGACGCCAGACCGGCCAACCCTGCAGGTATCCGCCGAAGATACCTTCGAGCACGACCTCAGGCTCGACGAACTGGAGCCGCACATCCGCCGTCTGGCCGAAAAGGCCTGGGCCGCACACCAGCGCGAGGCACAAACCGGGCGGGTGGCCCGCACCGTGGTGCTGAAACTGAAGACTGCCGATTTCCACACCCTCACCCGCAGCCTGACGCCATCCAGCCGGCCGTCGTCCGTGGTCGAGCTGGCCGATATCGCCTGCGCGCTGCGCAGCCGGGTGGAACGTCCCGCCGATAGCCGGTACCGGTTGGTCGGCGTGGGCCTGGCCGGCTTCGTCGATGCCGACAGTTACGCCGCCCAGCGCGACCTGTTCGATCAATAGAAACTCCACGAGACAACCATAGCTTGCAAATAAATAGTGCGCTATGTATATTGCGCACCATGACGACACGCCCCGCCACCACCAGTACCGATTCGCCTCTGCGGCTCGACCAGCAGGTGTGCTTCGCGCTGTATGCGGCCAACCTGGCGATGGGCAAGCTCTATCGCAAACTGCTGGCCGAGCTTGACCTTACATATCCGCAGTATCTGGTGATGCTGGTGCTGTGGGAGCGCGACAGCCTGACGGTGTCGGAGATCGGTGAACGCCTTTTCCTGGATTCCGCCACGCTTACGCCGCTGCTCAAGCGACTGCAGGCTGCCGGCCTGCTCGACCGCGTGCGTTCGACCCAGGACGAGCGCCAGGTCGTGATCAGCCTGAGTCCGGCCGGACGTGCACTCAAGAAACGCGCCAGCGCCGTACCCGGCGAAGTGTTGTGTGCATCCGGCTGTGAACCTGACGCCCTGCGCAAGCTCAAACGCGAACTCGACAAGCTGCGCGGCCAGATCGCCGCCACCCCTTGATGGAACCGGACTTCCGCATTCTCTTCCGGTCATATAAATAGTGCACGATTTATTATTGCGCAACATCTAACGGAGACGAGCCATGCGCCTCCGCAAGCACCTGATCCACTGCCTGACGCCTTTCACCCCAACGAGGTCACCACCATGTCCATCGAAAAAGTCCTGTATCGCGCCCACGCCAAGGCCACCGGCGGTCGCGACGGCCACGCCACCTCTTCCGACGGCGTGCTCGACGTCCAGCTGACCGTGCCGAAGGAGCTCGGCGGCAACGGTGCCACCGGCACCAATCCCGAGCAGTTGTTCGCCGCCGGCTATTCGGCCTGCTTCATTGGCGCGCTGAAATTCGTCGCCGGCCAGGAAAAGCGTGTGCTGCCGGCCGACACCACCATCGAGGGCACCGTGGGCATCGGCCAGATTCCCACCGGCTTCGGTATCGAGGTCGAGCTGAAGATCCATGTGCCCGGCCTGCCGCGTGAGGAGGTGGAAGCGCTGGTGCAGAAGGCGCATGTCGTGTGCCCGTACTCCAACGCCACCCGCGGCAACATCGACGTGACGCTGACCGTGGTCTGAGTCCGCGTTACTGGATGACAAGGAAAGCCCGGGCAAGCCCCGGGCTTTGTGCGCCTTCGCGAATCAGCGCAAGCGGCGCGAGATCGCGAAGAACGCCAGGTTGCCCAGACCCGTGGCGCCGGCCAGTACCGCGACCATGCCCGGGGTGACATCGTGCCAGCCGAACCACTGGATCAGCCCGAAGCCCAGCGCCACCGACAGCAGCACGATGCCCCAGCGCAGCGAAGACAGCCGGCGGCGCAGCTCCTCGTCGCGCAGCATCGCGTCAATCAGTTCGGTCGAGCCACCGGACTCGACCATGCGGCGGCGGACGATCGCCTCCACGCAGACCTTGATCGCGTAGGCGATGGCGACAAACAACGAAATCGGGACCAGAATGCCGAGATCCATGAACTTCTCCTGATGGCAGGTGGAAATGGGTAGGTTCGGGAACATGGATACAGCCCGCCGCCGGACGGTTGCAGCACGCGAGTTGCAACCGCAGCCCTGTTGCCTGCATCAGATGTCGCATGGATGACATCCACCACCCCGACCGCGCGCTGGTCGACGCCGTGCTGGCCAACCGGCCGGGGGCGTTCGAGCGCCTGGTCCACACGCACCAGCGCCTGTGCTGGCATCTCATCCTGCGCATGGTGCGCGACCCGGAAGATGCCCGCGAACTTTGCCAGGACACGTTCCTGCGCGTGCACCAGTGCCTGCACCAGTACCGCGGCGAGTGTGCGCTTAAGTCGTGGATCGGCCGCGTGGCCTACCACCTGGCCCTGCGCCACCTGCAACGCAAGCGCCTGCCGCTGGCCGGGACACACGACGACGACGGCGTGGCCCTGGTGGAAAACATCGGCGACGGCTTCGACCTGGAAGCCGCCTGCGCGGACGCGGAGATGTTGCATCACCTGCATGAGGCGATCGAGACGCTGCCGCCCTTGCAGCGCACCCTGCTGACGCTGTATCACCTTGAGGAGCTGTCGATTCCGGACATCGCCGAAATCACCGGCCTGCCCGTCGGCACCATCAAGAGTCATTTGTTCCGGTCGCGCCTGCGCGTGCGCGACGCACTTGCAACCCGGACAGGAGTTGCCGCATGAACCACGACGACAAAGCTTCGCTCGACCCGGCGCAGGAGCGCGAATGGCAGGCACAGGAACGCGCCCTGCGTGCCGAGCGGCTGGGCCTGGACCCGCGCGGCGACGATGTCCGCGTGCGCCGCTACCGCGTGCTGTCGAAAGCCCTGCGCCAACCGCCGGCGGAAGCCCTGCCCGCGGACTTCGCTGCGCAGGTGGCTGCGCTGGCAGCACCCGCCACGCAGCCCCGGAAAACCCGCCATGGCGCACTCGAAACCGCCCTGCTCACCAGCCTGCCGGGTATCGCCGTCGTCGCCGGTGCGGTGGCGCTGGGATATGACGCGCAGGCATGGCTGCCCGCCGTCCGTGTGGCCGTGCCGGCGGTCGACCCGCAGTCGCTGCGCTGGCTGCTGGCGCTTGGTGGCTGCCTGGGACTTTCCTGGCTGCTGGAGCGCTGGCAACGGCATCGGCAGACGAACAGCTGAGTGCCGGCTCCGTCAGCCACGAAAAAGCCCGGGCGAACCCGGGCTTTTTCAATGCCGGCATGCCTGGCTTACTTCTTCTTTTTCGGTATGTAGAGGTCGGTGATCGTGCCTTCGTAGACCTCGGCCGCCATGCCCACCGACTCGCCCAGGGTCGGGTGCGGATGAATGGTGAGGGAGATGTCGGCCGCTTCGCTGCCCATCTCGATCGCCAGCGCCAGCTCGGAGATCAGCTCACCCGCGTTCACGCCGACCACCGCACCACCGACGATGCGATGGGTTTCCTCGTCGAAGATCAGCTTGGTGAAACCTTCGGTGCGGGCGATGCCGATGGCGCGACCGGAAGCCGCCCACGGGAACTTGCCCACGCCGACCTTGAGGCCCTTTTCCTTTGCCTCGCGCTCGGTCACGCCGACCCATGCCACTTCCGGGCTGGTATAGGCCACCGACGGGATCACCCGTGCGTCGAAATGGCTCTTCTCGCCAGCCACCACTTCGGCAGCCACATGTGCCTCGTGCACCGCCTTGTGGGCCAGCATCGGCTGGCCGATGATGTCGCCGATCGCGAAGATGTGCGGCACGTTGGTACGCAGCTGCGTGTCGACGTTGATGAAGCCGCGCTCGGTCACCGCCACGCCCGCCTTGTCGGCGCCGATCTTGTTGCCATTCGGCGAGCGGCCCACCGCCACCAGTACGCGATCGAACACCGCGGTCTCGGGGATGCTCTCGCCCTCGTACTTCACCTCGATGCCTTTCTTGGTGGCCTTGGCCTCGGTCACCTTGGTCTTGAGGTGGATGCCCTTGAGCTTGCCGCCAAGACGCTTGGCCAGCGGTTTGACCAGGTCGGCATCGGCGCCGGGGATGATCTGGTCCATGAACTCGACCACGGTCACTTCACTGCCCAGTCCCGAATACACGGTGGCCATTTCCAGGCCGATGATGCCGCCGCCCACGACCAGCAGTTTCTTCGGCACGTCCTTCAGTTCCAGCGCGCCGGTGGAATCCATGATGCGCTCGTCGTCCCACGGGAACGCCGGCAAGCGCACCGCCTGCGAACCGGCGGCGATGATCGCCTGCTCGAAGCGGATCAGCTTGGTACCCTCGGCCGTCACCACTTCCATTTCGTGCGGCGAGACGAAACTGCCGGTGCCCTGCACGGTGCGCACCTTGCGCTGCTTGGCCATGCCGGCCAGACCGCCGGTGAGCTGGCCGACCACCTTGGTCTTGAAGTCGCGCAGCTTGTCGATCTCGATCTTCGGCGCGCCGAAGCTGACGCCATGCGAGGCCATCGCCTCGGCCTCGTCGATCACCGCCGCGGCATGCAGCAGCGCCTTCGAAGGGATGCAGCCCACGTTGAGGCAGACGCCGCCCAGCGTCGAATAGCGTTCGACCAGCACGGTGTCCACGCCCAGGTCGGCAGCGCGGAAAGCGGCCGAATAGCCACCGGGACCGGAGCCCAGCACAACCAGCTTGCACTCGATATCGGCGGTCCGGCCGGACGCGCCGGCAGCCTGCGGGGCCTTGACCGCAGCCGGCGCAGGCGCGGCTGCCGGAGCGGCGGCGGGAGCAGCGGGTGCCGGCGCGGTTTCGCCGGCCGCCTCGAGCACCGCGATCACGGCGCCTTCGGACACTTCATCGCCCAGCTTGACCTTGAGCGCCTTGATCGTGCCGGCCGCCGTCGACGGAATCTCCATCGTGGCCTTGTCCGATTCCAGGGTAATCAGGCTCTGGTCCTTGGCGACGCTGTCGCCGACGCTGACCAGGACTTCGATGATCGGCACGTTCTCGTGACCGCCGATGTCGGGAACCTTGATTTCGATGGTGTTGGCCATGGTTAGTTTCCTTGGGTTTCTCAGGACGCCGCAGGGGGGGCGCCCGAATCTCTGGCAGATGAGTCACCGGCCTGGTCGGCCCGTGTCTCGGCAATGTCGCGGACGACGTCACGCACGGCATCGTTCTCGCCTGCGCCGCCGCCAACCGGCCCCGGCCTGGGGCCGGTCACCGGGGTGGCCCAGCTGCGCACGTGCAGGTCGCGCTGGGGGAATGGAACCTCGATCTCGTATTTTTCCAGTGCCGTGTGCAGTGCCCAGTTGTAGGCAGCCGTCACGGAACCGGGATGACGCGTGGCGTCGGCATCCAGCCAGACCACCAGCTGGAAATCCAGCGAGGAGTCGCCGAACCCGACTAGCCACACCTGCGGCGCGCGCGGGCCTTCCATCGACAGCGTGAACGGCACCTCGGCGGCGGCTTCAAGCGCGGCCTTTTTCACCAGCTCCTTGTCGGTGCCGTAGGCCACGCCGAAAGGCACCTTGATGCGACGCGAAACCTCGCGCAGGGTCCAGTTCACCACGCGGCCGTTCACGAACTCCGAGTTCGGCACCAGGATGTCGATGTTGTCGTTGGTGCTGACGCGGGTGGCGCGGATGTTGATGTCGCGCACATGGCCGTGCAGACCCGACGACAGCTCGACGAAGTCGCCCACCTTGAGGCTGCGCTCGAACAGCAGGATCAGCCCCGAGACGAAATTGTTGAAGATCGCCTGCAGGCCGAACCCCAGACCCACGCCCAGGGCCCCGGCGAACACCGTCATCTTGGCCATCGGTATGCCGGCGATGCTGAGCGCCCACAACGCTCCGACCACCATCAGCAGATAGTGCAGCAGACGCTCGACCGTGTAGACCGACGAACGATTGATGTGCTCGTGCCGCTCCACGTAGCCGTGCAGCAAGCCCTTCACCACCCGTGCCACCACCAGGAACGCCGCGAACAGCAGCAACGCACCCAGCACGGAACCGACGGTGACGTCCACGCCACCGAAGTGGACGCCCAGGCTCAACCACTTGCCGATCTGCCCGATACCGTGGCGCACCGTGTCGGGCACCATCGCAGCCGGCGCGGCAAACCACACCGTGCTGCCGATGATGTCGGGCGCGGCACGCGTCATCGCCCCTCCGTGGTCAGAGCAGCAGACGGCGGATGTCGCCGAGCTGCCGTGCCACGAACACGGCGAAGCGCGCGGCCAGCGCACCGTCGATCACGCGATGGTCGTATGACAGCGACAGCGGCAGCATCAGGCGCGGCGCGAACTCCTTGCCGTTCCACACCGGCTTCATGGCCGCCTTGGAAACACCGAGGATCGCCACTTCCGGCGCATTGACGATCGGCGTGAACGCCGTACCGCCGATGCCGCCCAGCGAGCTGATCGAGAAGCAGCCGCCGGACATGTCGGCCGGACCGAGCTTCTTGTCGCGCGCCTTCTTCGAGATCTCACCGAGTTCGGCGGCCAGTTCCAGCAGGCCCTTCTTGTCCACGTCGCGGATCACCGGCACCACCAGGCCATCGGGCGTGTCCACCGCGATGCCGATGTGGAAGTACTTCTTCAGGATCAGCTTCTCGCCGGTATCGTCCAGCGAGGCGTTGAACTGCGGGTATTCCTTCAGCGCCGCCACCACCGCCTTCATCTGGAACACCAGCGGGGTGACCTTGAGGTCCTTGTTCTCGGCACCGAGCTGCTTGCGGAAAGCCTCCAGCTCGGTGATGTCCGCATCCTCATGCTGGGTGACGTGCGGGATCATCGCCCAGTTGCGCGCCAGGTTGGCGCCGGAGATCTTCTGGATGCGCGAGAGCGGCTTTTCCTCGATCTCGCCGAACTTGCTGAAATCCACCTTCGGCCACGGCAGCAGGTTCAGGCCGCCACCGGCGGCAACGGTACCGCCCTGCACCGGGCGCGCCCCCGAGGCCAGCGCATGCTTGACGTAGGCACTGACGTCCTCGCGCTGGATTCGGCCGCCACGACCGCTGCCCTTCACCTGATGGACGTCCACGCCCAGCTCGCGCGCGAAGGCGCGCACCGCGGGGCTGGCGTACGGCGCATCGCCCGGCATGACCAGGCCGGCATCGACCGGCGGACGCGGAGACGCGGCCGACGAGACGGCGGCCGGTTCGGCCCTGGCAGGCGACGGCGCGAGTGCGGGGGCCGGCGCAGCCTTGGGTGCCTCGGCCGGCGCGGGAGCCGGAGCCGGGGCAGCCGCGCCTTCGGCTTCGATCAGCGCGATCAGTGCACCCTCGGAAACCTCGTCGCCCACCTTCAGCTTCACGTCCTTGACCGTACCGGCAAACGGCGCGGGCACTTCCATCGTGGCCTTATCCGATTCCAGCGTGATCAGGCTCTGGTCCTTTTCGACGCGGTCGCCGGCCTTGATCATCACCTCGATCACCGGCACGTTCTCGTGACCGCCGATGTCGGGCACATGTACCTCGCGGACAGCCGGGGCCGATGCCGGCGCTGCGGCAGGAGTCGGCGCCGGGCTGGGAGCGGGTGCGGCAGCCGGGGCCGGCGCGGGTGCCGCAGCGCCCTCGGCCTCGAGCACGAGGATCAGCGCGCCTTCGGAAACTTCGTCACCGACCTTCAGCTTCACGTCCTTGACCGTGCCGGCGAACGGCGCAGGCACTTCCATCGTGGCCTTGTCCGATTCCAGCGTGATCAGGCTCTGATCCTTCTCGACCCGGTCGCCGGGTTTGATCATCACCTCGATGACGGGCACGTTCTCGTGACCGCCGATATCGGGTACGCGGACTTCTTTAAGGTCGGCCATGGGTTCTCCTGCGGATCAATGGCGGCCGCGGGGGATGGCGGTCGCAAGGCTTCCATGATAGCGAACCGGCCAGCGTTGCGGGTGCTTCTGGACGTCCAAATCATCCATCCGCATACGTATGCACGCGGAGTGGGGGCGCATCGCATGCGGCAAGCCCAGTCACGACAAGGCCTGACAGAGTCCGCAGGGAGTGCAGAGGCATCCGGCGACAGATTTCTCCTACATCGTCCGACCGGGCCGGAACGCCCAACGCGCGCGCAGCAGCACGCGCCAGGCGACCTCATGCGTGCCTGTTCAGCTGCCCTGCTGTGCGCCGACCGGCAGCACGCCCTGCACCACGGTCAGTTCACGCTGCGGGAACGGAATGCTGATGCCCTTGTCGTCGAAGCGCTCCTTGATCGCGCGCAGCAGATCGGTCTGCGTCGCCCAGATATCCGCACTGCGAGTCCACGCGCGGACCACCAGATCGACCGAGCTCTCGCCCAGGCCCTTGGTCCAGACACCGGGCTCCGGGTCCTTCAGGATGCGCGGGTCGGCCGCGAACAGTTCGCGGATCTCCGCCATCGCCGCACCGATGTCGTCCTTGTAGCCGATGCCTACGGTCAGCTCGAAACGACGCCGGCCGCGACGGTTGTAGTTGGTGATCGCATCGCCGCCCACCTTGCCGTTCGGCACGATCGCCTCGCGCCCGTCCGGCAACAGCAGCTGGGTGTGCATCAGGTTGATGTTCTCGACCGTACCGTCCACGCCGGCCACAGTGACGAAGTCGCCGACCCGGAACGGACGAAAGATGATCAGCAACACACCCCAGGCCAGGTTGCTCAGCGAGCCCTGCAGGGCCAGACCGACAGCCAGGCCGGCGGTACCCAGCGCGGCCACCAGCGGAGCCGACGGCACGCCAAGCACGCCCAGCGCCATCACCGCCAGCAGCGCAACCAGTACACCATAGACAAGATTTCGCAGGAATCCGACCAAGGTGGAATCGAACTTGGCGCGCCCCATCGCACGCTCGGCGAAATTCGCGAGGCGCCGGGCCAGCCAGATGCCGATCACCATCAGGACCAGCGCACCCAGCACATTCATGCCGATGCGCACGGCAATGCCGACGTAATAGGAAACAGTGCCTGCCGCCGCATTCGGCGGGATGAGGCTGGCGGGTAGAAGAAAATGCATGAATCACGTGCTCCGTGGAACGAATACCCGTACAGCCTAGCAGCGCAGGCATGAAGCGCACGCCTTCACCGGCACGCCAAAGAAAAACCGCACCAGCCGGCCAGGCATGATGCGGGACGTCCGTGCGCACAGATGGGGCGCACCCTGTCTTGGGGAGTTCGCCGACGATCGCTGAAACCGGTACGCGCAGTGGGCCGGCGCGTCCACGGTGGTTTCAGCGGCATCAGCGCATGGCGCGTTGCCTTGCCGAGTTGTCAGCGTCCTTGTGCGGGACGATCAGCCGAGCGGAGCGCCATCCGGCAGGCGAGCGCTTCGCTTTCGTTGCAACCCCGGCTGAAAGTGATACCGCCGGATTCGACGTGCACGTCGTCGCTGCTGTTGACGCCACGCATCCATCCTGTCGACAGGTTCGGTCCGATGCGCCCTGGGAACATGGGCCAGCGGTCATGCCCTGCCATCAGTCACGCACCTCGCACGGCACGAATGGCAGGGTGGGTCGTGACCGTACCGATCGGCGACGGCAATCGGTTCAGGCGTGCGGCTCGTCCGACGCCAGCTCGCGGCGCACCGAACGCAGCGAGGCGCTTTCCCACGCCGCCACCAGCACCAGCACCGCCGTGGTCGCCATGAACACGTCCGCCACCGTCAGCTTCTGTGCCAACAACGCCAGCAACCCGAGCAGCGCCAGGCCGACCATGTGGGAGAGCGGGAAATACGTGCTGTTGACGGTCTGCTTGAAGAGTGCGTTGCCCAGCAGATACAGCCCAGGCCCACCCAGCAATACCGCGAACGCGCCCGCGGCGGGCACCGCGTGCGGATGACCGAGCGCAAGGTCGTCGGCCACCGCGGCAACGATGATGCCCGCGACGATCAACAGGTGCAGGTAGGTGTAGGCCACCCTCGCCTGCCGACCGGGATCGGTCGAGCGCCGGATCGACCGGCTGCCCCGCTCGGCCCCAAGGTCGAAATAGATCCACCACATTGCCACGCTGCCTATAAAGCCGCCGACAAAGGCCTGCACGGTCGCGGCGTTCCAGCCCGCCTCGGCAAAACTGCTACCGGTGGCCAGCACCGACTCGCCCAGCGCGATGATCACGAACAGACTGCAGCGCTCGGCCAGATGCCCGCCTTCCACGTCCCAGTCGGCGGTGGTCGAGCGCCCCATGCCCGGCACCCGGAACCCCACGGCCGGCCCGAGGTATTCCACCATCAGCGCCGCCACCCAGCAGGCGGCGCGAAGCGGACCGTCGTGCCAGCCACCGGTCAGCCAGAGCACCCCGGATACCGAAAGCCAGAGCAGGATGCGCCGGAAATTCCGCGTGTTCGCCGGTGCCGCATCGCCCAGTGCCCACAGCGTGAAAAGCGTGCGTCCGACCTGCATGAACACATACGTCACCGCGAACAGCAGACCGTGTTCGCCGAACGCCTCGGGCAGTGCCGTGGAAAGCAGCAGGCCCGCCAGCATCATCGCCAGCAGCAGCAGCCGGACCGCCGGCCGTTCCGGATCCAGCCAGTTGGTCACCCAGCTGGTGAACACCCAGACCCACCACACCGCCAGGAACAGCAGCAGTACCTGCAGCGCCCCGGTCGCATCCAGCCGGTGCAGCAAAGTGTGCGACAACTGGGTCACCGCGTAGACGAACACCAGATCGAAGAACAGCTCGATGCTGGTCACCTTGTGATGCCCGGCCGTCTGACGTCGACGCATCAGACCGGCGGGGCGGGACACACTGGAAGCAGAGGTGTCGCTCATCGACAGCTCCTGGCGGGACACGCGCCATCTTTATCACGCCGCCATCGCAACGACCATGCCCAGGGCAAGGCAGTCATCGGCGGCGAGGAACCGGTGCCTGAAGAACGAGTGAGAGGAGTCGTCTGGACCGAACGCCCGCGTCAGGCGCCCGCCGCGCGTGCCAGCAGGCTCATGTCGCGATGGATCGCATCCAGCCGCGGCCATTGCCGGTCGAGCAGCGGAACGGCATCTTCCGGCGCCTGTGCCAACGCCGCTTCGAAGCTGCGCAGCAGGGCTTCTTCTTCGCGCGCCAGCAGGCGGATCCATTGCGCGTCGGTGCGCGGCGGGGCGCGCCAGTGCCATGTATCGACCCGACGCTGGAAACCCTGTCTCCAGCCGGATGGCGATTCCGGCTGGGCACGTCGATGCGTACGCCACTCGGCGATCAGCTCGTCCAGCAGGTCCGCATTCTCCGTCAGTACCGTGCGCAACCCGGGTTCGCTCACGGCATCGACGGCACGCGCATAGTCCGCACGCAGTCGCAGGCTGCGACGGATCAGATGGCGCCAGGGATGCGGCAGGGCGGGCGACACGCGGTCACTCCAGTGCGTGGTGAAACCGGGCGCCATCTTTGCGCGTGACCGCTTAGCCCAGGATTAATCCCGGCAGGCACCCCGACAGGCATCGGCAACGCGCAGCTGTCATGGCGCGCCTGCGTCCGTCACCTGCAGCAGATCCAGCATGCGTCCGTCGCCCGCCGGTAGGCCTTGCTGCAGCGTTGCCAGCTGCCGGATATCCGGGCACAGCGCCGCCACCTGCGGACGCAACACATTCATCCGCTGGCGCAGAAGCGCCGGACCGTCGGTCGCCAGCGCGGCGGCCCGATCACGCAACTCGGCTGCCCGCTGCAGGTCACCGCCCATCGCAGCCGTGAGCGCCTGCCGCCCGAGATCGGCAACGATCAACGGCACGATGTCGGAAGCCAGCTCCTGCTCGTACTGCTCGGCCACGGCTCCGTGCCAATCGTGCGTGCTGTAGCTGGCAGCGATGCGCTGCTTGAGGCTGACCGCATCCGCCGCCAGGCGCTGGTCCAGCTCGACGCGGGTCGCCGTATCCAGGCCAAGACTGGCCGCCTGGGAGCGCACCGTCTGCACCGCCACGTCGACCCCGTGGTCGGCCACTGCTTTCACCCGTGGCACGAGGGCTCGGAGCAGGCGCTCGAAGCGGGCCAGGCGCACGCGCTCGCCCGCGCTCAACGGCACGGTACGACCGTCCACGCGCAGCACTCCGTCCTGCAGCCGGACCCGCTGCGGTGCGGGAGAGGCACGATCGAACAACAGGTACGCGGGCACCACCGTTAGGTCATAACTGCTGCTGACATGACAGGTCGTCGCCAGATCCTGCGCATGCAGCGGCAGGACCAGCAACAGCGACAGCACGGGCAACATCACACGCAACGGACGCATCGGCGTTTCCAGGGGCACAGGTGGGTGCATGCGTAACGAGCGGTACGCCAACCGCCGCTGAATGTGCCCGGCCTGGCCGTTCGATCAGATCATTCAGCGGCCGCCACGCAGGGTCGGCAGCGGCTGCAGCGGGCTCGACGTTCAGCGACGCCGATGGAACTGCGCGCGGACCTGCGGCTGCCCCAGTCGCCAGGCCAGCCAAGCCAGCACCGGAATCGCGGCGAACTTCAGGCCGAGGCCGATCCGGTAACTGCGTCGCGCGTGGTCGAGCAACGCCTGCAACGCGAGCGTGGCCTGCGTACCGTCGGCGACCGCCATGTCGCTGGCCGACTGCACGAATTCATGCCAGCGCTCGAACATCCACACACCGCTGAGCGCCGACCATGCCGCCAGCACCACCGCCGCCACCTGCAGCGGAACCCGCGACCACGCCTGCTGCAGAATGCCGCCGGCACACAGCACGATCAGCACGAAAGCCGCCAGTAGATAAGCGATGTCCCAGGCCAGCTGCTGATGCAGGGAGGCGGTCACCGCCGGGCGCGGAGCCACGTTCGCATGCAGCAATGCCCACACGCCCTGCGCATGATGCACGTACTGCAGGCAGCCGAATGCCGACAGCAGCAGCACCAGCCACAGCACGATACGCCAGACCGAGAATTTGTTTGCGGAGGCACCCGTGCGCATCGTGAATGGCATCAGGAATACACCTTCTCGAAGCGCCAGGAATGTGACTCGAACCCAACCAGAGAAATGGCGTACCTGGCATGACGCTGTCCACCCATCGATGTCAGCGCGCCTTCGATGGCAACCGGCGAGGTTGGCAAAGCCGGAGCGCCGGACAGCGTCGTCGGCAGGACCCGTGCAATCGATAGGGAATAGCGGTGTATCACGGGCTCTCCGGTCAGCACATCAATAAACGCAAACCCGCAGTTTACGCCGGCGAACAGCAAAAGGCGCCCCGCAGGGCGCCCTTCGTGTTTCATGATGACAGGATCAGCGGCGAGTGATGGTGAACTTGCCGACCGATATACCCAGATTCACGCCTTCACCGGTACCGGCCAATGCCAACGAGGTGGTGCCCTTGGTCAGCACCTGGGCAGTGCCGCTCTTGACCACGCCCGCCTCGGCACCCGCCTCGACATAACTGCCGAACACGTCGTTGATGCTGCGCACGTGACTGATGTCGCCCTTGCCGTCGTCGATACGGAACTTGCCGGCGGTAAGACCACCACCGACCACGCTGATCTTCACCGGCGCCGTCTGACCGTTGTTGCAGGTGATGAAGCCCTTGCCTTCGGCATGCTTGTAGATCACCGACCAGCCGGACAGGGTGAATTTGAGATGGCATGCCACATCGGCCGATTCGGCGGCCTGTGCCGGCGCGGCTGGCAAGATCGTCATCGCGCCAGCGCACAGCAGCAGGGCGGCGGTCAGTCCAAGGGTGTGCTTGCTCATGGGATCGTCTCCTTGTGTGCGGCGTCATCGCCGACTGTCGATCAGTTTTGGCCGGGCAAGGTGAACGCTCGTACAAGAGACCCCGATATCGTTCAGCGTCGACGCAACTATGTGATGAAAGCGTCCATAGCGGACCCGGCGCTTTGTGTTGATCATTCGCTAACAACCCATCGCGCACACTTGCGCACGAACCCGCAACACATCGCAACGAGGAAACAGCATGCTGAAACATCTACTGGTCGGCTACGACGGCTCCGAATCATCGCAACAGGCCTTCCGACTGGCGATGGAAATGGCCCGCGCGAACCAGGGGCGCGTCCTGGTCGCATCGATACTGCAGGTCGTCGAAGGAGGCGATACCTGCGCCCTGATGATGACCGAGACGGCCGAGCAGCGTACCCGCGACCTGGTCGACGAACTGAAGGCGATCGCCCCCGACACTTCGAGCCTGGTCGATGCGGAAATCGCCTTCGGCAGCCCAGGTGACGTGCTGCTGAGCCTGGTCAAACAGCACCACATCGATCACATCGTGATCGGCCACACCGGCCGTGGCACGCTCGCGCGCTGGTTGCTCGGTTCGGTGTCCGACGATGTGCTGAGCCGTGCCCACGTACCGGTGACCGTGGTCAGATAAGTCACCGCAGACCGAGTCGGCGCATGTTCATGCGCCGACATTTTCAGGCCTTATGCTTCCCGACTGGATCTTTGGCACCTGGACGCTTTGACCCCGGGTGCACGCACGGGAGCAATGCTTGGACTACAACCCGACCTCATCCTGGAATGTCGAGCGTCTCGACTTCACACGCATCGATGTCGCCCGGGTGCGACACGACGAGGACATGTTCCTGCTGGTCTGCAGCGCATCGTTCGTGGAGAGCGGATCGGACCTGTACACCCGCAGCCTGATCGCACACTTCGAGCGCGACCGGGAGCTGCGCGACTGGCTGAGCCAGCACTGGGAACGCGAGGAATTGCAGCATGGCCGCGCACTGGCCACCTACGTGCGCCACGTCTGGCCCGAATTCGACTGGGACGGCGCATTCAAGGGTTTCTTGGCCGACTACGGCGCGATCTGCACTGCCGCCCAGCTCGAATCCAGCCGGGGCCTGGAACTGGCCGCCCGCTGCGTGGTGGAGACCGGCACGGCCAGCCTGTACCGCGCCCTCAACGACCTCGCCGACGAACCGGTGCTGCGCGAACTGACCGGCTGCATCAAGAGCGACGAGGTGCGCCACTACAAGCACTTCTACCAGCACTTCCTGCGTTACCGCGAGCAGGAAGGGCTGGGCCGCTACCGGGTATTCCGCGCGATCCTGCGGCGGGTCAACGAAATCCGCCGCGAAGACGCCGACATGGCACTGCGCCACGTGTTCAACCAGTGCTACCCCGGGCAAGGCGTGGACGAGGTGGCCTTCCGGCGCGTTGCCGCACGCACGCAGGCGCTGCTGCGGCAACACATGCCCGCCGAGATGACCATGAAAATGCTGCTCAAGCCACTGGCCTTGCCGGCACGGTTGCAGAACGCGCTGGAACGTCCATTGACGAGCCTGAGCAGGAAGCTGTTCCTGGCCTGACCTGCAGCCGGCGCCGCCGCTTCAGTCGCTCTTCGGCGCGGCCGCCGGCCGCGGCCTGCTGTCGATTTCGCGCTGTTTCGCCTGCTCGATCTTCAGCTTCGACACGTCGACCGGTCGGATATGCATGATGGTGCAGGGAATGTATCCCCGCCCCGTATAGACCCGGTCGAAGCGTGCCGACACCTGCCCGATGTACGAACTGAGGCCGATCGCATTGGCAAACTCCAGATTCTGGCAGGCGCCATCCAGATCGAGCAGCCAAGCCTTGTCCGGCCGGGTGTAGACCACCAGCCGGGTCTCGCTCAGCGGCTCCCACGACCACATCGGCGCGAAGAAACGGAAGCTGTCCACCGGCGCGCCTGCAGCCGCCTCGTAAGCGGCCAGGCGTTGCTGCTCGCGTTGTGCAAGCGGCACGCTCGAACAGGCGGCGACCAGGCCCGCCAACGCAACGGCGATCGTCAGACGCATACGTGACATCACGGTACCTCCTGGGGGAACCCTGCACACAACGCGCCAATCCGTCCGGCGTGTACGCGGTTATTTGCGCTTGGCCGCGTGCTTGTGCATGGTCACCTTCTGCCATTGGGATGGCTGGAAGCCTGCCACCTCGTAGGTGAGCGTTTCGTGCTTGTCGCCATCCTGCAGGACCACGTCCATGGTGATCTTCTTGGTCTTTTCCAGCGCATCAATGAAGGCCTGGTCATCGCGGATGAACACCGCCGGCTCGCCGCCGTCAGGCCGGTAGGCCCTCAACTTGCGATGCTTGCCATCGAAGGTGGCCGGAATCAGGCAGTTGCCCTTGCACGCGAAACCCTTGCCGCTGCCGAACAGGAACACGCTCTGGCCCCAGTCCGAGTGCCGGCGCAGCACCAGACGCACGGCATCATTGCCGGCCGGCGTGCTGCTGTAGATCGCGGCCGTGGACTGCGTACCGCCCTCCATCGGCCCCACCTGGTAGAGCCACAGTCCCTGCAGGCGGCGCGTCTCGCTGACAGCCTGCCAGCGCTTCTGCACCGCCGGTAGGCTCTGCGCCACTTCCTTGGCTGCCGCAGTGCCCGGGAAGCGGTCCTCGATGTCCTGTCCCAGCGACGAGGCCATCTGATCGTTCTTGATCTTCAGCAGCTCGCGGTAGGTGGACAGTTCCTTGGCGGCCTGCGCCTCTTTCGCCTTCGCCTGCGCCTGTGCGGCAGTCATCGAGGGCGCCCCGCTGCCCTGCTGCGAACAACCGGCCAGCGCCAGCACACCGCATACGGCGGCTGCCGTGAGAGAAAGACGAAAGGTCGACCTGATCATCGCTGCTGCACCCATGCGCGTGAAAAACAGCGCCTAGCTTGGAACGAGCCACCGCCGCAGCGCAACCGGCGCGACGATCAGGCCGCCGGCACCGGCTGGCCGAAGCGCTCGCGCAGCGCGCCGCGATAGCGACGGCTGCACGGGATCGTCGCACCATCGCGCAGGTGCAGCCGGGCATCACCGGTATCGAGCGGCTCGATCTCGGCAAGGTAGTCCAGGTTCACGGCGTAGCTGCGGTGCACGCGCACGAAACGCGCCGGATCGAGCCGCTCATCGATGCCGGCCATGGTGGCGCGCAGCGGGTAGTCGCGCCCGCAGACATGCAGGTTCACGTAGTTGCCAGCAGCCTGCAGCCACTCGATCTCGCTGGCGTTGACCAGGAATTCCTTGCCCAGCTTACGCACCAGGAAGCGCTCGGGCCGGTCTACCGGTTCCACTGGCGGCCCCTCGTCCGGCTCGGCGAGCAGCCGCGCCTCACCCTGCCAGCGCATCAGCACCAGCCGCCAGAGCATCACCATCGCGATGATGAAGAAGTAGGTGCGGATGTCCTTTAGATATTCGTAGCCGAAGTCGGGCCACCAGGCGCCACGCTCGCCTGGCCACCAGGCGCCGAACTGGTAGCGCTGGCCCATCGCGGCGTAGGCGAGCTTGCGCACTGCCACCATGCCGGCCACGTGGCACAGGCTGAAGGCCACGCTGGCGACTAAATGCCGCGCCAGATTGCCGGCCCAGCGGTCCCGCTGCAGCGGCCAGCGCCGCAGCGCCAGCAGCACCATCGGAATCAGCAGCAGGATCAGCAGCGCGCTGCTGCCCTCCCATACCCAGGGCTCCCAGCCGGGCAGGCGCGCGTTGTCGATCCGTGCCACCACGCCGTTGAACACGGTGTTGACCAGCACCAGCAGCACCAGCGCCGCGATGCCCGCCGGCCGCCGCCAGCGCTGGAAATCCTGGTAGGTGAAGCCGGAGCGGGTCTGCATCCGCGGCATTCTACGCGCCGCAGCCCACCCCTGGCCTCCGCCGTTCGTCCCAGCGGCGGCGCCGCCCGTCATCTGGCGATGGATCGGGGCCGCCGTCCGTTCCAGCATGGGCCTCCCGACGTCTCTGCTCCGGAAGGATTCGCCATGAATCGACGCGACCTGCTCAAAGCCGCCCTCGCCGCCCCACTGCTCCCGCTGCTGGCGCGGGCGGGCGCCCTGCTTCCCGAAACCGTCGGCGCCATCGGCGGCATCGGCGGCCCGGCAGGGCGCACCCTCGCCCGCATACGCCCCGGGCAGGCCAGCTGGCCGGCATCCGCCGAATGGGACGCGCTGCGCCGGGCCGTGGGCGGCCGGCTGCTGCAGCCGGTCTCGCCGTTCGCCCATTGCCCGTCCGACGCCTGCAGCGCGGCCCTGCACCAGTTGGACAACCCGTTCGCATTGGGGGACGACCCTGCGCTGACCCAGACCAGCGGCTGGGCCGACGCCTGGACCTCGCGTCCCAGCGCCTGGGCGGTGGCGGCCGAATGCACCGCCGACGTGGTCGCCGCGGTGAACTTCGCCCGCCAGCACCGCCTGCGGCTGGTGGTGAAGGGTGGCGGGCACAGCTATCAGGGCACGTCCGATGCCCCCGATTCGCTGCTGGTCTGGCCGCGTCACATGAACAAGGTGACGCTGCACGACGCCTTCGTACCCCGCCACGGCGCCGGCCAGGTGGCGCCGGTGCCGGCGGTGACGCTGGAGGCTGGCGCACTGTGGATCGATGCCTACCACGCCGTCACCACCCTGGGCGGACGCTACGTGCAGGGTGGCGGCTGCACGACGGTCGGCGTGGCGGGCCTGGTGCAGAGCGGCGGCTTCGGCAGCTTTTCCAAGCGCTACGGCAGCGCGGCCGGCAACCTGCTGGAGGCCGAAGTGGTCACTGCCGACGGCGTGGTGCGTGTGGTCAACGCCCACAGCGAGCCCGAACTTTTCTGGGCCATCAAGGGCGGCGGCGGCGGCAGCCTGGGCGTGGTGACCCGGCTGACCCTGCGCACGTTCGACCTGCCCGATTACTTCGGTGCCGTCTTCGGGCGCATCGAAGCCGCCACGCCGGATGCCTACCGCGCGCTGATCCGGCACTTCGTGGCGTTCTACCGCAAGATGCTGTTCAACCCGCACTGGGGCGAGCAGGCAGGCTTCCACAACGGCAACACCCTGAAGCTCGCGATGGTGTTCCAGGGCCTGACCGAGGCTGAGGCCAGGCAGACTTGGGCGCCGTTCCTGGCCTGGGTGAAGGCGCGGGGCGAATACACCGTCAGCGAACCACTGGCGGTCGCCGCGATTCCCGCGCGCCATTTCTGGGACGCGGACTACTTTCGCCGGCACGCGCCGCAATATGCCGTGCCCGACAACCGCCCGGGCGCGCCCGCCTATCACATGGTCTGGCGCAACGACGTGGACCAGGTGGGCTGGTTCATCCACGGCTACCGCTCCGCCTGGCTGCCCGCCGCCTTGCTGCGGCCTGCACGTGAAGCGGAGCTCGCCGATGCCCTTTTCGCCGCCTCGCAGCAGTACGACTTCGCGCTGCACTTCAACAAGGGCCTGGCCGGAGCCCCGGCCGACGCCGTCGACCGCGCACGCGACACCGCCACCCACCCGCACATGCTGGACGCCTTCGCGCTGGCGATCTGCGCTGACGGCGGAGCGCCCGCGTTCCCCGGCATGCCGGGCCCCAGCCCCGACCTGACCCGTGCACGCCGGCAGGCCACGAAGATCGACCACGCCATGGATGCGCTGCTCGAGGTCGCACCGGATGCGGGCTCGTACGTGTCCGAGAGCGACTATTTCCTGCGCGACTGGCAACAGCGTTTCTGGGGACCGAACTACCGGCGCCTGGCTGCCGCCAAGCGCCGCTACGATCCCGACGGCCTGTTCTTTGTGCATCACGGCGTCGGCAGCGAGGACTGGAGCGCGGACGGCTTCACCCGGCAGCGCTGAAGCGCGCATGCCGGCGTGCCGGCAGCGTCCGTCCGGTTTGCGGACGGACGTCCACTTGTGGCGCCTGCGCCAGCACCGATAATAGGCGCGCCCCGCAAGGATTCCCATGTCGCTCCCGTCCACGCCTTCGTCCGCGCTGCTGCGCAAACACCCCGCTTTCATCGCGTTCTGGTTCTCGCGCATTGCCTCCGGCTTCGGTTTCCAGATGCTGTCGGTGGCGGTGGGCTGGCAGGTCTATTCGATCACCGGGCGCGCCTTCGACCTGGGCCTGATCGGACTGGTGCAGTTCATCCCCTCGGTACTGCTGGCGCTGCCGGCCGGGCACGTGGCCGACCAGTTCGAACGGCGGCGGGTGGTGCTGATCGGGCAGATCGTGGAATGGACGGCCATCGTGCTGCTGGCCGCGCTGACCCTGCTCGGCCGCATCCACGAGCTGGGCATCCTGCTGCTGGTGTTCGTGATCGGCGTGGCCAAGGCCTTCGAGGCGCCGTCGATGCAGTCGCTGCTGCCGGCGCTGGTGCCTACCTCGATCCTGCCGCGCGCGGTGGCGGTGAGCGGCTCGGCGTTCCAGATGGCGATGATCCTCGGCCCCGCGGTGGGCGGCCTACTCTATGTGGCCGGGCCGGGCGTGGTGTACCTGACGGCCGCCGCGCTGTACCTGATCGCAGCGACCATGATGGCGGTACTGCGTTACGAACAGGCACCGCCGAAACGCGAACCGGCCACGATGAAGACGCTGTTCGCCGGCGTGCATTTCATCCGCGAGCGCAAGGACGTGCTGGGCGTGATCTCGCTGGACCTGTTCGCGGTGTTGCTGGGCGGCGCCACCGCGCTGCTGCCGATCTTCGCGCGCGACATCCTGCATACCGGCCCGTGGGGCCTCGGCCTGTTGCGCGCGGCACCGGCGGTGGGCGCACTGCTGATGTCGGTGTGGCTGGCCCGGCACGAGATGCAGCGCCGTGTGGGCATGATCATGTTCGTCTCGGTGGCCGGCTTCGGCCTGGCTACGCTGGTGTTCGCCGTATCGACCATGCTGTGGCTGTCGCTGGCAGCCCTGTTCGCGCTGGGGGCGTTCGACATGGTGAGCATGGTGATCCGCGGCTCCCTGGTGCAGCTGGACACGCCGGACGCCATGCGTGGCCGCGTCAATGCGGTGAACTCGATCTTCATCAACACGTCGAACCAGCTCGGCGAGTTCGAGTCGGGCATGCTCGCCGCCCTGGTCGGCGCGGTGAACGCGACGCTGCTGGGCGGCATCGGCACGCTGCTGGTGGTGGGGCTGTGGATGGGCATGTTCCCCAGTCTGCGGCGCAGACAATCGCTGCATGTGGCCACCGGCGATACGGAATCCAGTGCCGAAGTGATCTAAACGGCCATCGGCAACGTAACGGAAGCCATCACGGTCGCATCCCCGCCTGCCAGACCGGCAGCAGCGCCGTGAGCACCGGAGCCTGCCTTGATCGTCGTCCATCATCTGAACAACTCCCGCTCACAACGCGTCCTGTGGCTGCTGGAGGAGCTGGGCCTGCCGTACGAGATCAAGCGCTACCGGCGCGACCCGAAGACCATGCTGGCACCGCCTGAACTGCGCGCGGTGCATCCGCTGGGCAAGTCGCCGGTGGTCGAGGACAGCGACCTGGTGCTGGCCGAGTCCGGCGCCATCGTCGAGTACCTGGCCGATCGCTACGGTGCCGGCACCCTGATACCGGAAACCGGTACGCCAGCACGACTGCGCTGTACGTACTGGCTGCATTACGCCGAAGGCTCGGCGATGCTTCCGCTGATGTTGAAACTGGTGTTCCGCAGGGTCGAGAAGGCTCCCGCGCCATTCTTCGTCAGGCCCGTCGCACGCAGGATCGCCGCCCAGGTGCAGCAAAGCTTCATCGATCCGCAGATCGCGCTGCATCTGGATTACATGGAAGGCGAACTCGGCAAGACCGACTGGTTCGGCGGCGACCATTTCAGCGTGGCCGACATCCAGATGAGCTTCCCGCTGGAAGCCGCTGCCGCACGCGGGGGCCTGGACGCCACCCGGCCGCGACTGCAGGCCTTTCTGGAGCGTATCCACGCCCGCCCCGCCTACCGCCGCGCGCTGGAGCGGGGCGGCGAGTACGTCCTGGGCTGAGCGCTCACCCGCGCTGTTTACGTGTGGCTCACGCGGAGGCTGGCACCGTGGGCTTCCAACGAACAAGGAGCCTGCGCATGAGAAGGCAACGTGAACTGGAAAGCCACATGGAAGATCTCGGCGACCGTGTGCGTCGCCATGTCGACGACGCCAGCGACGCGGCGCGCGGCTGGGTGAGCAAGGGCCGCAATGCGGCAGCGCGCTTCGGCAACCGCGACTACGGGCGGCGCATCTCCAACGCGGCAGGAGACTTCGCCGACGAAGCGAACTACCGGTACCGCCGGTTGCGTCGCCAGGTGAAGCGCCACCCGGTCGCCACCACCGCCATCGTGGCGGGCACGGTCGGCGCCCTGCTGTTGTTGTGGCGTGCCTTCGGGCGCACCGACGAGGAATGATCGCCCCCTGTCGCACCGCCAACGAAAAAGCCGCCCGGATGGGCGGCTTTTTCGTTGCTGATCCAGATGGCTCAGACCAGACAAACACTCAGACCGTCAGCGGGTTGGGCTTGTCCGGATCGAGCTTGTACTCCTTGATCGCACGGGCCACGTCCTTAGCATTGACCTTGCCGTCCTTCGCCAGCGCCGACAGCGCTGCATGGGCGACCCAATAGCGGTCGACCTCGAAGAAATCACGCAGGTGCGCACGGGTGTCGGAACGACCGAAACCGTCCGTGCCCAGCACCGTGTAGCGCATGCCGTCGGGCATGAACGCACGGATCTGGTCCGCGTACTCGCGCACATAGTCGGTGGCGGCCACGGCCGGACCCTGGTGACCTTCCAGCAGGCTGGTCACGTACGGCACGCGCTGCTTGGCTTCCGGATGCAGGCGGTTCCAGCGCTCGGCGTCGAAACCGTCGCGGCGCAGCTCGATGAAGCTGGGCACCGACCAGATGTCGGCGCTGACGCCGAAGTCCTTCTCCAGCAGCTCGGCGGCAGCGATCACCTCGCGCAGGATGGTGCCGGAGCCCATCAGCTGAACGCGCGGCTCGCCCTTCTTCGGCTTGCCCGCATCCTTGAACAGGTACATGCCCTTGAGGATGCCCTCCGCGCTGCCTTCCGGCATGTCCGGATGCGCGTAGTTCTCGTTCATCACGGTGAGGTAGTAGTAGTGGTCCTCCTGGTCCTGGAGCATGCTGCGCACGCCGTCCTGCAGGATCACCGCTACCTCGTAGGAGAAGGTCGGGTCGTACGACTTCACGTTCGGGATCGCACCGGACATCAGGTGCGAATGGCCGTCCTCGTGCTGCAGGCCCTCGCCATTGAGCGTGGTCCGGCCGGCCGTACCGCCAACCAGGAAGCCACGCGCACGCGAATCGCCGGCAGCCCAGGCCAGATCGCCGATGCGCTGGAAGCCGAACATCGAGTAGTAGATGAAGAACGGCAGCATCGGCACGTTGCTGATGCTGTAGCTGGTTGCCGCCGCCATCCACGCGGCCATGCCACCCGCCTCGGAGATGCCTTCCTGCAGCACCTGGCCCTTCTGGTCCTCGCGGTAGTACAGCAGCTGGTCGGCATCCTGCGGGCGGTACTTCTGGCCGAACGGCGCATAGATGCCGATCTGGCGGAACATGCCTTCCATGCCGAAGGTGCGCGCCTCGTCGGCCACGATCGGCACCACGCGCGGCCCCACCTGCTTGTCACGCAGCAGCAGGTTGATGCCGCGCACGAATGCCATGGTGGTGCTGATTTCGCGCTCGCCGGTGCCCTTGGTGATCTGCTCGTAGGCAGCCAGGTCGGGGGCCTTGAAGCTCTCGTCGGCCTTGCGGCGACGCTGCGGCAGGAAACCGCCCAGCGCCTTGCGGCGCTCGAGCATGTACTGCACCTCGTCCGAGTCCTTGCCCGGGTGGTAGTACGGCACGTCCTTGAGCTTGTCGTCGGGAATCGGGATGTTGAAGCGGTCGCGGAAGTGCTTCACCGCCTCCTCGTCCAGCTTCTTCTGCTGGTGGGTCGGGTTCTGCGACTCGCCGGCCGCGCCCATGCCATAACCCTTCACCGTCTTGGCCAAGATCACCGTGGGCATGCCCTCGGTGTGCACGGCGGCGTGGTAGGCCGCGTACACCTTGTGCGGATCGTGACCGCCACGGTTGAGACGCCAGATGTCGTCATCGGACAGGTTGGCCACCATCGCGCGCGTCTGCGGGTACTTGCCGAAGAAATGCTCGCGCGTGTAGGCGCCACCGAAGGCCTTGCAGGCCTGGTACTCGCCATCGACGGTTTCCATCATCAGCTTGCGCAGCGTGCCGTCGGTATCGCGCGCCAGGAGCGGATCCCAATAGCTGCCCCAGACCAGCTTGATGGCGTTCCAGCCGGCACCGCGGAACACGCCCTCGAGCTCTTGGATGATCTTGCCGTTGCCGCGCACCGGGCCGTCCAGGCGCTGCAGGTTGCAGTTGATCACGAAGATCAGGTTGTCCAGCTTCTCGCGGCCGGCCAGCGCGATCGCGCCCAGGCTCTCCGGCTCGTCGGTTTCGCCGTCGCCCATGAAGCACCAGATCTTGCGATCGGACTTGGGAATCAGGCCGCGATGCTCCAGGTACTTCCAGAACTGCGCCTGGTAGATCGCCTGGATCGGACCCAGACCCATCGACACCGTCGGCACCTGCCAGTAATCCGGCATCAGCCAGGGGTGCGGATAGGACGACAGACCGTGGCCCTTGCCGGCCACTTCCATACGGAACAGATCGAGCTGCTCCGTGCTGATGCGGCCTTCCAGGAACGAGCGGGCGTAGATGCCGGGGCTGGAGTGGCCCTGATGGAAGATCAGGTCGCCCGGATGCTCGGCGCTGGGTGCGCGCCAGAAATGGTTGAAGCCCACGTCGTACAGGGTGGCGGACGAGGCGAAGCTGGCGATATGGCCGCCCAGCTCGCCCGGCTTGCGGTTGGCGCGCACCACCATCGCCATGGCGTTCCAGCGGATCAGCGTGCGGATGCGCCACTCCATCGCCGCGTCGCCCGACATCTTCGCTTCGTTGGCGGGGGCGATGGTGTTGACGTATTCGGTGGTGGGATCGAACGGCAGGTAGCCGCCGGAGCGGCGCGTGGTGTCGACCATGCGCTCGAGCAGAAAATGCGCGCGCTCGGTGCCGTCATGTTGGATCACCGCATCGAGCGAGTCGATCCATTCGCGGGTTTCGGTGGGGTCGATGTCCTGGTTGAGGATATCGTCGAGCTGATCCATGAAAGATTCTCCACGGCGCCATGCGGCGCAGCTGCTGATGTAAGGAGGCCGCCACCGGGGAATGCGGCAGTCTGACAACCAAGTCTAGCCCCCACGCGCGCGCCTGCCAATTAGACGTCCGTCCGTATAGCTCCATGCGCCCACGCATGGAAGCGCGCCAGCCATGCGGCCGGACGCGCTAGGAAAAATCACCCTCGCCGTTCGCCTTGTGCGGCACGGATCTGCGCATCCACGGCGGCGATCGCGGTCATGTTGACCACGCGGCGCACGCTGGAGGCCGAGGTGATGATGTGCGCGGACTTGTCCACACCCATCAGAATCGGACCGATCGCCACCCCATCGGTCATCACCCGCACCATGTTGTAGGCGATGTTGGCGGCATCCAGGTTGGGCATCACAAACAGGTTGGCCCGGCCCGACAGCGTGGTGCTGGGGAAGATGCGCCGGCGCAGCGTTTCGTCCCATGCGGTGTCGGCCTGCATCTCGCCGTCCATGTCCAGCTTGGGCGCGCGCTGGCACAGGATTTCGCGCACCTTGCGCATCTTCGCTGCACTGGCATTGTCGTGGCTGCCGAAATTCGAATGCGACAGCAGCGCCACCTTCGGCTCGATGCCGAACAGCTTGAGGCGATAGCAGGCCTGCATCGTGGCCTCGGCGATCTGCTCGGCACTGGGGTCGCACTGCACGTGGGTGTCGAGGAAGAACCACGCGCCCTTGTCGTTGATCACGCCGGTCATCGCCGAGGTGCACTGCACGCCCGGGTCCAGCCCGAACACGCTGCGCAGGTAGCCCAGTTTCTTGTGGTAGCGACCGACCAGACCGCAGATCAGCGCATCGGCCTCGCCACGCTTGACCATCATCGCGGCAATCAGCGTATGCCGCGAACGCATCAGGTTCTTGGCCGCGTCGGGGGTCACGCCACGGCGCTCCGTCATCGCGTGGTACTGCTGCCAGTACTCGTTGAAGCGCGGATCGTCGTTGATGTTGGTCAGCTCGAAATCCACGCCCTCGCGCAGGCGCAGGCCCAGCCGCTTGATGCGCATGTCGATCACGTCGGGACGACCGATCAGGACCGGGAAGGCCATCTTCTCGTCCACCACTGTCTGCACGGCGCGCAGTACGGTCTCTTCCTCGCCCTCGGCATAGACCACGCGCTTGCGGTCGGCGCGTGCACGCTCGTACACCGGCTTCATGATCAGGCCGGTGCGGTAGATGAACTGGCCCAGTTTTTCCTTGTAGGCGTCCATGTCGGCAATCGGGCGCGAGGCCACGCCCGAATCCATCGCCGCCTGCGCCACCGCCGGCGCCAGCATCACCAGCAGGCGCGGGTCGAACGGGCGCGGGATCAGGTATTCCGGGCCGAAGGTCGGGGCTTCGCCGCCATAGGCGCCGGCCAGGTCGCCGGCCTCCATCCGCGCCAGCTCGGCGATGGCGCGCACGCAGGCGGTCTTCATCGCCTCGTTGATGGTGGTGGCACCCACGTCCAGCGCGCCACGGAAGATGTACGGGAAGCACAGTGCGTTGTTCACCTGGTTCGGGTAATCCGAACGCCCGGTGGCGATGATGCAGTCGGGCCGCACCTGCTTGGCGTCTTCCGGCGAGATTTCCGGGTTCGGGTTGGCCAGCGCCAGGATCACCGGACGGTCGGCCATGCTGGCCACCATTTCCGGCTTCAGGATGCCGCCCGCGGACAGCCCGAGGAACACGTCGGCGCCAGCCACGATCTCGGCAAGCGTGCGCTTGTCGGTGTCGCGCGCGTAGCGCTGCTTGTCCGGATCCATCTGGTCGCGACCGGTATAGAGCACGCCCTCGCGGTCGTAGGCCAGGATGTTCTCCGGCTTCAGGCCCAGCGCCACCAGCATGTCCAGGCAGGCGATGCCGGCCGCCCCGGCGCCGGCCGTGGCCAGCTTCACGTCCTCGATCTTCTTGCCGACCACTTCCAGCGCGTTGAGCACGGCTGCACCGACGATGATGGCGGTACCGTGCTGATCGTCGTGGAACACCGGGATCTTCATCCGCTCGCGCAGCTTGCGCTCGACGATGAAGCACTCCGGCGCCTTGATGTCTTCCAGGTTGATGCCGCCGAAGGTCGGCTCCATCGCGGCGATGATGTCGACCAGTTTGTCCGGGTCACGCTCGGCCAGTTCGATGTCGAACACGTCGACGCCGGCGAACTTCTTGAACAGCACGCCCTTGCCTTCCATCACCGGCTTGCCGGCCAGCGGACCGATGTCGCCCAGGCCCAGCACCGCGGTGCCGTTGGTGATCACCGCCACCAGATTGGAGCGCGCCGTCATCTCGCTGGCTGCGTTCGGGTCGTCGACGATCGCCTCGCAGGCATAGGCCACGCCGGGCGAATAAGCCAGCGACAGGTCACGCTGGGTCAGCAGCGAGGTGGTCGGGCTGACAGTGATCTTGCCGGGGCGAGGATGACGGTGATATTCGAGCGCAGCGTGGCGCAGGTCTTCGGAGTGAGCCATCGGAGATGTCGGTTCGATGCGTAAGGAGAGGAGCCGCAGCCTCGCGGCGCGCGTCATGGTAGCACCTGGACACGGCATCCCGGACGCAAAATCACGCATCCGATGGCGCGATTCACATGCGAAACATCAGCGGCGGAAAAGACATGCAGCAGGCCCGCCGAGCGCGACCAGGAAGCCGCGCCCGGACAACGTGTCACACGCTGGCGGACAAGGTCTCCGGCTCCACGCGACCCATGCGGATGCCGTTCACGAACACCGAGAACGCCAGCTTGCCGGCCAGCCCCTGCGTCTGCTGCATCCAGGGCGGCAGCCAGCGCGGCGGCGCCAGGGTGCCGTCGAGGAAACAGGGCTCCAGGCTCAGCACATCCGCCAGTGCAAGCTTGCCGGCGAACAGGTAGCGCAGCAGGTCCATGCGCCGTGCGCGGAATGCCCAGCGGAAGAAGGTGTGCACCGTGAGCAGCCCCGACAGGTAGACATTGTCCTTGGCGAAGGCCGAGCCCCCGCTGACCGGCACGCCACGGAACACCCGCTGGGCGGACCGGAAGCTGTCGGCCACGCCTTGCCCACGTTCGTGGAAGAACCGGTAGACCTCGACGAAATCGGCACCATTGAGCGCCAGGTCGATCGCCAGGATGCGCAGACTGATGCGCTTGAGCCGTGCGATGTCGATGGCTCCCGACATCAGCTCGGCAAACACCGCCAGGCCTTCCTGGGTCGCGGTGACGCGTGGCGAGGTACGCGCCAGCGAGCCCAGCAGCGGCTGCGCGCGGCCGTTCAATGCGGTCAGCGAATGCACGAACGCCTCGTGCGCCAGCAGCTGGTGCCGGTCGTATTCGCTGAAACAGGTACCGCCGCGCAGGCGGATCCGGGTCGCGCCGGCGGCCGCCTTGGCGGTCAGCTCGGGATCGATGGTCACAGCGATCGTGCCCGGCCCGAAGAATGCGTCCAGCGCTGTGGCCAGCTCGTCGCGCAAACTGGCGGCCGGAATCTGCGCGCCGGCCTCGCGGCCGGGAAGGTCCGCACCCAGTTCGTCGGACAGCTCGACGAAATAGCGCGCCGCGTCCAGATTGCTGCGATCGCTACCGGGAATCGGGTCACCCGGCCTGCCGTACAGCGTGATCGAGGGTGCCGTGACGCCGCTGCTGCCGACCGCCTCGAGCATGCCGGCCGCGATACGCCAGGACTCGGCCGTGCGGCGCAGATAGGTGCACAGCGGGTCATCGCCGTCCGCGGCCTGCTCCACGGCGGCCAGCTCGGCCCGCGCCTCGGCCAGATCGGGACGCCGGTAGTCGACCTCGGGCAAGCTGTAACGTGCCTGTGCGTAGTCGGCGATCATCCGCTGCTCCAGCGACGCCGGCCAGGCCACCGTGCCAAGAATGTGGATGCCGCGCACCGCGGCGAGCAGGCGCCGGTCGAGCTCCGCGCAGCGTTGCGACAACGCGGCCGCGATGCCGCTCATGGCCGCTTCCTGTCGCTCTTGCGCAAGGTCCACCGCGCCATCGACGCGGCCAGCAGCGACATGGCGGCGGCCGGCACGATCACCAGCAACGGGCCATCCCGGTGTGCGATATCCCGCCAGGCGCCGAAGGCGACAAGCATGCCCAGCAGCAGCATGCCGATGCCGAAAACCCATGACATGCCCCCGGATATGCCCGAGGTCGCGCCGGCTCCGCCGCTGCGCATGGCCGGCTAATCCCGCTCGCGCTTGCCGCGTGGGCTGTGCGGCCGCTCGACCGGGCGGCCGCCGCGCTGCCGGCGCAGGCGCGCCTCCAGGGTGGCGGCCTGTTCCTCGCGCTCGTCGCGCAGCTTGAGATAGTTGCGCCAGCGCTCAGGTGCCAGCTCGCCGCTGTCCAGGGCGGCCTGCACGGCACAACCGGGCTCGCTGCCATGACCGCAGTCGGCGAAGCGGCAGCTCTCGGCCAGCTCCTCGATATCGGCGAACAGGTCGAGGTTTTCCTCGCCGGTGAGCTTCAGTTCGCGCATGCCGGGCGTGTCGATCAGGCAACCGCCCGAGGGCAGCGGCAGCAGCGCACGGTGCGTGGTGGTGTGGCGACCGCGACTGTCGTGGGCACGCACCGCACCGGTCGCCATCTTGTCGATGCCCAGCAGGGTGTTGGTGAGAGTGGATTTGCCGGCACCGGACGAGCCCACCAGCACCGCGCTGTCGCCCGGTTGCAGGTACTGCGCAAGCACCGCCACGCTGGCCGGGTCCTTGCCGTTGATGGCATGGATCGGCGTGCCCTCGGGCAGGCGTTCGCGCAATGCGTCGATGCGCCCGATGGCATCCGCGCTGGCATCCAGCTTGCTCAGCAGCACCACCGGCTGCGCGCCGGAATCCTCGGTCAGTGACAGATAACGCTCGATCCGCGCCGGATTGAAGTCGCCGTCCAGCCCGGTCAGCACCAGCACGTAATCGATGTTGGCGGCGATCAGCTGGCGCTCGTAGCGCTCGCCGGCGGCCGCGCGCGACAACACTGTGCGCCGCGGCAACACCCGCACGATATGCGGCGGCTGCCCCGGCTCGACCTCCACGAAATCGCCGACGGCCGGACGCTCCGACGGGTCCAGTCCGCGCTTCAGGAAATGGCCGGCCGGCTGCGCGCCGAAGCTGTGTTCGCCATCGTGCAATTCATAGCCGGCGCGGTGCTGGGCGGCGACCCGTGCAAGCCGCAGGCCGTCCGCCGGCAGGGGGCCGTCACGCCAGCCGATACGGCGCAGACGCTCGATGATCTGGTGCTCCGTCATGACGACGATCTTGCCTATTCACGGGTTGACCGAGAATAGCCCGGAATCACACTCCGCGTCGCCCCGCCAGCCCTCGCGCTGCAATGCATCACGCTGCTAGCATCGGCGCGCCGGCGATGGTGCCGGGCAAGCATCGTGAAGGATCCCGGCGTTGTCAGCGATAAGTCCCAGCACGCACCTGGCGGATGTGCGATACGAAATCCGCGGCGCCCTCACCCGCCGCGCCCGCGAGCTGGAAACCGCGGGGCACCCGATCATCAAACTGAACATCGGCAACCCGGGCCGCTACGGTTTCGAGACACCGGCCCATCTGCGCGAAGCGATCGCCAGCCACCTGCGCGACAGCGAAGCCTATGGCCACGAACAGGGCCTGGACGAGGCGCGCGCGGCGATTGCGGCACAACAGCAAGGCCGGGGCGCACGCCATGTGACGCCGGAGCGCATCTTCGTCGGCAACGGCGTCAGCGAGCTGATCGACCTGAGCCTGCGCGCCCTGCTGCAGCCGGGCGATGAAGTGCTGCTGCCCAGCCCCGACTATCCGCTGTGGAGCGCCGCGACGATCCTCAACGGCGGCTCGCCGCGCTACTACCGCTGCCTGGCGGAAAACGGCCACCTGCCCAACCCGGACGAAATCGAAGCCCTGATCACCCCGCGCACACGCGCCCTGGTCCTGATCAATCCGAACAACCCCACCGGCGCGGTATATCCGCATGCGCTGCTGGAACGCATCGTGGCAGTGGCGGCACGGCACGGCCTGCTGCTGATGGCCGACGAGATCTATGACGAGATCCTTTACGACGACACGCCATTCCAGCCGCTGGCCGAAGTGGCCGGTGAGCACCCCTGCCTCAGCTTCGGTGGCCTCAGCAAGGTCTACCGTGCCTGCGGCTACCGTGTCGGCTGGATGAGTCTGTCCGGCCAGCCGGCGCACAGCGCCGAATACCGCGACGCGCTGCAGCTGCTGGCTGCGTTGCGGCTGTGCGCCAATGTCACCGCGCAATGGGCGGTGCCCGCCGCGCTGACCGGCAGCCCGACCATCCAGGCGTTGACCGCACCCGGCGGCCGCCTGCACGAGGCCCGCCGGGTGGTGCTGGAAGGCGTCGCTGCCAGCGACTATCTCGACGTGGTCGAGCCGGCCGGCGCGCTGTACGCCTTCCCGCAGGTCCGCGCCGACCGCATCGAGACGTTCGACGACCAGGCCTTCGCCCTGCGCCTGCTGGACGAGGAATCGGTGCTGGTCGTCCCCGGCTCCAGCTTCAACGTGACCGCCAGCCGCCACCTGCGGCTGACCCTGCTGCCGCAACCGGCCGACCTGGCCGAGGTGTTCGTGCGCATGGAACGCGTGCTGGCGCGGATGGCGGCCGCGCAGTCCGAACGCATCACCGCCGCGGCCTGAACGACCACCATGAGCCTGCGCTACCTGGCCTTGGGCGACTCCTACACCATCGGCGAGGGGGTCGCCCCCGACGGACGCTGGCCCGAGCAGTTGGCACGGCGCCTGCGCGACGCGGGCGTGCCGCTGCAGACACCACGCATCCTGGCCACCACCGGCTGGACCACCGACGAGCTGTCCGCCGCAATGGATGCCAGTCGTCTGGAGCCGCCATACGACCTGGTCAGCCTGCTGATCGGCGTGAACAACCAGTACCGCGGACGGACCGCGGATGACTACCGCGCGGAATTCCGGCGCCTGCTGGCGCGGGCGACCGGACTGTCCGGCGGGCGTCCCGGGCGCGTGCTGGTGCTGTCGATTCCGGACTGGGGCGTGACCCCGTTCGCCCGCCAGGAAAACCGTGACAGCACGCGGATCGGCGCCGAACTGGATGCCTACAACGCGCTGGCCCGCGACGAAACCTGCCGCCACGGTGCGCACTGGGTCGACATCACCCCGATCTCGCGGCAATGTCCCGCGCTGCTCGCCACCGACGGCCTGCACCCCTCGGCGGAGCAATATGCCCGCTGGGCCGAAGCCGCCCAGAATGCCGCCCGCGAGGCACTGCAGTCGTCCTGAGCCGGCGTCGTCCGACCCGCGCTTGAAGCCGACCCGCTCCGCCGGCATATCGGCGGTATCATTGCGTTTCCCTGCCGGAGTCCAACATGTCCCTCGACACCCCCACCCGCGAACGTATCGAAACCCTGCTCAACGACCACCGCGTGGTGCTGTTCATGAAGGGCCACCGTGCGCAGCCGATGTGCGGTTTCTCCGCCGCCGCGGTCAACACACTGAACGAGCTGCTGCCGGACTACCACACGGTCAACGTGCTGGACGACCCGGCGATCCGCGAGGGCATCAAGGAGTTCGGCCAGTGGCCGACCATCCCGCAGCTCTATGTGGACGGCGAACTGGTTGGCGGCGCCGACATCATCCGTCAGATGTACGGCAGCGGCGAACTGCACCAGCTGTTCGGCGCGGCCGCACCGGACCGCACGCCGCCGGAAATCACCATCACCGACAAGGCCGCCGAGGCGATCCGCCAGGGCACCGCGAACGCCGAAGGACTGGCGCTGCATCTGGAGATCGGTCCGGACCACAGCGCCGGCTTCCAGCTCGCGCCAGCCAGCGAGCATGACATCGTGGCGCATGCCAACGGCCTCGAAGTGCACTTCGACCCGGCCAGCGCGCAGCGCGCCAAGGGCATCGTGATCGACTGGGTCTCCACCATGCAGGGCGAAGGCCTCAGCCTGAAGTTTCCCGGCGCGCAGGACGTGAAGTCGCTGGACGTGCAGGAACTGGGCCGCCGGCTCGATGCCGGCGACATCGTGCTGGTGGACGTGCGCCCTGCCGCCGCCCGCGCCATGCTGCCCGCGCTGGCGCAGGCCCGCATCCTGGAAGACGAAGGATACGAGGCCATCGCCAACCTGCCCAAGGACACCCCGCTCGCCTTCATCTGCCAGCGCGGCATCTCCAGCCAGGGCGTGGCCCAGCGCTTTGCCGCCCACGGCTTCAGCCAGGTGCACAACGTCGAAGGCGGCATGGAAGCCTGGAACGACCAGATCCACTGAACCTTCAGAAGCAGGCGTCACTGTGCAGGCAGGGGCCGTCGGCCCCTGCCTCGGCATGGCGGCCATCAGTCGACGTCGATGTCTTCCTCGAAGCGCAGGTGTTTCACGCTGCGCCCGTTGCGCCGCACCAGTTTCAACGCCTCGATGCCGATGCGGATGTGCGACTCGACGAAATTCGCCGTGACATTGCGGTCGCTGAGCTCGGTCTTCACGCCCTCGGGAATCATCGGCTGGTCCGACACCAGCAGCAGCGCACCGCATGGAATCTTGTTGGCGAAACCCGCCGCGAAGATGGTGGCGGTTTCCATGTCGATGGCCATGCAGCGGGTTCGCCGCAGGTAACTCTTGAAGGCGTCGTCGTGCTCCCAGACACGGCGGTTGGTGGTGTACACCGTGCCGGTCCAGTAGTCGTGCCCCAGGTCGCGGATCATGGTCGAGACGCCACGCTGCAACTGGAACGCCGGCAGCGCCGGCACCTCCGGCGGCAGGTAGTCGTTGCTGGTGCCTTCGCCGCGGATCGCCGCGATCGGCAGCACCAGATCGCCGATCTGGTTCTTTCTCTTCAATCCGCCGCATTTACCCAGAAACAGCGCCGCCTTCGGCGAAATGGCACCGAGCAGGTCCATTACGGTCGCGGCATTCGGGCTTCCCATGCCGAAATTGATCAGGGTGATGCCATCGGCCGTGGCATTGGGCATGGGCCGATCGCGACCCTTCACCTCAACGCCATGCCATTCGGCGAAAAGGTCGACGTAATGGCCGAAATTGGTCAGCAGGATGTGCTGGCCGAACTGCTCCAGTGGCGTGCCGGTATAACGCGGCAGCCAGTTGGAAACGATATCGTGCTTGTCTTTCATGGAATCTCTTGAGGTCGGCACAGCAAACCGGTCGCTGTGCGTTACCGGCGACGCCACGCCGGCGAATTGCCAAAAGATCGTGCGCACATCATAGACGCAGCAGGCAGCCGGCTGCATTCATTTTTGCGGATTCGCTCCACCGGTGTCGCGTGTTAAGGTTCGCCCCGCTGATCAAAGGGGGAACAAGCCATGCGCATGGGTGTAGCAATTGATGCATCCTGCGACCTGCCGCAGGCATTTCTTCAGGAGCATGACATCACGGTCATGCCCATCGTGGTGCGCGTCGACGATGCAACGTTCAAGGACGACCGTGCAACTGCCGAGATCCAGCGCTTCCTCGACCTGAAACTCGGTAGTCGCAGTCATTCGGCAGAAACCGTGCCCTGCTCGGTCGAGGACGTGCAGCAACTGTTCCTCGAGAAGCTGGTGCTGGAGCGGGACTGCGTGTTCTGCCTGACCATCAGTGCGACCCGCAGCCCGATCAACGAGCACGTGATCAAGGCCAGCTTCAACGTGCTGAAGAACTACCGCAGCGTACGCGAACCCGCCGGCATCAGCGGGCCGTTCCTGATGCGCATCGTCGATACGCGGACCATGTTCGCCGGCGCCGCACCGGTGATCGTGGAAGCCACGCGCCTGATCGCGGCCGAGCAGCCGCCGGCTGCGATCCGCGAACGGCTGGCGCACATCGCCAACAACGCCTACGGCTACATGCTGCCGCGCGACCTGTACTACCTGCGTGCCCGGGCCAAGAAGAAGGGCGACAGCAGCGTGGGCCTGTTCAGCGCGGTGCTGGGTTCTACACTGGACATCAAGCCGATCCTGCGCGGTTATCGCGGCGAAACCGGACCCGTCGGCAAGGTCCGCGGGTTCGAACAGGGCACGCAGGCGCTGTTCGGCTACGCCGCCAAACGGGTCCACGCCGGACTGCTGGTGCCTGCGGTATGTGTGAGCTACGGCGGCGACCTATCGGAGCTGGCCGAGCTTCCGGGCTACGAGCGGCTGCGTTACGCCTGCCAGGAATGCGGTGTCGAACTGCTCGAAGCCCCGATGAGCATCACCGGCATGGTCAACGTGGGCGAAGGCGCGGTGACGCTCGGGTTCGCGGCCGAAGAGCACGTCGTCGACTTCTGAATACCGTGACGCCGCGACCGATCGTCACGGTGTCTCGCCGGCACAACGCGCATAGAATGACCGCATGATCCGACCTGGCATGCTGCTCCTGCTGGCCCTGGCCGTTGCGTCGCCGGCAACGGCCACGACGGTCTACAAGTGCGTCGCCGGCAACGGCCAGGTGAGTTACCAGGGCACGCCCTGCCCGTCCGGCCAGAAGCAGCACACGCTCCAGTTGGTCAATCCACCACCGATCGAACCGGCGCCCGCGACGTCGTCGCCCGCTGTCGCGCAGCAGCAGGCCATGCCGACCAGCGCGCCGCCACCGGAACCGGCGACCCCGGTCACGCCACCACCGCAAATGTATCGATGCGTGCGCGCCACCGACGGCACGACTTACCTCAGCACGAACGGGCACCCGGCTCCGTACCTCGCGCCACTGGGCATGCTCGGCATCGTCCCCAGCTCGTTGGCCCAGACCTACAGTGCCGCCAACCACATGGGACACGGCAAGGTCACCGCCGGCCTGGTCGCCAGCCGCTACACCACGGTGCGCGACGACTGCCGCGCACTGAGTCCACGCGAAACATGCCAGGCCCTTGAGGATGCGTACAACGCCAACCAGGCCAAGCTCTTTCGCGCCTTCCACGACCAGGAAGCGAGCCTGAAGCAACGCCAGACCCAACTCGAATCGGAGCTCACGCACTGCCCCGGCAGCCACTAGTTCCGGCACGTTGCGCACTCTTTGCGCAATGCGATCCAAGGCGTTGTTACGCAAGGCGACCCGCGGATTGTCCACAGGCTTTTCACCAGGGTTTCCCCAGACGCTGTGGAAAACCCTTCAGAAGCCGTAGTTGAGAAATCCGCCGTCCACCGCCACCACCTGCCCGGTGATGTAGCTGGCAGCAGGCAGACACAGAAAGGCGATCGCCGCGGCCACTTCCTCCGGCTCGCCGATCCGACGCAGCGGCGTATGGTCCAGCACCTCGTCGAGGTAGTCCTCGTCCGCCAGCGCCGGCTCCGAGCGTTGCGTGCGGATATACCAGGGCGCCACCGCGTTGACGCGGATGCCGTCCACCGCCCACTCGACCGCAAGGTTGCGGGTGAGCTGGTGCAGCGCGGCCTTGGTCATGCCATAGGGCGACCCGGTGCGCACGTGGGTGACACCGGAAACCGAACCGACATTGACGATCGCCGCATGGGCGTGCTGCACCAGCTGCGGGTGTGCCAGCCGGCACATCTCGAAGGCGGAAAACAGGTTCTGCTCGAAGATCGAACGATAGTCTTCCGGCCGGTAATCGAGGGTCGCAGCCGGCCGGTTGCCACCCGCGTTATTGACCAGCAGGGACAGCGGCAGCCCCAGGTCGGCAACCCAGTCGAAGACCGCCATGCGGTCTTCCGCGTCACCCAGGTCAGCAGCGAAGCCCAGCACGTCGACCGATGGAAAATCGTCCGCCAGATCCAGCCTCACCTGCTCCAGATAATCCTCGTCGCGCGCCACCAGCAGCAGGTTCGCGCCCAGCCCGGCCAGCTCGCGCGCCACGGCGAGACCGATGCCCTTGCTGGCACCGGTGACCAGTGCGGTATGTCCGTGAAGTTGCCAGGCATCGGAGCGATTGTTCATGCATCAAGCTTACACGAACGGCTTGTCCGGCCGGTGCCGCAGCGACACACTTGGGTGCACCGACGAGATGGGGAACACACGATGAAAATCGCACTTCCGTTGCTATGCGTGACAGCGCTGGCGGCCTGCTCCGGCAAACCCCCGGCACCCCGCACCGAGACCGCTAGCCAGGCGCATGCCGCTTCCACATCCGCGCCCTGGGACGCGATGACGCGGGACGAACAGCGCGCCCGCGATGTGCAGACGCTGGTCAACAAACAGGCCGCCCGGCAGAACAAGCAGATCGAGCAGCAGACACAGTAGATATGCCCTAATCATTTGGACGTCCAAATCTTGCAAGCACGGGTGTTTGCGGGCATGGTTCCGACATGACAACCGACAACGCCGTTCGCGCAGACCCGGCCAGTGCGCCACTACTCGATATCGACAAAGCCAGCGTTATGCAGGGGAATCGGCTGATCCTCGACCGGCTGACCCTGCGGGTGAACGCCGGCCAGCACACCGCGATCCTCGGACCGAACGGGTCGGGCAAGTCCACTCTGGTGAAACTGGTTGCACGCCAGCTCTATCCGCTGGCACGCGGCGACGGCCGTGGACAGGTTCGCATCTTCGGCCGCGAGCGCTGGAACGTATCTGCGCTGCGCGGCCTGCTCGGCATCGTGTCGCCCGCCGTACAGCGCGACTACACCAGCGACATTCCACTGGAAGCGTTCGACGCGGTGATCTCCGGGTTCTTTGCCGCACGCGGACTGGGACTGGATCACCGGGTCACCGACGGCATGCGCGAGCGAGCCCGCGAAGCGCTGGAGCAGCTTGATGCGGGCCACCTTGCCGGTCGCGAAATGGCCAGCCTTTCGACCGGCGAGGCCAGGCGTGTGCTGATCGCGCGCGCGCTGGTGCACCGGCCTCGCGCGCTGCTGCTGGACGAACCATGCGCCGGCCTCGACCTGGCCAGCCGCCGCCGCTTCCTGGAAAGCCTGCGCGCGCTGGCCCGCAACGGCACCACGCTGCTGCTGGTCACCCACCATATCGAGGAAATCCTGCCCGAGATCGACCAGGTGGTGCTGCTGCGCGATGGCCGCGTGCAGCATCAGGGCAGCAAGGCGGACACGCTTGCCGATGCCGCGCTGAGCGAAACCTTCGGCATGCCCATCCATGCCCAGTGCCGGGGCGAGTGGTACACAGCCGCCGTCGACTGAGCTGGCCGGATCATGCCCGGCGCGTCCATCGGGGACGCACCGGACACCGCTCACCGGTCAATGCGGCGTGCAGAAACAGTAGGCGTAGATGTTCGGCTTGCCGGGCTTGGCCTGGCGCAGCAGGGCAAGATCCGGCGCCATTGCGTTCACCTGCGCCAGCCAGCGGGGCAGGCGGATGCCGTAGCTTTGCAGGGCCGAGACCATCGCATTGCGCCGCAGGCTCAGCATGAACCGGTCGAAGGTGCCCAACGGCGGCTGCATGTAACGCACCGGATAATGCGCCCCCAGCTTGGCCAGACTGGCGGCGTCGGCAATGGCCGTGCCCAACCCGCCGAGCTGGTCGACCAGACCACGCTGCAAGGCCTGCTTGCCGGTCCAGACGCGCCCCTGCGCGATCGCATCGATATCGGCAAAGCTCTTGCCGCGGGCGCTGGCCACGCCACCGACGAAGTCGCGGTACCCCTTGTTGATGATCGCCTGTATCACCCCGCCCACTTTGGGATCGAGCGGGCGCGTGATGTCGAACGCGCCGGCCATCGGCCCGGTTGCCACGCCGTCGCTGACCACGCCGAGCTTGGCCAGTGTGTCGGGCACCGAGTAGTACATGCCGAAGATGCCGATCGAACCGGTGATGGTGTTCGGTTCGGCCACGATGCGGTTGGCGTCCATCGATATCCAGTAGCCGCCACTGGCCGCCACGTCACCCATCGACACCACCACCGGGATACCCGCCTTGCGTGTCAGCTCCACTTCGCGACGGATCTGCTCGGCGGCAAAGACTTCGCCACCGGGAGAATCCACCCGCAACACCAGGGCACGTGTGTGCTTGTTCTCGCGCGCGGCACGGATCAGCGCAGCGGTGGATTCGCCACCGATCTCGCCGGGCGGCTGCCGGCCGCCGCTGATGTCGCCCTGGGCCACCACGACCGCCACACCGGGCGACAGCAGGTCGCGATTCACGGGCAGGCTGGCCATGTAATGCGTCATGTCGACGGCGCGTATGCCATAGCCGCGCGGACCGGCCGGCACACCCTGCTTGCGCAGCATGGCAATCAGCTGGGCGCGGGTGGCGATGCCATCGATCAGGTGCTCGTCAAGCGCGAGTTTGGCCAGATCCCCATCGGTGCTGGCGATCTTGGCCGGCAGGTCGTCGACGTCGCTGCGCAGGGTGGCCGGGTCGATCCCGCGCAACGCCCCGACCTCGCTGAGATACTCGTCCCATAGTCCGCCCATCCAGTAGCTGTCGGCCTCTTTCGACGCAGCCGAGGCATGGTCGAGGATGTACGGCTCGGCCGCGCTCTTGAACTGCCCCACCCGGAACAGGTGCACCTGCACCCCCAATTTGTCGAGCAGATCCTTGTAGAACAGCCGGTAGTCCGACAGCCCGGTGATCATCAGCTCGCCCTGCGGATCGAGCAGCACGCGGTTGGCATGCGCCGCCAGGTAGTACTGGTACTGGTCGAGACTCGGCGCCCACGCGATCACCTGCTTGCCGCTGGCACGGAAGCGATCGAGTGCGGCCCCGACCTCGCGCAGCGCGGCGAAACCGCCGCTGCGCAGCTGACTGGGATCGAGCACGATGCGACTGATGCGCGGGTCCTTCGCCGCGGCGTCGATCGCCGCGACCAGGTCTCGCATGCGCACCTGCTTCGGCGCCTCGCCCGACAGGCTGGCCAATGCACGCTGCAACGGCTGCACGGTGTACTGCTCCACCAGCTGCCCCTGCGGCCGCAGCACCAGCACGCTGTGGTCCAGCACCTTTTCGTTCATGTGGCTGCCGGCGTAGATGCCCAGCACCAGCAGCAGGATCAGGCCCAGTACACCGAAGAACACCACGTTGATGATGATCAGCCGCACCGCGTTGATACCGCGTCCGAACGTGCGCATGAACGCCCAGAATCCATTCGGCCGCCCTGGCCGGCGAAGAGGCGGTGGAGGCATGAGCATGATCCTTGCTGAGGAACGGCCAGCCTACCTGCTCACGCCACGGCCGTCAGCTGTCCAGTCGCGAGCTCAGGGCAAGGGCGGAATGCTGGGCAGTTCGTCCAGGCGGCTTTCGCCGACGAAGTGCGGATGCCGTGAGCTGCGCCAGAAGCGGGTGAACAGCAGCACGGCCGCCACGGTCAATCCGGCGATCAGGCCCATCCACATGCCGCGCGCGCCCAGGCCGTGACGGAAAGCCAGCCACCAGCCCACCGGCATGCCCACACCCCAGTAGGCGAACAAGGTGATCGCCATCGGCACGCGGGTATCCTTCAGCCCGCGCAGGGCGCCGTTCGAGACCACCTGGATGCCGTCGGAGAACTGGAACAGGCCCGCCAGCACCAGCAGCCGCGAGGCCAGCCCGATCACCCGTTCGTCGTGGGTGTACAGCGACGCGATGAAGTGGGGCGCGCCCAGCATCAGGCCGGCCGACAAAAGTTGTGAAACCAGGGTCAGGCCGATGCCGCAGAAACCCGCATAGCGCACCCCCATCGGATCACCCCGCCCGACCGCATGCCCCACCCGCACGGTCGTCGCCATCGCCAGGCCCAGCGGAATCATGAAGAATACCGAGGCCACGTTCAGGGCCACCTGATGGCTAGCCACCACGTCTTCGCCCAGCCGCCCGATCAGCAGCGCCGTGGCCACGAACAGCCCCGCTTCGGCCAGCAGGGTCACCGCCATCGGCAGGCCGATATGCAGCAGATGACCGATCGGCTTCCAGCGCGGCCACTCGAACCGGTCCAGCAGACCCAGTCCGCGGTAATTGCGATGGCACAGCACATAGGTGGCGAAGCCGAGCATTTCCAGCCACAACGCGATGGCCG